>DASXRU010000173.1:0-47448 GCA_036506395.1 Pyrinomonadaceae bacterium | reverse complement strand
GAAGCCGAGCTCAAGTGCGCGCGCTTTGATCTGCACGGCCGGAGTGGAGTCAATGAGAGACAAGCGCGAGCTTTGTTCTTGAATCGGAGTCATTGTCGTAATACCGGATTGCTCCTAGTATACCAGCCATCGGCGCGTGCGAACGGCTTTTGAAAACCGCTTGCCTAAGTACAACAAACTGTATAGCACTTATGACTGAAGGCTACATTCTGGCGATCGACCAAGGCACCACCGGCACGAAAGTTCTGATCCTGGACCATGAAGCAAACATTCGTGCCCGCGCATATTCCGAGTTCGCCCAGTATTATCCACAGCCCGGCTGGGTCGAGCACGACCCGGAAGAAATATGGCAAGTCAGCATTGGCCTGGTTGATGAAGCTTTAGCCGTTGCAGCGATCGAAGCACGCGAGATCAAAGCGATCGGAATTACAAACCAGCGCGAGACCACCGTGTTATGGGATCGAGCGACCGGCCATCCTGTTGGCAAAGCAATTGTCTGGCAAGACCGGCGCACCGCCGGCATTTGCGACCAGTTGAAAGCCGCAGGACATCAGGAAACCTTCTGCGACAAGACAGGTTTGGTTATCGACCCATATTTTTCCGCCACGAAGATCAAATGGCTTCTGGACCAGGACGCGAGTCTACGCCGGCGAGCGGAGCACGGCGAGATCGCCTTTGGCACCGTCGATTCGTGGCTGGTGTGGAAACTGACCGGCGGTCGCGCGCATGTCACTGATTATTCGAATGCCTCGCGCACCTTGCTCTTCAACCTCCACGAGCTGCGCTGGGACGAAGACCTCCTGCGCATTCTTAATGTGCCCGCCGAAGCGCTTCCTGATGTGAAGCCTTCGTCAACTGTTTACGAAAATACCGACCCCGCAGTTTTCTTCGGCCAGAGTGTTCCCATCGCCGGGATTGCCGGTGACCAGCAGGCGGCGCTGTTTGGCCAGGCATGTTTCACAGAAGGGCTGGCCAAGAATACCTATGGAACCGGATCCTTCGTGCTGATGAACACAGGGCATCGCGCAGTGCGAAGCAAGGCCGGACTGCTGACGACGATTGCCTGGGGCATCGCAAATGAGCCGGTCGTTTACGCGCTGGAAGGGGCAGTTTTCATAACCGGCGCGGCAGTGCAGTGGCTGCGCGACGGTCTGGGAATAATCAACACCGCGGCGGAAACTGAAGCACTGGCCCAGTCGCTCGAATCGAACGACGGGGTTTACTTTGTGCCCGCGCTGGCCGGCCTGGGCGCGCCGCACTGGGATGCTTATGCGCGCGGGGCGATTGTGGGAATAACCCGCGGCACAACCAGCGCCCATCTGGCGCGCGCCGCGCTGGAAAGCATGTGCTATCAGACACGCGATGTGGTGGCCGCCATGGAGCACGATGCCGGAACTCGTTTGCAGGAGCTGCGCGTTGACGGCGGCGCGGTTGGCAATCGTTTCCTGATGCAGTTTCAATCAGACATTCTTGGCGTGCCGATCGAAGTGCCTCTGAAAGCGGAAACGACTTCGTGCGGCGCGGCCTATCTCGCCGGGCTTGCGGTTGGGTTCTGGAGAAACCAGGAACAGATTGCGGCGATGTGGAAAGTCGCAGAACGTTACCAGCCGCGCATGAGTGAAACTGAGCGATCGCGGTTGTGTACGGAGTGGCTCAGGGCTGTGGAACGCGCCAAAGGATGGGCGCGGGACTGAACACAACATTTGGGTGCGGCGCACTCCAAAGCCGCATTCATGCGGCTTTCCCGCAGGTTACTAGACCAGCCGTTTTGCGGCTGGGTTGTGCGGCGGACAAAGTCGAACAGGCCGTTTCAACGGTCTTTCGTTTGTGGCTTTAGCCAATGTTGCTATCGCCGGTGGCTAAAGCCGAAGTGAGGCAAGCACGCTGAAGCGCGCTGTGCCTAAATCGTAGAGGCTGCGTAACCAGCGCTCAAAGCGCTGGTCTAGTGAGCCTTCGGGAAAGCCCGATGAATCGGGCTTGCTGGTTCTAAGAGTTTGAGCAAAGACGCAAACTGATGGGGCGCCTTCTCACCGATCTCCAAAACAAACCCTTCGACGCCATCATCATCGGCGCGGGCATCAATGGCGCCGGCATCGCGCGGGATGCGGCGATGCGTGGGCTGAAGGTGTTACTGCTGGATAAGGGCGACATCGGCGGCGGCACGTCGAGCTGGTCCACACGTTTGATCCACGGCGGCTTGCGCTATCTCGAACATGGTGAGTTTGGTCTGGTGCGCGAATCGTTGCGCGAGCGCGAGACGCTGCTTCGCATCGCGCCGCATCTGGTTCGTCCTCTTCCGATTCTGATTCCTATTTATAAGGACGCCCGCCGAGGTCCGTGGACCATTCGTGCCGGCATGATCGCTTACGACCTTCTTTCCTTTAACAAGACACTGCCACGCCACCAAATGCTTTCGCGCGCGCAATCTCTCGAACAAGCGCCGGCACTAAACTCCGAAGGCCTGGTGGGCGCCGCACTCTATTACGACGCCCAGGTGGAATTTGCCGAGCGGCTCGTGCTCGAGAATGTGCTTTCCGCCGCCGAGCACGGCGCGCTCGTTGCCACGCACGCACGAGTAGATAAAGTTATTGTCGAAGACGGAGCGGCGCGCGGCGTTGAAGTCGTGAATGAACTTAGCGGAGAACGCCAGTCAGCCCGCGCCAGGATTGTAATAAACGCCGCCGGGCCCTGGGTTGATCAAGTGCTGGATCAGGCCGGCCCAAAATCAGCGCGATTGATTGGCGGCACGAAGGGAAGCCATTTAATCGTGGCACGGTTTCCCGGGGCGTCATCCGGCGCGCTATATACTGAAGCGCAGGTAGACCGCCGGCCATTCTTCATTATTCCCTGGAACGGCAGGTACCTCATCGGCACAACGGACATTCGATATGAAGGCGATCTCGATCATCCGCAGATCGAAGAGCAGGAGATCGACTATCTCCTTCGCGAAACCAACCGGCTGATTCCCCGGGCGAATCTGACCCGCGACCGCATTCTTTACACTTACTCAGGCGTGCGCCCGTTGCCGTTCACCGATGATCGGGACGAGCGAAGCATCACGCGACGCCACTTCATCCGCGAGCATCCACAACTCCATGACTTGCTTTCAATTGTTGGCGGCAAGCTCACGACCTATCGCAGCCTGTCAGAACAGGCTGTCGATCTGATTTTTAAGAAACTTGGACGGACTGCGCCTGGGTGCACCACCGATCAAGTGCCGTTGCCTGGCGCGGTGACTCTGGACTTCAAGTCTTTCAGTAAGGAGTTCAAAGCGGCAAGCAGATTGTCCGCCCTAACGAGCGAACGGCTACTGCGGATTTACGGCACGCGCGCACTCGAAGTCCTTAAGCTTGCCGCTAATGATCCTTCGCTGACTGATACTTTCAACCAGGAGGCTGACGCCATTGCCGCCGAAGTCGTCTTTTCATTCACGTACGAGATGGCTGAGACGCTGTCGGATTGCTTGCTGCGCCGCACAATGGTGGGATTGAACTCAGCTTGTGGCCTCGACACTATGGATGCAGCCGCAGGCATCGCGCAGCAATTGTTGGGTTGGACCGAGGATCGAGTGGCACAGGAAAAAGCTGACTACCAGTGTAATCGCCCGACGATGAGAGTGGGTGTTTAGAGTACCAACTTCAGTTGGGTCTTTCTCAACCTCTTAAGAGCCCGACTAAAGTCGGTACTCTAAACGCCCACTACCGCTCCACCCAAGCGCTATCGCAGGTGGTACTAACAAACATTGTCGCATTGCACTTAATCGGCTGGATTAACGCCCAATGCGGCGCGCCCCTCAGATAGCTTCAGGTCTCTGGCTATTCCTCTTCCTGTTCGCGCCCGTGGCGCCCGCACACAATCAAGCTGTGATTACGATTGTGCCGGCGCCACCAGGGCATTGAAACAATAGCTACCTTCGCTTCATCCCTGGTTTTCTCTACGGCCGCGCTCGGCCAGCAGACGACGGTAAGCTTCGGCGCGGGGAATTCCCATCTCGCGCGCAGCTTTCTTCAGGGCCGCGCGGTGGTCCAGACCCGACTCCTCCAGCATTGAGACCAGCGCCGCGACACTCGCCACAGATTTTTCTTTTCCGCCTTCGCTGGAAATCACGGTGCGGTCAATGATCAAAACCATTTCGCCGCGGACGCTTTCGGAAGCAGAGAAGTGCGCAGTAAGTTCACTCAAGCGTCCCCGAACAATCTCTTCGTGAACTTTAGTCAGCTCACGCGTAACCACAGCTTCGCGCTCACCCAGAATTTGGAGCGCGTCATTCAGCGTGGCGACGATGCGGTGCGGGGCTTCGTAAAAGATCAAGGTTGCCGGAATCGAACGAAGCTCTTCGAGCCGAGTTCGCCGGGCTCCGGAGCGTGCGGGAAGAAATCCGCCGAAGAAAAATTCATCTGTCGGCAGACCAGAGCCGGCTAACGCCGTAACCAGCGCGCTCGGGCCGGGCAGGGAAACAACGCGCGCGCCAGCGTCAATTGCCGACCGCACCAGACGAAATCCGGGGTCGCTGATTGCGGGTGTTCCCGCGTCTGAAACCAGCGCCACACTTTTTCCCGCCTCGATTATCGCGCACAACTCAGCGGCCCGCTCGCGCTCATTATGTTCGTGATAACTGATGGTCTTCGTTTTGATGGCGTAATGATTCAGCAGTTTGCGTGTATGGCGCGTATCTTCGCAGGCGATTAAATCGACTTCGCCCAGGACCCGCAACGCGCGCTGGGTGATGTCTTCGAGGTTTCCGATGGGGGTTGGAACAACGTAGAGGGTGCCCGGCATGACGCTATTCTGGCATCGGGCGCTAACAATGCAAACCCACATCGACCTTTAGGACAACGAGATTCAACCTAAGAACACTAAATAGATTTTCCATATATAATTTTCCATTTCTCATTTGCCATTGAACTGATTGTCGAAACTCAAACTGAATGAGGAATCTTAGCTTGAAGTATCAATGAAAAATGAGAAATAGAAAATGACATATGGAAAATCTGTTTCTTATTCAGGAATGCGAAAGCCTCGCTCACTCAAAATGAACGAGGCTTTCAACTCCCGGCTGCCGGGGCTTCGGAACAGTTAGGATTAGTAGGGGTAGCCAGGAATGCGCCGCCACCAGGGCACGTTGTTGTTATTTGGGTTGCGACGGTAAATGGTATCGTCGCGACGGCGGCCGTAGATGTCATCGTTGCGCCCGTAGCGGCCATTGTCGTAATAGGACAATCCGTAAGCGTCAGCAATCACCCGCAGCTCCTGGCGAATTTCAGACCAATCCGAAGCCAGTCGGCCATTGTCGAAGTGATGGCTGGCCACGCGTTCAGTCCGGTTAGCTTGCTGCAAAACTCGCTGCGCTTCGTTCATGCTGCGATTCAAATCGCGACCATTCCCAAAGCGTGATTTCAGGTCACCCACCGCATTCCGGAAATCGCGAGCTTCATTGTTCACCCGGTCTTCATGGCGAGAACCGTCTTCGCGGCTGTGATCCAGGTCGCGATCCAGTTCTCTTTCGAAGTCTTTAGCTAGTCGATCCAGCCGCTGAATTGAATCCCGCAGATAACGGTCATCGTAACGACCGTAGCGCCCATTACGATCTCGGCGGTAATCGTCGTTGCGATTGCGGCCCCACGGGTCGTAGGTGCCCTGCGCGGCAGCGAGCACCGGCAGCGACAACGCCAGCAGGGCGGCGAATAGTACTGATTTGATTAAGGTGAACTTGGTCATGATCATCATCTCCTTCTTTACAAGCCCGCCAAGCAAAACTATCTGACAGGCCATGCCCAGTCTTGAAAGGTTTTGTCTGGGGTTGCCACATTGGCCTTACGCCACTAGTGCGTCTTCGCAAGGCTTATGCCGTTGAGCTGTGCCCAAAGGCTCTACGCGGAATTGGCCGCAAATCGTGTGATTACAAAACAAGTAACCGGAAAACGTGCAGGGTCTATCGGAAATGGTGGGGATCGCTAAACCTGCTTAGATGAATGTGACGCGTGGTTCGCCCTCTACAACACACCCGATCTGGTAGCACTTCTCGTTCTGACCCTTCAGATGAGATTCAATCGCGGCGGCATCTGCCGGAGCAGAGATAATCACCATTCCCACGCCCATGTTGAAGGCCCGAAACATCTCGGCCTCGGCTATGTTTCCCATCTGCTGCATTAGCGTGAAAATCGGCAACACGGGCCATGTGCTGCGCTTGATCTCAACGCCGGTGCCTTCGGGCAGGATGCGCGGGATGTTATCAGTCAAGCCGCCGCCGGTAATGTGCGCCAGACCCTTGATCAATCCGGAATCAAGCAGTCCTTCGAGCGGCCGCAGATAACTGACATGAGGTTGCAATAGCGCTGCCCCAATCGTCGAACCGAGCTGGTCAAGATAAGTATCCGCACTGTGGCCGGCAATTTCAAAAAAGAGTTTGCGTGCCAGCGAGTAGCCGTTGGTGTGCAAACCGACCGCAGGCAACGCGATCACGACATCACCCGGGGAAATACCCTTTCCGTCTATCACTCGTTCGCGATCGACGATGCCGACGATGAAGCCCGCCACGTCGTATTCGCCGTCGGCATAAAATCCCGGCATCTCAGCCGTTTCACCTCCCAGCAATACGCAGCCATTTTCCCGGCAGCCGTTGGCGATTCCCTCGACGATGCCGGCAACAGTTTCCGGCGCCAGCTTTCCGGTGGCAATGTAATCGAGAAAGAAAAGCGGCCGCGCGCCCTGAACCAGAATGTCGTTAGTGCAATGATTTACCAGATCGCGGCCGATGGTGTTATGCGTATTGGTGGCAAAAGCGATTTTGAGTTTGGTGCCGACTCCGTCAGCCGAAGCAACCAGCACGGGCTGTTGCAGATTCGGAAAAGCGCCATCGAACATCCCACCGAAGCTGCCGATCTCGGATAGGGTGCGCTGGTTAAAAGTCGCGCGCGCCAGCTCTTTGATCTTCTCGGTGGCTTGACTGGCGGCGTCGATATCAACGCCCGCGTCGCGGTAGGTTGTTGGTTTCATCAAGTGCAGTTGATTCTGTCAGCGGCTTTGCCGCAGCCCAGTGCGGAAAGGCTCCGCCTTTCCGATAAAAGCCCCGATCAGTTAGTGCGGCTATGCCTCGGGCTTCGAGGCGTAGCCTCGAAGGTATTAAACGGGAAGTGTTGGCGGTAAGGCAGAGCCTTACCGCCCTGTGCGGCGGCAAAGCCGCAAATCACTTCTTCTCTCCTTTTGCAGGTCTCGGCTTCGGTGGTGGTCCAAAGTCTCCGTAAGCTATGAAGCCCGATCGAGACGAATCATCTTTCTGCGGGCCGCGCCCCAACCATACGTCGCTGGTTGCTTCTTTCGCCGGCTTGACGGCGTAGGCGGGGTCGCCTTTGCCGCGCGTGGTAATTGTGATCTCACCCTGCAAGTCGGTGCGATAGACTTTTGCACCTGCGGCTTTCAAGCGATCAAGCACGGCCTGCGCCGGATGACCGTAACGATTCCACGCGCCATCGGAAATGATTGCCACTTCAGGTTTCACACGATTAGTGAAGTCCTGCGAGGTGGCGTACTTCGATCCATGATGGGCCACCTTCAACACCTTCGCCTTTAGTTCGATATTTTTGCCCAGCATGCGTTGCTCAGTCTGCGCTTCCGCATCGCCCATCAGCAGCATGGAGAACTCGCCGTAGTCCAGCCGCAGCACAATTGAATTCGCGTTCACGTCGTTGCCGCCGGCCTTCATCTTGTCGGCCGTGAAGAAAGGCTCAGTCGGTCCCAGCACGGTCAGGCGAGCGCCTCCGCCGAGATCATACTTCTTCCCGGGCTCGGCTTTTTCGTGTCGCGCACCACTTTGGGTCAGCGCCTCCTTGTAGTCATCGAAGAAGCTGGTAATAGATTTTGCTTTGCCTTTTTGTTTTGCGGGCGCGCCTTTGGCGTTAGCGGAGTCATTACCGGCAGAAACCTGGGTGCCCTTACCCGGCCGTTTGCCCGGTGACGGCGTGGGAACCGGCGTGGATAGATCTACGCCGTTGTCGATTACCGTGCTGACCTTAATTCCTTTCAGGACCTCAGCGGCGCCGCCGATATGATCGGGATGCGGGTGGGTGGCGATGAAGTAATCCAGCGTCTCGACTTTGTAGCGCTTGAGCGCATCGAGAACAACTTTGCCCTTTCCCCTGTCGCCGGCATCGATCAGCACGGACTTTCCCGTAGGGGAGATAATCAGGATGGAATCACCTTCGACCGGGCCAACGTCGAGCACGTGCACCTGGAGTTCACCGCCGGATGGTGTTGGCAGACGGGTCTTCCACCACGGCAAGCCAAACTTCAAAAACCCGACAATGCCCGCGGCCAGCAGGAGCACCAGGACCGCAATCGCACATCCGCATCCGCGTGTAGCTTTCACTCGCTCCTCACAATGGTCACGAACTCAATTACTCTTGGATTGAAGCCAGCAGTTGCAAGTTTAGTAAATGACTCTTAGCGCGGCAGAGGGGGGATCGAACTGGTTCGCCACTCGTCGGACCTTTGGCACCACATACTGATCGCCTCTGGCGTAGGCTTCGGTTAGCTCTCGGGCCTTCATGACCTGCCAAATTGATTCGCTGCCAATGAGTTGTTCCGGCGCCAGTACTACGTGGTAACTATTTTTAATCGTCAGTTTGATCGGAACCCTGATCGAAAGGTCCCGGGTTGTATATCCCGGCACCTGAATACCCGCACTCCAACTGCCGGAGCTTCGCACTTTGTTTTCGGAATCAAGCACCAGAATTAGAAATGTTATGCCCAGCATTTGCTCGGTATAAGCCTGACGGCGATGTGAAGGTGTTTAGTCACGTTAACTCTCCGATTGAAGAGTGGCCATTTCGCGTGAATGCATCGTCTCTGCTTCTTGCGTAATTCGGGTTGGATAGCGCTCGTTCCAGCAGGCTACACAGGCTGAGTCAGCATTAATGCCAGCCGCCTCCAGCATGCCTTCGAGCGAAAGATAACCCAGTGAGTCCGCGCCAATAAACTTTCTGATTTCTTCCACGGACATCTGGGCCGCGATCAAGTCTGCTTTATTCGGCGTGTCCACTCCGTAATAACAAGGACTGATCGTCGGCGGACAGGAGATGCGCATGTGAATCTCTGCCGCACCGGCCTCGCGGATCATTTGCACGATCTTCTTTGAGGTAGTACCCCGCACGATTGAATCGTCGATTAGCACCAGGCGCTTGCCCTCGATTAGATTGCGTACGGGGTTGAGTTTGATCCGCACACCGAAGGAACGGATGGATTGTTTCGGCTCGATAAAAGTTCGTCCGATATAGTGATTGCGCACCAGGCCCTGGCGATAACTAATGCCGCTTTCCGCCGCATATCCGATGGCCGCGGCGACGCCGGAATCCGGCACGGGCACAACCATGTCCACATCCGCTGGATGCTCGATAGCCAGTCGTCTGCCCATCCGGTGGCGCGACTGGTTGACGGACCGGCCATAGATCAATGAATCGGGGCGCGCGAAATAAACATGCTCGAAGAGGCACATCGAATGCTCTTGCTTGTGCAGAGGATGTGAAGAGCGCAATCCGTTTTCGTCGACGACGATCATCTCGCCCGGTTCGACGTCGCGAACGTAGCGCGCGTCGATCAAATCAAAAGCACAGGTTTCCGAGGCGATTACCCACGCTTCGCCCAGACGCCCCAGCGCCAGCGGCCGGAAGCCGCGCGGGTCACGAATCGCAATCAGCGAAGATGGCGTCAGGAAGAGCATGGAGAATGCGCCTTCCGTGTCGCGCAGCACTTCAGGAATCGCTTCGGTGATAGTTGCTTTCGATCGGGCCACGCCGTGCAACACAACTTCCGTGTCGGACGTTGATGAAAAGATCGCCCCGTCGCGTTCCAGCCTTTTTCGTTCTTCCTTGGCGAACGGCAGGTTGCCATTGTGGCAGACAGCAATTTGTCCGTGCTGGCAAATGACCAGGAACGGTTGCGCTTCGCGAATCGAAACTTCGCCTGCGGTTGAATAGCGCACGTGCCCGATGGCGCTTTCGCCGTGCAGACGATCCAGTCGTGTCTGGTCGAAGACATCCGAAACCAGGCCCATCGCCCGCTCAGATCGCAGCTCCCTTCCGTCGGAGGCGACGATGCCGCAGGATTCCTGACCGCGATGCTGCAGCGCGTACAGGCCAAGATAGGTCAGGCGGGCCGCTTCTGCATGGCCGTAGATTCCGAACACGCCGCACTCGTCACGAAACTTGTCTGATACGAAATTATCCAACTGCGTCCTCTTCTTTTCGGTACCACGATTCCTAAGACACCTGTTTTAGAGATTGAGATTATCGCGCATTTGGTTAGCTTTCAACCTTGCCGCCGATTGGGTACTTGTTCAGCTTAAATTTCCGACCTCTCATTCACACCGCGGCTTTAGCCGGGTGACCACGCAGCTTCCTATCAAGACACAGAACCGTTTCAATGGTTTACCCTTTCGTTACCGTGCCCATGCAGCTTGAAACCGTTAAGAAAGTTCCGTGAAAGTGGGTAGCATTCCCTCACCTGGCTGAAGCCAGGTGTGAATGAGAAAACGTCTCAGTTCAAATTGAACCAGGATCGCAGATTGCAGCGCGGGCGATACACAAAAACCGCCACCTTGGGTATCATGCAGAACTAAGGAAAGGATCCAGTAGCAATGAAATTAATCCTGAAGCTTGGCGCAATTGTGATTGTGCTTTTCCTGAGCACCTTCGGACTGTTTCACGCTTCGCAAACAGGGCTGGCAGTGGCGGCCGAGGGCGAAAGCATGCAAAACAATGCGGACGCTCGTGCGCTGTATTCGAAGCATTGTGCAACGTGTCACGGCAATGAAGGCCGAGCGAAGACTTTCAAAGGAAAACTAAAGCATGCACGAGATCTGACGGACGCTGAATGGCAGTCCAGGGTTAGCGATGAACGGATATTCAACTCCATCAACAACGGCCGCGGCAGCAAAATGCCGAGCTTTGAGAAGAAGCTTTCCGAGAGCCAAATCAATGCGCTCGTCGGTTACGTAAGACAGCTGAAGAAATAGTTCTGTCCCTATAGTGACAACGAAGTTGAAAAGTGACGGCCCCGTAATCGGAATCTTGTTGGTGATACTGCGCACGGCTTTGCCGGTGGCGCTGCTGATGGCCGGCTGGAGCGTTTATCGTAATCTGCCTGCCCAGACTTCGGAGGCAGGAGGCGATTCACGATCCGCGCCAGGAACCAGTTTGCAGATCGTTTTGCGCCAGCCGGCGAACTACCAGGGCCGGCTGGATGTCCCGGTCGATCTTTATCCCGTTGATGTGTCGGCCGCGCAGCGCGAGTATCTTTCCAAACCGCATGCGGGCACGAGCTTCGAAGATTTTCTGCAACGGCGCATGAACGGACGCTCTTCAGTGAAAACGCGGCTCGATAAGCGAGGGCAGGCGACAGTCAATATCCCTGAAGGAAACTGGTGGTTGGTGGCTCAGCTTTCGGCCGACAATGAAATTGAGTGGCGCTTGCCAATCATTGTGGCCGGTCGCAAACAGAGTGTGGAGCTGACCGAGGAAAACGCGTACGGCCGCACAAAGGTTTTCTAGGTGGGACTGACATTCCTGCCTGTCATTGTCCGGCCACGCTCAAATCGATTCAATTCTGAAGGTGGGACAAGTCCCGCCTCTAGACAATTTCCGACCTTCCAGATGAAAGCTTTACGGATCGAAGATCATCGTCTTGCGGTACGCGACATTGAAAAGCCCCAGCCTGGCCCTGAAGCAATCGTGCGGGTCACGTTGTCCGGAGTTTGCAACACGGATCTGGAAATCAGTCGCGGCTATGCAGGATTTCAGGGCACCCTCGGCCATGAATTCGTTGGTGTGGTGGAAAGTATGGCAGAAGCACGACCGTCAGGGAGGGCTACCGAGACGGCGCCAGAGCAGGAGCCCTTCCTGACGGTCGGGCTTCTGCCAACCCATTTGAAAGCGGGCCAGCGTGTGGTCGGTGAAATCAATGCCGGTTGCGGGCGTTGTAATCTTTGCCTCGCAGGTGATCCGCGTCACTGTGCCCAGCGGACCGTGCTCGGCATTGTCGGTCGCGATGGTGCGCACGCCGAATTTTTGCGACTACCGGCGATCAATCTTCATGTCGTTCCAGACGAAGTCCCTGACGAGCGCGCTGTTTTTACCGAGCCGCTGGCCGCTGCCTGCGGAATATTGGAACGTACGGCGATCACCGAAGATACAAGAGTCGCGGTTATTGGTGACGGAAAGCTTGGGTTGTTATGCGCGCAAGTGCTGGCCTTAACCGGCTCGGCAGTGTTGCTGGTGGGGAAGCACGCAGAGAAGCTCGGCATCGCCTCGAGTCGCGGAATCGAAACGGCGTCAATTGAGGAAACGCAAAAGCGCGGGCGCGAGTTTGATGTGGTCGTCGAAGCTTCAGGCTCGGCATCCGGCTTCGCATTGGCACTCGATCTGTTGCACCCGCGGGGCGTCCTGATTCTAAAGTCTACTTTTCATGGCGCCGCCGAAATTGATGCCGCCCGGATAGTGGTAGATGAGATAAGTGTTGTTGGCTCGCGCTGCGGTCGTTTCGCGCCGGCGCTTCAGTTGTTACAAGAGAATTCCATCGACGTTGAGAGCCTGATCAGCGAAGAGTACGCGCTCGCAGACGGCGTGCGCGCCCTGCAACGCGCCGCCGAGCCGGGCGTTTTGAAGGTGTTGCTCCGACCGTGAAAGAACAGGAGGCAGGAAGCAGGAGGCAGGTGGCAGGAGACAGACGGCAGTAGGCACAAAAGCGACTACTTCCTTCGTTCTGCCTCCTGCCGACTGCCTGCTGCGCCTGCACTGACCGTGCGTCTAAAAGCCAATCTCGCCGCCGATGCCGCGCTGGTACTAACAACGCTGATTTGGGGTTCCACTTTTGTAATTGCCAAAGACATTCTGTCGCACTGGCCGCCAGTTGCATACATTACGGTTCGCTTTGCACTAGCTGCGCTGGTCCTGGTCGCAATCTTTCCCAAGCAACTCCTGGCCGCGCGGCGCGCCGAATGGCAGGCCGGTGCGACACTGGGATTTTTGATGGGCAGCGGCTTTGCCATTCAGGCCGTGGGCCAGGTGTACACGACTCCGGCGAACTCGGCTTTTATCACCAGCCTGACTACGCCACTCGTCCCCCTCGTTGCGCTGATCGTGCTGCGCGTCCGTCCGAATCTCGAAAATCTGATCGGAGTTAGCTTAGCTACGATGGGCGGTTTATTGATCCTCGCCCCTCGCGGAGCATTCATTGCCAACCAGGGAGATTTGTGCACTCTGGTGGCCACTTTCTTTTTCGCCAGTCACATGACCTTACTAAGCGTGTACGCGCGGCGCATGGACGCGAGGCAGTTGACGGTTCTGCAGATTTCAGTTGCAGCAGCCATGTTTGTGAGCGGGTGGCTGTTGCTTCACTTAATAGGACATTTGTTTTCTACCCAGTCGCTTCCGCAAGTTCTCGAAATTGAAGCTGGGTGGCCAGTGTGGTCAGCGACAGTTGCGTGGCAATTAGTCTACCTTGCGTTGATCGCAACGGTTGTTACCTTCCTGTTGTGGACGTGGGGGCAGGCGCGCATGTCTGCCACCCACGCCGCAATTATCTTCAGCCTCGAACCCGTTTTCGCCACGGCCTTCGCCCTTGCCTGGTGGGGATCCGGACAGTGGCTGGGCGGCTGGTCAACCGTTGGCGCAGCTTCGGTTATCGCCGGCGTCATTGTTTCGGAACTGCGCCTGAGCAACCGGCGTGACAAAAGCGGCCGCGAGCCGCAAAGCGACGATGCAGATATCAGCCTGGACGAGCAATTGCCGGGTGATGCCTTATAAAAGTTATCCGCAGATTACGCAGATTACGCAGACAGAGAGCGGCACAAGCGATGCCAGGGAACCGCCTTCACATTTGTTCAGCAATCTGTTGAAATCTGAGTAATCTGCGGATTCAGGAAGGCGCTTTTGGGTCGTGTTCTTTGCCGCCTGCAAGTTGTTTGGTTATACTTGAGCCCTTACTATCTTGCGCTCTGGTAAGACCCGGAAGCGCGCCAGGTTGGCGCTGATAGCAGAGCGCGCAACGCGAAGAGTTTTTCACAAAGGCGGTGGATCATGTTCGAACTAGTCAATGAGCAAACCAATGACGCAGAGCGCAGCATGCTGCATAAGCTACGAGTTTGGATCGCAGCGCTGGCCATTGCCTGCCTGCTGACCGGCGTTGGCATCGGCGCCATGCTGGCCGGACACCCGGCCGTGGCGCAGAACGAGGCTCAGATTGCGCGCGCACCCGAAGCTCTGTCCGCCTCGTTTGCCGAGATCGCGAAGCGCGTGGAACCCGCGGTGGTGAACATTGACACCCTTACCGCGGCGCCGGATATTGCCGAAAAAGACAATGAAGACAAGGACGATCAATCATCCAGCAATCCGCTCTTTGATATGTTTCGCCGTCAGACGCGGCGGCCTTCGCGGGGCGTGGGCAGCGGCTTCATCGTCGATCCGAAGGGCTATATCCTTACCAACGAGCACGTAGTGGAAGGCGCCACGCGCATCACGATCGGATTGCAATCCGGTGAAAAGCTGCGCGGGCAGGTGGTGGGCATCGATCAGGAAACGGATCTTGCCGTGATCAAGGTTGAGACCTCGCGCGAATTGCCGACTGTCAAACTCGGTGATTCCAACGGCGCTCAAGTCGGTGATTGGGTGCTGGCCATAGGTTCGCCTTTTGGTTTGGAACAGACCGTTACCGCGGGAATCATCTCCAAGAAAGAGCGCGAATCACAATTCTTTTCAACCTTCCAGCGCTTCCTGCAAACCGACGCGGCCATTAATCGCGGCAACAGCGGCGGGCCCTTGGTGAACATGCGCGGCGAAGTCATCGGTGTGAATTCGCAGATCGCAACTTCAACCGGAGACTACAACGGTATTGGTTTCGCGCTGCCCGCGAATGAAGCGAGTTTCGTGTATCGCCAGCTTGTGTCGGCGGGCAAAGTCAAACGCGGCTACCTCGGAATCACGCTCGAATCAGTGCGCGCAGAGTTTGCTCGCGTCTATGGTTTGGCCGAGGCGAAGGGCGCGATTGTCATGGACGTGCAGCAGGAGCGCGATGGGCAGCCAAGTCCCGCCGCCAGGGCCGGGATCCAGCCCAACGACGTCATCGTGGAGTTCGACGGCCAGACAATTCAGGCTGCGCAAGATCTGATTGCCCGTGTTGCCGGCTCACCGGTGGGCCAAAACGCGACCCTGATTTATCTGCGCGACGTGGATGGCAAACTGGAGCGACGTTCGGTGAATGTGGTGCTGGGCGAGCGCCCGGCATCCCTGGCCGCCAGCGACCCCTATGGCCCGCCGCCGGCTAAAGAAAAAGAGTCAGCTCTCAAAGGAAATACTCTGCGTCTGGGAATCACGCTGGGCGAACTGACGCCGCAACTTATCGCGGAGCGGCATCTGGCCGGAGTGAAGGGACTGCTTGTTAAGGACGTGGATCCTAATGGTATCGCGGCCGACGCTCGTCCGAATCCGATTCGCGAACGCGAAGTGATCACGCGCATCAATCGCGTTTCAGTCAACTCTCTGGCCGATTTCCAGCGCATCCTGAACGGGCTCAAGCCCGGCGATGCAATCGTCTTAAACTTGACGCGTTACGATGATGAGTCCGGCCGGTTGCTGCAGAGAATAGTGCAGTTCAGTTATCAGTAAAGAGGTTTCAGGTTTCAAGTTTCAGGTTTCAAGTTATCAACCTGAAACTTGGGACTTGATATTTGAAACCAACCTATGGCCCAGGCAAAGAAGGCGCTCGCGAAACGAACCGCTAAACGTAAGGGCACACGCGCATCCCGCGCTACGGCGCATACCTATCACAACTATATCGGGGGAAAGTGGATTCCCAGCGCCGGCGGAGAAACATTCGAGAATGTTAATCCTGCCGATGTGCGCGACGTGATTGGCCGTTTCCCCCTGTCCACCAGAGAAGATGTTGACGCGGCGGTCAGCGCGGCGCTCGAAGCTTTTAATCGTTGGCGTCTGACTCCCGCGCCACGGCGCGCGGAAATACTTTTCCGCCTCGGTGAAATTCTCCTTCGCACCAAAGACCGGTTCGCCGCCGACATGACACGGGAAATGGGCAAGGTATTAAAGGAGACGGGCGGCGACGTGCAGGAAGCCATCGACTGCACCTACTACACCGCGGGCGAAGGCCGGCGCCTTCACGGCTTTACCACTCCGGCCGAGATGCCGAACAAGTTTGCCATGTGCGTGCGCCAGCCGGTCGGCCTCTGCGGCTTGATCACGCCATGGAACTTTCCTATGGCGATCCCCTCGTGGAAACTGATTCCCGCGCTGGTGTGCGGCAACACAGTCGTCATAAAGCCTGCCGAAGACACTCCGCTGTCTACTTATAATCTGGTGGCGGCTTGCGAAGAAGCTGGTATTCCTCCCGGCGTAGTTAATCTTGTAACCGGGTATGGTGAAACTGCCGGCGCGGCAATAACCGAACATCCGTCGCTGCGTTTGATTTCATTTACCGGCTCGACCGAAACCGGGCGCTCCGTAGCTGCGGCCTGCGCCGAACGAAACGCAATCTGCTCGCTCGAGATGGGCGGGAAGAACGTCATCATGGTAATGGAGGACGCGGACATCGACCTGGCAGTTGAAGGCGCAGTGTGGGGCGCTTTTGGCACCTCGGGACAGCGTTGCACCGCTTCATCACGTCTGGTGGTCCATAAGAAAGTGTACAAGCAATTCGCGCGCAAGCTGGTTGAGCGTGCCGAAAGCTTGCGAGTGGGGAACGGCGCCGGGCCAAACACCGAAATGGGGCCCGTGATCAATGAAGAAGCAGTGCAAAAGATCCTCGGTTACATCGAAATTGGCAGACGCGAGGACAAGGCAAAACTCGCTTGCGGCGGCGGTCGTTTGACTCGAGGTGAATACGCGAACGGCTTTTTCATCGAGCCAACTGTCTTCACGGATGTGGCGCCGGACATGCGCGTCGCGCAAGAGGAAATCTTTGGACCAGTTACGGCGGTGATTCCCACGGGCTCTCTTGAAGAAGCAATCGACGTTGCCAACGGCGTGCGCTATGGATTGTCGGCGGCAATTTATACCCAGGATGTTAATCGCGCTTTTCATGCGATGAACGAAACCTACACCGGCATCTTTTATGTCAACTCTTCGACTATAGGCGCGGAAGTTCATCTTCCCTTTGGGGGCACGAAAGCAACCGGCAACGGCCATCGGGAAGCAGGGACGCAGGTGCTGGATATCTTCTCGGAATGGAAATCCGTCTATGTTGATTATAGTGGGAAGTTGCAGCGCGCCCAGATCGACGTCGACGAACTGTTGTAGCTCGGATTGGCTGGAGAGTGAAAACGCTTTTTGGAGCGAAATGATGATCGTCGGACTGCCGAAAGAGATCAAGGACAACGAATATCGCGTAGGCTTAACCCCCGCAGGAGTGCGCGCGTTGACCGATGCCGGTCATAAAGTTGTGGTAGAGCGCAGCGCGGGTGAGGGCTCCGGCTTTGACGACAAACTCTACGAACGCGCCGGGTCCCGAATACTTGAAACTGCCGATGATGTCTGGGCGTCGGGTGAAATGATCGTGAAAGTAAAAGAGCCGATCGCTCCCGAGTATCCCCGCATGCGCGAAGGGCAATTACTTTTCACTTACCTGCACCTTGCTCCGGACAATGAGCTGACCAAACAATTGCTTGATCGCAGGGTGACTGGCATCGCCTACGAAACGATAACGGATCGACGTGGTGCTTTGCCCCTGCTGACTCCCATGTCGGAAGTCGCTGGTCGCATGGCGATTCAGGTAGGCGCGCACTATCTGGAGAAAATGAGTGGCGGCGGCGGAGTCCTGTTGGGCGGGGTGCCCGGTGTTCCCGCGGCCCGCGTGGTCATAATCGGCGGCGGTGTTGTCGGCACGAATGCGGCCAAGATAGCTGTCGGCATGGGCGCACACGTAATCATCATCGATAACAACCTCGACCGTTTGCGCGAGCTGGACGACATCTTTCTTTCCAAGATTTCCACTCTGGCGTCGAACGCTTATATGATTCAGGATGCAATCTCGACCGCAGATCTAATTATCGGCGCCGTGTTGGTTCCGGGAGGGGCCGCTCCCAAGCTGGTAACGCGTAACATGTTGAAGGATGTCCCTCGCGGCGCGGTCATAGTGGATGTCGCTGTGGACCAGGGAGGGTGCATCGAGACCACGCATCCCACCACGCACTCGAATCCCACCTATTATGTAGAAGACGTGCTGCACTATTGCGTCGCGAACATGCCGGGCGCGGTGCCGCGCACATCCACCTTTGCTTTAACCAATGCTACTTTGCCGTATGCCCTGAAGCTTGCTAATAAAGGTTTCATCGAAGCCATCACCAGCGACGAGGGCCTGAAGGCCGGCGTGAATACTTACGCCGGCAAGTTGACCTACGAGGCTGTGGCCCTGGCGCAAGGCCGCGAGTACACGCCGCTGAGCGACATGCTCGGTGCAGCCTTAGTGGCTTAGCAGACGCAATAACCCCGGCATCAGGGGAACATCGGCGTTCCTACACAAAGAATTGTGCCCCCAGGCCCGATGCGCCTATGATTCGGGAATGAGCGAGTCAGAACTGACCACGAAACCAACTCTGGATACTATCCTTGAGCGACTCAATGCTCATGGCGAAGCACTTCGGAATGGATTCGGTTCGATTGGGCAGCGGTTGGAGAGAATTGAGATTCGGCTTGATCGAGTTGAAAGTATGGTTTTAGAAGTGCGCGCCGATTTTAGAGAGTTTCGAGCAGCATTCAGAGAACCCGTTTAGTTTCCACCTTAAGCCTTCCGCTAATTATTGCAGTGAAGATTCTCTAGGCTCTCTGCTTCTCGCGTATCAAGCGTGCGAGGCACGATATTAGTTCTTCCGGATCCACAGGTTTGGTAAGACAAATGTCAGCGTCTCGATCACCTCCAGACGCAGAAGTTTTATTCTCGAACGCGCTCAATAGAATTATGGGAAGGGTCGAAAGAGTTGGATAACTGCGTAAGAAACGGCAAAACTCCTGGCCACTGAAATGCGGCATGATCGCATCCGTGACGACCGCGTCGATAGACTGCGATAATGCTATTTTCATCGCCTCGAGCCCGTCGGCAGCGCAAATCACTTCGTAACCCGCTCGTTGTAAAATCACCTGAAGATATCGCTGGACGGCGCGATCGTCCTCCACCAGCAGCACGCGCCGCTCGCCCATCGTCGCCGAAATCGCGTTAGGGGCAGCGTTGGGAAGGGTCTCTGATTTCTGACTCATTTTCTGAATGGCTTCCTGGTCGGCTGGACCAGTCGGGGATTTAACGAGGCCGTCCGAAAGATTGCGGACTTATGAAGAGTAAGGCCGTTAGCAGATCATTGTCAATAATTCTGCCAGCAAGCACGTTAAGACTGAATCTGGCTTGCGTTTTGGGCAGCGCAGGTCTGCCAATCAGTCAGTTCTTACCAGGAATCTGGCAGCCACTTTGAGGTTTGACGGCACTTGCACTTGCAGATACAATCCGCGCGCGCCGTGACTTGCAACCCCCCGGGCTCTTACTCATGACTAGGCTGCAAGTTCCCCTTGTCTACGTGTTCAGCATTCTTAACGCAGATCAAAGGACCCCAACGACATGTTTCATCGCCTCTTCAACCGAATCAAGCGGAGCAAACTCATTTCAGCGGGGGATTACTGGAGGAGCCTGGCACGCTACCGTAAAGAACATCCTGAATCTCTTGCGGAAGAAAAAGAACAAATCTATCAATGGGTTAGCATTATCGAAAAGAGAAAACGGGCGCGGATTCAAGTCGATGAGAAAGAGCCTCCCCTCTGGGACGAGCTGAAGCGAGCTTGGGTGGTCTATCGGATGTGGGAAACTGCTCGGACCGCGTTCATGAGCCATCCCGCAGCGACAGAGATGGATTTTCGGAAATGTTGGCCGAGCATATATGAGGGACTGCTGACACAGCACGCGCTTGAGGAATTGGCAGGAAATCCAGCAGCGTCTAATCCTCTGGTAGAAGAGATGACCGATAGCGACGACATCTTCGGTGCTGAGAAGCCACATATTTCCAGCCTGGAACATTAGGAAAGGCTGAGGATTCAGGCCCAACTTCTCTCGAAAAGCAAGTGTGAAGTACTGCTCAAGATGATCCTCCCATTCGGAAACCCGAATCCACGCTGGCTCAATCGATCAATATTGTCTTAGTATTACTCTCCAGTCTCAGAGCTTCGAAAACCGATCGGAACCCTGGGCCTCGGTTTGATTCAACGAAACCATGGGAGTCTTATGTACGAGTTTGCCGTAGCTCCAGCCGTAAATCAGATCCGTCGTCGCGGAGTGGAAATCACGACGGTGGCACCCGCGAGCCTGGGCGCCGAGCTCGATCTCGAAGCTGGGGATCGCATCATGAAGGTCAATGGCCGGGCCGTGCGCGACTATTTGGATTTTCGCTTTCAAACCGGTGGCGAAACAGAACTGGTGGTTGACGTTCGCAAGACGAATGGCGAAGAGTGGGAGCTCAACATCGAGCGGGCTGAGGATGAAGACTTCGGGCTGGGCTTTGAACAGATCGTGCCGCGGCAATGTGCCAACGAATGCATTTTCTGTTTTTGTAAGGGGAATCCTGCCGATGCGCGGCCTTCGCTTTTTGTTCGCGATGAAGATGTACGGCTGTCTTTTCTTTACGGCAATTACACCACCTTAACTTCGATCACCGAAGAGGAGATGCAGCGTGTGATCGCCCAGCACTTGTCTCCGCAATACGTCTCGGTTCATGCAACTGACCTCGAGGTTCGTGCTTATCTGCTGGGAGTGGAAAAGGAGCGCGCTGACATCACCTCGAAAATGGCGCGGCTAATAGAGGCCGGAATTGAGATTCATGCGCAAGTGGTGTTGTGTCCGGGAATAAATGATGGAGATGTGCTGCGTCGGACTATCTACGATCTGGCAGCGTTTCACCCGCGGGTGAAGAGCCTGGCCATCGTACCTCTGGGCCTGACGCGCTATAACACTGATGCGCGCCTGACGCCGGTGACGCCCGAGTTTTGCCGCAACACGATAGGTGAGGTAAGAACCATCCAGAGTGACCTGCACCAACGCCTGGGAACGACCTTCGCTTTTCTCGGCGACGAGATTTACCTGCGAGCTGGACGGGCGGTTCCTGGCCGTGCTCATTATGGAGACTACCCGCAGATTGAGGACGGCATCGGCATGGTGCGGGCTTTCTCCAATCAGTTTACGGCGCTTATGCGCAAACTCGAGCGGCGCGCGCCTCAATCTGAACCACCCTGCGGAACCATAATAACCGGGACTCTCTTTGCGCCGGTTCTGCAACGCATGATGAATCGATTGAACGATCGCTTCGGCGCGCGGCTGCGAGTGGTCGCCGTTGAGAATCGTTACTTCGGAGGTGACGTCAGCGTGGCCGGGCTTTTGACAGGTGGCGATGTGTTGGCATCACAACGGGAGGTTCGCGGTGATTTCATAATCATTCCGCGAACGATGCTCAAGAGCGACGAAGAAGTTATGCTCGACGGCCTGAGGCTGGATCAGCTTGAAGCGCAGATGGGACTACCAATAAAGGCTCTCGACTTTCGCTCTTTCTCCGCCCTGCTGGCCGGTGAAAGCGATTACCTAGGATCGTCGATGAGGACAAGCGAACGGGGTGTTGCTGTCGCATAGGTCGAGGCCCAGCTAGTCTGATCTGCTCGTAGAACACCGCACGTCCCAAAAAACTTCCAGGGCATTTCGTTGAAGTCCCAACTGAACTCATTGATATGCCGCGCATGTCGGATCAACTTTCCCATTTAAGCGACAAGAAAATTCTGGACGTTGGTTGTGGCCGCAACAAATATCCGGGCGCGATCGGCTTAGACTCGAATCCGCGGACGGATGCCGATGTGATTCACGACCTCGGCGTAACTCCCTATCCTTTCTCCGATAATGAGTTTGAAGAAGTAATAAGCCGGCATGTGATCGAACACGTGCCGGATGTGATGGCCTTCGTCTCAGAACTTCATCGCATTACAAAGCCGGGCGGCCACATCAAAATCGTCACGCCGCATTACTCAAATCCGGACTGGCCGACCGATCCCACTCACCGAAATCATTTCAACAGTTACTCCTTCACCTGCTTCATGCCGGATCGTACGCCGTTTCCCTTCTACACGAATGTTGCGCTGAAGCCCGTCCGCACCTATGTTTCGTTGGCGAACCTCTGGCGCGTATTAGGACTTGAGTTTTTCGTGAACCTGGATCAGCGCTGGCCGGCGCTGCGCTTCACACGAAAGTTCTGGGAGTTCTACCTCTCTTCGATTTTTCGCGGCAAGGAGCTTCAGCTCGAGTTTGAAGTGGTGAAAGGAAACAAGATACTGCCGTAGGCCAATTAGATTCCAGAACACACTTCATTCCCCCTTCGCACGGCGAGAAAAAAATCGGGGCTTGTTAAATGCCAGGAACCATCCGTATTCCGGTTCTTCTTCCTGCTCTCCGGAATTTCACTCTTTGTGCTACGCCGAAAAGACCTTAAGACGAAGAGGCCTTTTCGCGTTGCGGCTCAGAGTCACTTTTGAGACAACGCCACTTATAGGCCCCGACTCACGTTCTGGAACTTCGCGAACAATCTGTTGTTGCGATAGTGGCCAAGAAACTGACGAATCAGAACCAAGACCCCCGCTCTCTAAGAGCGGGCTTGGCGATGGGGGGCCGAAGAGTGATTTTCAGAGACTGAATGCATCATTCGGATCTTTCATAAAATTGGACTAAAATCCAAAATTTCCGTCGGCTATCCCTCACGCGAATAGCTATTTCGAAGCAAAGACTCAGCTTATCCAACTGAGCAGGCAGGGCATAGGCTTTGCTTATTCGCTTCCTCTAGTCATGCGTCTCCATCCCAAGCGCATAGGATTTAGTTCATCGTTCGCCCTACTGATGCTTATCTGCGCGGCGTTAGTAACAGGGCAAACCCGGTCGCCCAGTGGCAGGACGCCGACAACCGATGCAAGCGGGGGTGGAAGCGTTCGGGGAAGAGTACTTCTACCGGGCGGCGAGTTCCTGACTGAGAGCGTCGGGGTCATGCTACAAACCATAAGGGGCGTCGAAGCAAGTGTCTTTACCGACAATCAGGGGCAGTTTCAATTTAACGGGCTGACACCCGGAATTTACGAAGTTGTAGCCGAAGGCGACAAGAGCCGTTTCGAGACAGCTACACAGAAGGTTGAAATCCAACGGGGCTTACCGTCCATAGTTACCATTTATTTAAGGGAAAAGAGTGGTGCGGCAACAAAACCTGCAAGTAAGGCAGTCTCCGCAGGGGAACTCGATGCAAATATTCCGGCAAAGGCAAAAAAGGAATTTGAGCGAGGTACAAATGCCGGCAAAGAGGGAAAAATTGATGAGGCCATCGAGCACCTTAGGACAGCCGTCAGTATTTATCCCCGTTATCTGATGGCCCACAACGATCTTGGAGCGCAGTTGCTTGAACAAGGAAGGTTGGACGAGGCGGAAGAAGAACTCCGCCGGGCGCTCGATATCGATCCTGCTGCCTTTAATCCAACGCTGAACCTGGGAATCGTGCTGGTGAAGAAGCACGAGTTTCAATCAGCCAGCGGAGTTCTGGACAAAGCAATTTCTTTGCAAGACAACTCGCCGGCGGCCCGACTATATTGTGGCGTAGCTCTTCTGGGAATTTCGAATCTGGAGAGAGCCGAAAAAGAGTTGAAGACAGCTTATAGCCTGGGCGGTAGCCAATACGCGGAAGCACTCTTTCATCTCGGCCAACTTTATTTGAGCAAGGGTGACCGAGAAGCGGCAAGGCATTATCTTGAGCTCTACTTACGGGAGGCACCCGACGCCGGCAAACTTGATCAAGTGAAGCAATTGATCGCGAGGCTGAATTAACTTGCTGCAATACGGCATTTTTCTGTAATGCACTTCTGACAACCGAACTGGTTTTCGAACCAATAACCCAAACTTGAGGAGGAGCCAATGATTAGTAATAGCAATTTGAGATCACCGGCGTTCAGCTTCGCGTTTCTGCTGGCGCTGGCGTTCGCTTTTCTTTCCTTCGGCGGCACGGCGATAGCGCAGGAAACAACCGGCACCATTAAAGGCGCAGTCGTGGACCCAAACGGTTTGGCGGTTCCGAACGCAACCGTTACTGCCAGGGGCCAACTGACGGGCAGTGAGAACATGGTAACAACCGGGAATGATGGTAATTTCGTTGTTCCCAAACTCATTCCCGGCAAATATACGTTAACAATAGAAACCACTTCGGGCTTTAAGAAGAAGTCCATTACTGATCTTGATGTCAAGCTGGGGGAAAACTCACTGGGAAACATTACCCTGGAAATCGGCTCTCCCAGTGAAACAGTGACAATCACCGGTACTGAGGAAGCGATCATCATCAATCGCGACCAGTCGATGATTTCTGCCAGTTTCGAGTCGCGAAAGGTTTCGGAATTACCCTCCAACGCGGCGGGATCTGGCATTGACACTCTGGCGTTGTTGGTTCCAGGTATAGCCCAGAACAGCGGCGGGGGCACGAACACCAACGGCACGGGTTTTTCGGTGAACGGAAACCGTGGCCGCTCGAATAACTTCCAAATTGATGGATCGGACAACAACGACTTGAGCGTTGGCGGACCTAATCTCTTCGTTAGTAACTCGGATCAGGTTCAGGAATTTCAAATCATCACGAATAACTACTCGGCGCAATATGGCCGCAATCTCGGTTCGGTGGTGAACATCGTGACCAAGAGCGGCGGCAACCAATTTCATGGCAGCGGATTCGAGTATCACCGGGACCAACGCAACCTTGACTCTCTAAACAATAGAGAGCGCCTCTTTTGCGTGGCGGGTCAGCCGTGTCACCCGGATCGGTTTCTCAGCAACATATTCGGCGGCACGGTGGGCGGACCGATTCTGGCTCCGATGTTTGGCGAAGGCGGCAAAGCAGCCAAGCTCTTGAAGAACCGGGCTTTCTTCTTTTTCAGCTATCAGGGCCAGAGGCAGCCGAGTTCATTTACCTTTCCCTCAACTGGCTTTGCCATTAACGCCGCGGACCTGTCAGGGCTGTCCGCAGCGTTTCCCTCGAGCCCAGTCATCGCCAATATTGTCAACTTAAACCCGAGTATCCTTACCCTCGGCGGGACGACAGTGCAGCCGCGCACGGATCTCTCGAATTGCAACGCAACTACCAACAAGGCGGCGGGATTGCCTTTTACAGGTTGCAACCGCGACTTCATTGATTTCAGTAACGGCATTACAACCAAGCGCGTCGAGGGCTTTCTGATCGAGAGGTTTGTGCCTTTTAACTATAAGCAAACTGACTACAGCCTGCGTGGCGACGTGAAGATCTCAGACAACGACAACGTCAATGTTCGCTACATTTTTCAGGACGGTGTCCAGCAAAACGACCTCATCTCAACCAATGGTTTTACGGGCGACCTGGTCTTTGGTACGAAGAATTTGGGCGGGTCGTGGACTCGGACAATCTCGAGCCATATGGTCAACGAGGTTCGTGTCGTGAAAACGCGACTAGCCGTAGACTTTGGCGGCGGTTGCGACCCGTCAGCTCCCGGCTGCATCCCGGGGCCAAGCCTGATTAGCGAGGGTCAAATCGAAAGTATCAATCCCAGCGCCGTCCGGGGTGTTACATTGACCGGCAACGCGCTCCGGGCGATGGGTGGAGGTGGCGGCCTTCCGCAAGGGCGCGACACCATTCTCTACGACGTCCTGGATAACCTAACTTGGACGCGCGGTCGCCACTCGTTCACAATCGGCGGCGAGTACAAGCACACGTCCGCAGTCGTTCCGTTTCTGCCCAACTTTGGCGGCGCTTACACCTTTGCCATCGTTAGTGGTCAAACGACTCTTGCAGGGCAGCAACAGCGCATTTTCAATAACGCGCCGTCGGCGTTCAGCGTCGCGCTCGGTGTACCGGATGTTCCCTACACGGAGAAGGACCAGTATTACTTTATTCAGGACGACTTCAAGATTCGTTCGAACCTGACGCTGAATCTAGGTGTGCGCTACGAGTACACGGGCCAGCCCATTGATTCCCTTACCAACTTGACGATCGCGCGCGAAAGCGGCTCTACGCCGTTTTGGAACCCAGCACTGCCGCTCAGCGCCCGGATAGTACCGCAGACGCCGAAAGACAAGAACAACTTTGCACCACGCGTGGGCTTTGCTTACACGCCGCACTTCTGGAAGAAACTCCTGGGCGAGGATCAGACGGTGATTCGCGGCGGCTTCGCCATCGCCTATGACCCGGCGTTTTATAACATTCTCCTCAACGTCGCAAACTCGTCACCGTTCTCAATAGCGTTGGCGGCATCTGCCAGCCAGTTGCCTGTCACGAGTCCGGTCCTGCCAATGCCAAATAGTATCTTCGGAGCGGCCGTGCGAAACTTTGTCCAGGCCGCCGGCATTCTGCCAATCGGCAAGCTTGATCCGAAGTACCTTAGCCAGACGCAGGTAGCGCCCGACTTCCACGCGCCTTACTCGCAACAGTGGTCACTCGGCTTCCAGCGGCAAATCGGGAAGAGCAACGTCGTAGAAATCCGCTATGTTGGCAACCACGGAGTGGGATTATTCCAGTCCGTGCTTAGGAACCCGTTTGTCGGTGTTCCGGGCGATCCAACGCTTCTGTTCGGTACCGCAGGGGCTGCAAGCGGTTTGTACGGCTTCAGCAGAAACGTATGTACAGCCTTGGCTGCCAATGGCACATGCGCAACATTTACCAAGGTTACTTTCCCCACTTTCACCAGCATCCTTCCGTCTGGAGTCAACGGACTGATTTGCACTGACGTCACGGGAACTGCGGATAACGAATCGTTATGCAACGGGCGCATCCGCGGGACTGGCGCGGTTACCGATCGCGAAAACACTGCTACGTCCCGCTACGACTCGCTGCAAGCGCAGTGGCAGGGCCGCTTCTTCAAGAGAGCCCTGAACGCTGGGGCAACGTACACCTGGAGCAAGACGATTGACACCTCAAGCGAGGTCTTTGCCTTTAACTCCGAAAACTCAATTCTGCCGCAGAATCCGTTCAATTATGGCCAGGATCGCGGCATCTCGGCGCTCCATCGCCCGCACATCTTCTCATTTAACGCGATTTACGATGTGCCCTTCTACAAGGACCAGAAAGGGTTTGTCGGTCATCTGTTGGGCGGCTGGCAGATTAACGCCGTCCACGTTTACAACAGCGGTCGCCGTTATAGCCCAAGCCAACTCGACAACGCCAACATTCTCGGGCTGGGACCGAGTTACCTAAGTGGCGGCGAGAGCCTCAGGCCGTTCATCGGCAACCCGAAGGCGCCACAGACGACGGTCGGCATTAGTCAGGTCGATGCGTTCTTGTTCGGCAAGATTGCCAGTGTGACGGATCTGAACGGCTTTCTGTCATTGAACGATCTCAATAACAGCATCATCAGGTCTGTTACGCCCAACGATGTACGCTTCATCTACAACGGCCCGGGTGCGGCGAAGATATTCGGTACTCCGTATGGTAATTCTCCGCGGTACAACCTTCACGGTCCGCCAATCAACCAGACGAACATCGGTGTCTTCAAGAACACGAGAGTGTTTGGTGAGACACACCCGGTGATTATTCAGTTCCGGGCGGAGTTGTTCAATGCCTTCAACCATCCGCAAATAGGTTTTGGCGTGACGCGGAACACTTCGCTTCCAGCAACTTCGCTGGATGCTGCTGGAGTCGTGGGAGGAGCTTTCGCAGACAATCAATACATCCCGCTGGCCCGTCGGGTCGTCCAGTTCGGATTGCGCTTTACCTTCTAACCGGAGGCTGCTTAATCGCAGTTTCTCTTATCAGGGAGAGCTTCTTCGGGAAGCTCTCCCTTTCTTTTTGCTGCCTGAGCACTTAGTCACTAGTGGTCTTATGAAGGGTTCGCGAACCTCAGTTGACTACAGTGAAATCTACGCTGCGCGCCTGCGTCTGATTGTTCTTGTCCGCTAAGGGATCTGTGACAACCACAGTCAGTACGTAACGACCGGGCGGAACTTTGGCGAGGCTCACTTGTCCCAACTTTACGACCGCTGCGGCGCTGGGACTCACGATTGCCTGGTCCGGTTCGCTATATAGCACCTTACCTCCCTGCGTGATGAAAACCTGTGATCGTGCCTGTGGCTTCCCGTCTTTGAGTTTGGAATTGTAGACTATCGCCGCGAAGCGCAATTCCTGTTTCCGAGTAAGCAGCCTCGACGCGAGCAATGGCTCCGGCTTGGCGCCGGGCGCTGTATCAACGGCAAAAAGGAAGACGCTACTCATTGCCACCCGGCCCTTTGTTAAGTCTGGTACCTCGATATATTTCGAGAAAGTGCCCAGACTGCCCGAGCGGGCTTCGCGCACGACCGAACGCACCTGATAGTAGCCCGGCGGGAGTTCGGTACTCGCCGAATAGGTCAGGCCTTCGGCCAGAGCACGCTGATAGCTTTCCGCCGTCAGATCGAGATTGATAGTTTCGCTGAAGCCACCCTTCCGTCGGCCGTATTGGTCGAAGAGAAAGCCAACGACGTCCAATGAGGTTTGATACTTACTGCCGTCTTGGGTGAAATGCAGATTCCCGGCTTCGATGCGCATGTGGACATCGACGGCGGCTTTATTCGGCGGCAGTAGTTTCATCGTGACATTTGGAGTTACATCTATATCACGTTTCGTCAGCGGCGATTTGGCAGCGGCCACAACTTCTTCCTCTTTGGTCCGCGGCGCGGCGGCAGGTTGCTCTTCTCGCGCTACGTAACCGGCGTGGCTATAGACCTTCGCTCCACTTCTTCTGACTTTAACTTCTATCTTGTGAAACTTCTTGTCGAACTTTTCGCTCGGCGTGTAAGCCAGCAGGTAGTATCCCTGGCTGCGGGCCAGAATCTTCTCCATCCCCGCCTCGAAGTTGTTCGTGTTGACCACTGAGACTCCGCCGGTGGCGTTTGCGACAGTACTCAATCCCAGATGCTCTGAACCCCCAGCCAGCATACCGCCGAATACCGCCTGGCTCTGTGTGCCGCCGCGGCCAAAAGCCGGATCTAGATTCATGTCCAGTGCGCTTCTTGCTGGTGTGGCTTCAAATCCGACCACGCCCGGCGTAGCCCTGAGTCCGCGCGGATCGAGCGTATTAACGACGACCCCGGCACGCATAGCATCGTCGGTTAGTTGGTTGAGAATGTAAGAAACATTTGAATAGACCGAACCAGAGGTCGAGACTTCAAATATCGGGATTCCGCCGGAGATAATCACCAGATTCTTATGTCCGGGAATCTCTTTCAAGCTGTCAATCACGAATGCCGCCGTCGTCAGCGTCGAGAGGCCGCGAAAAAGGCGGTTAGTCTCATCGTTAGCGCTCGAGATGTCCGACGTTCCCAGGTCCGCCGCGTCGGCATCCGGGGTCATGGGGTTGTCCCCTCCACCTCCGATTGGTTGGGGAATCCCGTTAAACCTCGGAAGGTCCGGATTATTAAAGTTCATCAGGGCATGCGTGCTCGGCGTTATCAAAGCAATGGCGTGCCGCAAGAGTTGGCGATCTGAAGTAAACTGCTGGAGCAATCCCTTACCGCCGATGACGCGAACGATCGCTACCAGATCGCCGTCTCTCATCTTGTTGTCCACGAAATCAAGGAGCAGCTTACGCACGGTTACGATGTCCTGAATGGGAATCGTCAGGTCATCGATGACGAACGCTACCACGCGCCGGACTTCCTTGGCCGAAACACCACTTGAGGACTGTAATTCGGGAACAACGCCTTTGGGAAGTGGAATGGGCGGGCGCGTACCCTCTGTGCGGCGTCCGGTGTCCACACCCACAAACTCCATGAACTTCAAGTCCTGCTTCTTTCCGTTGTCGTAAACCTCGAAATCGCTGAGCTTCAGGTCAGGCAGGATCTGATCGTTTTTGTCCGTGACGACCACATCCGTTTGGACCAGCGACGTGCTGATGCGGATGACCTCTTCCTGGCCGCGCGCCGGCTGCTGAGCTGTTTGAGCCATCGCCACACTAACCAGCAGGGCGAAGATGAAACTGGTTGTAAATATTCTCTTCATGCGCAGGACTCCTCGTCTGGATAAAACAAAGGGGATTTAATGGGTTGCCAAGTAGCCAATCGTACCGATTGTACGCCAAGGGAATCAAGCTTTCTATCCCGTGAGGCATCTTGATCTTTTCAACGCTGAATGATGCGCGGCTACGCGATAAGGATGCACCCGCAGCGCAGCCAGTTAATTCCGCTAATGGCCCAATCAGTATCGCACTCATTCGATGGCCATTAGTATATAAGGAAACCTGCTCTTCCCGTGACGCTCTTTTTTGCCAGACGATCAATCGCAGTTATCTGCAGCACGTATTTACCCGGGGGTAAGTCCGCAAGGCTAAAATCCTCGCCGTAGGGAATACGCGTTGGGTCTAAAGCACCGGCGGCTTCCACCTTGAATAAAGGTTTTGTCACGACCGGCTGATCGTCTCGCAGAACCTGTATTTGAAATGCAACATCAGAAACCGCAGACTTCTGTTGAGCGTTATAGATGTACGTCATGAATCCAATCCTCGAGCCGGCATGAAAACGATGGTCAGCATTGATCTGCAACTTTCCCGACTGAAGCGCGTCAGGGTCGACTTCTCCGAGGAATAAACTACTTAATGCAAAAGGGCCGTTCTTGATGTCAGGCACGTCGATCCACTGGGTTGCACTGCCTATGCGACCATGTTTTCGTTCCTGCACCGCGATCCTGATCTGATAAAGGCCGGGGGCCAGTTTTAGTTCCCGATTGTAGACGACCCGACGCGCGCTTGATGCTATTGTCAGCCCCTGGTCGAATGTTGCCGCCGTCTTGCCCTGTTCGTTGATCACTGTCCCCAATATCTCCAGCTCTATGTCCGGCGGACCGCCGCTGGCCAGATCAAGCGCCGTACGGTCTGCCTCGATAGTAGCCATTACTGACGCCAGCGGGTCGGAGGTGTCGACATAACCTACGGCCAGCGAAACCGGTATTTCACTTAAAGGGAAAGGCTCGTGTAACGCCTGGGACAGCTTGTCGTCCGGCTGTTTCGCGCGAGATTCGTTTTTTTTCTTCTTTGCGGTGACGGTTTCATGCGAAGCCGGCAAGTCAGAAAAGTAGCCGTGTCTGAACCGTACTGTAGTGTCGGGCCGGCCGGCTATTTTTACTTCGATAACATTAAACTTACCGCCGACTATCTCTCCTTCCTCCGGACGCCAGGCGAGCAAATAGTAATTGGAGGTTTCTGACAGAGCCTGGCGCACCGTTTCCGCCAGAGCATTTGAATTCAGAAAAGCATGTCCGCCAGTGTCTGCTGCCAGCTCTTGCAATGGCGCTTGACTGGCGTTCAAAGCGCCCGCATTAACGCTAGCCAGCCGGGCCGTACTATCGAAGGCCACTTTGGTCGCGGCGTCGGCCACGCCCGTGCTCAACCCGCGAGCATCAAGGGAGTAAACGACTGATCCCGAGCGCGCAGTAGCGTCTGTAACGCGGCGAAGATCCTGATCGGCGAGATAAAAGCCATCTGAGACAAAGAAAATCACTTTGCGCCAGGGAAGCACCGAAGATGAGACGGTCAGTCTCTCGAGCCCTGACAGTGTAGCGGTCGTCAATGCTGCTGTTTGATCAACGATGGATCGTGCCCGGTCTCGAACCATCGTTTCAGCCTGGCTTCGGGTCCTGCTGCCAACAGGAGAAGGTCCGCGCGGTCGAGGAAGTAGCATTTCTTTCAAAAGTTGCTCGACAAAGTAATCTAAAACTCTGCGATCCTCCCGAGTGATTGCCAGGGCCTCGTATTCGGTCATGGGTGTTCGGCCGCTGTCTGGCGCCGAGAAACTGCGGTAACTAAACTTGCCGATGGCAGCTCGAAGAACTGCTCGCTCGCTGGTGAGTTGTTGGAGAAACCCCAGTTGCCCGCTGGCTGAGAAGATGGCCACTTCATCATTCTGCCCCATGCTGTTTTCAATAAAGTGCAGTAGGGCCTGACGTACTCGATTAATGCTGGTAGGGGAAAGATGATAATCGTCCAGGTAAAAAAAGATGACTCGACCGCGATCCAAAGGGATGGCCCGTGTTCCCCTGGTTGATGTGTCGGTAGGTCCGCCACGTGCAGCCGCGAGCTGTGCTTCTTCGTCGGAACTTCCCACTGCTACACGCTCAAAGAAAGATATCGGTCTCTTCTGTCCGTTAACTCGCAACTCGAACTGTTCCCGTGTCAATCCCTCGACAAATCGCCCGCTGCGGTCAAGAACGGATACGTCCGTTTGCGCGAGCTGAGTGTTCACCCGCACCACTTCGTTGGTTTGCTGCGCTGGGGAATTCGGGGCAGTCGTTTGAGCGTACGTAGCCAGAGTCACAACTGGAATGCTCATCAAAGCGTTCAGAAAAGATTTAGCAAACGGAGACCTGGAGTGCACGGGAGCGACCTTTCCGTTAACGCTGACTGGAGGGGAAGATACTACGCCATGCCGAATCGGAATCACAGGTTCGGAAAGAAGAAAGCCCGTCGATCTACCTGGCATCAGGCAGATCGACGAGCGAAGTATTCCAGGCCTTCGCCAGGAGAGGCAAGCTCTCCCGGCGGACTGGGCCTAGAAGAAGTAACGTGCGCCGAAGAGGAACCCTCGACCTGTTATGCCATTGGCCAACTGCAGATTCAGGAACGTGGACGGGCTGGTAGTCGAACTCAACGTGTTGTTCGTAATGGTAGTAAAGTTCCGGTGATTGAACACGTTGAATATTTCGGCACGCAATTGCAGCCTCTGGTTTTCACCAAATGTCCTGAAGTTCTTAGCCACTGCGATATTGGTGTTCTGTGTGCCTCCCGTGCGTAGGGTGTTTGCTCCGAGTGAACCGGCAATGCCGGCGTTATCGGGATAGAGGATATACCGAGCAGTCGGATCCGGTATGTTCAAGACCCCACCGGCTAGAGTGGCAATGGTAAAACTGTTGTCGTTGCGGCTGGGATTCTGTAGGCCAACGCGTTGCGAGAAGGCGATAGTCGAGACCTGGCCCGGTAGGATTCCCAGTTCATTGGTAGCAGCCAGCACCGTGAAGGGCGTGCCTTTTGCCAGCGTTGTTACGCCTGTCAGTTCAAATCCGCTGAACATTCGATTGAGCAGCCAGTTGCCTTTGAAGACGTCCGGGCTAATCCACACCGAGCTCATCACAAAACGATGAGGCTGGTCGAAGCCTGAGCGCCCACGATCGAGCGATGGCTTACGCGGGTCTGAGGCAATCGTTCTGTTCGTCTGGCCACCGAGAATATCGTCAGACTCGCTGATGTATGAACTCCAGGTGTAGTTCGCGTTGAACTGCGAGCTGCCCCAATTGATCCCAAAGAGATCGATCTTCGAAAACCGCTTGTCGAGCGTGAACTGAGCCGAGTGGTAAATGGACTTTGCAATGCCCTGTCCCACAAGGATGGAACCTTTGGTCGGGTCAAGCCGCTGTCCATTGCCGATCGGTGGCGAGAAACCGTAGTTCTTTTCGACCTCGCGGACGAGATCACTACCCTTCGTGCCGATGTATTCGGCCTTGGCGACATAATCTCTGGCAATCTGATATTGCAGGCTAAGCGTCCACTGCTGCGACATAGGCTGCTTTACTCTTTCATTAGGAGCGAAGAATCTGTAGTCGAGCAGATTGACATTACCGGTGAAATTGGCCGGGCTGTTATTGAGAAAGGCCTGGGCCGAACTACTCGCTATGTTGTTCACACCTCTAAATGCCTGACAGCCGGTGCAGGTAATGGAGTTCGTAATGGCGCGCGGATAGTTCCGTGAGTTGTTGAGCAGAATGTTCTGGAACACCTGATCGTAAGAGACTCCATAACCAGCGCGAAGGACCAGATTGCCATCAAGAAAATTCTTCGGATTCCAGGCAAAACCCACACGCGGACCGAAGTTGTTGGTATCGGGCTTAGCTCCTGAGAAAAAGCCGAAGGGAGTTGTGACGTACTCATAACGCATCCCAAGATTTAGGGTCAGATTTGGGTTGACGCGCCAGTCATCCTGGGCGAACAAGCCATGCTCATACGTAATTGCGTCGACGGTAAAGTCTCCGTTTGCTTTCTGAATCAGATTGGAAACATCATTCAGAAGACTGTTAAGGCTGCCATATGAGACGAAGCCTTTCGAGTTTGGCGCAAAGAAGCTGTTTAGTCCGTAGCGCAGGCCGTTATAGCCGAACTTCAAGGCGTGGTTTCCGGTCGTGTATGCTACGTTGTCTGTCCACTCCAGGACTTTGTCATCACGGTGCTGCGGAAAGTTGGCATTACCGCCACTAAATGCGCCCAAAGAACCGCTCACCGAAAGCTGAGCGCCACCGACAAACGCATCCAGGTTCTCTGGAAAATCAATCTTGCGGCGGCTATAGGTAAAACGTGACTCGTTGATCAGCTTAGAGCTAATGACATACGCGTCGTTGATCGTGAAGGAATAGTCTATCAAGTTTTGCCCGATCTCAAGTCCCGGAAGGCTGGCCGGTGAGCCGGCATCAGTGGACTTGTTATACAGGTAACGAAACGAAAGCTGGTCTTTGCTATTGATCTTTGTATTGATCTTTCCCAGGAAGCGACCGAAGTCGGTCTTGTAGGGAAGTCCCTGAGTCAAGGTGCGGTTATAGGTTAGCAAAGTGACGGGTCCTACAATCGAGTTATCGGCTCTCCTGGTAGTTATGGTTGAGCCTGCAATGGTTCCGCCTGCCGGAGTCGGGTCATTCGCAACGGGGAAAGTGTTGAGAATGAAATCAACAGCCGCAGGAGAGGCAAACTGAGTGCGGTTGGCCAGCAGAAACGCTCTGCTGGTAGCATCGAGCGCCGGACGCGAGACCGAGCTTATCGTAGTGTTGAATGGGTTAAAGTCCACGCTGGTGAAGAAGAATGTGTGATTTCTCTTGATTGGCCCACCCACTGTAAAACCATAGATGGTATCGTTCGTGACGTTACGGCACCGGCGCAGCACCTGTGTTTTAGTCAAAGTTGGAAAGGCAGCAGTGTTGCTGGTAACACAACGCTGCTGGCCGGTCGTAAGTGCGTCCTTGCCGTTGCCGTCCCACGCGTAAAAGCCTGTGCCATGAAATTCATTCGTTCCGGAGCGAGTAATCTGATTCACGTATGAACCAGCGTTGCGCCCATACTCGGCAGCGAACGTGTTAGTGATAATCTGAAACTCGCCGATCGCTTCCGGTGGCAAATTCTGACGTGGAATCGAGAGCGACTCGTCGTTGTTGTTTGCACCGTCGATGGTGAAGTTATTTGAACGCGTGCGATTACCATTGACGGCAAAACCCGAACCCGGACGGCCATTCTGATTGGGGAGTACGCCGGGGTTGAGCAATGCCAGGCCGTTAAGCGAATTCCGACCGGGTAGTTCCAGGATTCTCTGTTGATCAACTGTTTTGACAACCTGACTCTGCGTCGTTTCAAGAACGGCGCCAGTGTCAGTAACCTCCACAGACGCCTTGACCGATCCAGCCGACAGCTTGACTCCAACCTCTGAGTTGGTGCCAGGGCTGACATTGGTACGTTCGATGGCTGTTGTGAAATTGGCCTTATCAACCTTTATCTCATACGTGCCAACCGGCAGGCCGGATACTCTATAAAGTCCTTCATCGTTCGTGACCGCGTCCCTCCTGGACCCGTTGTCAACATTTGTAATAGTCACCGTAGCACCCGGGACCGCGGCGCCATTCTGATCTGTTACCACGCCCGAGATACTGCCATTGATCGACTGGGCGGCTACTGGCAAACAAAGCGCAAAAGCGCCCAGCAGCAGACCTAGCAAAATGGGTAGGCTCCTCCTCATTTCATTCTCCTTCAGTTGTGATGTTGCGCGAAGCCCTGTGGGAAAACTTCGATTGGCGGTCGGAAACAGCGGGCTCCTATGCTGATCCGGACTTGGCGGCTAATCTCCGGGAAAGAAAGCAGCAAGCAATATGCCGCAAGCACCGATTCCCTAAGGTGTTGGCTAAGCACAGCTATTTGTTCAATTAGCTTCGGTGCCTGGCGAAAATAAGCTGACGAAGAGCTTCGCGATTTTGGATTCTATATGTAGATTCGGATTGCCCGCCGCTTTATTAATTCAAGCCTGGCGTTTATCGGTATGGCGATCGCTTTATCGGCCCACTCTTCTTGTAGCCGCCAATCGCTCGCTTCGTTAGCGCGAAAGACTCGGGATGTCTCGCGTTGGAATTGCTTTCTACGACAAAAATTCGACTGCGCCTCTGTGCTAGAATCCCTGAGTCTCCGGACAAAGTCCCACCAGGAACCTTTGAATGAATGACGCGCAAGCATTGGCCGTCAATCAACTTTCCGTCGCGCCGCTGGGTGCGGGCGATCTGATCGATCGCGCCGTGCGGCTCTATCGGCGCCACTTCATCACACTCATTCGCATCGCAGCGCCGCCGGTGATTATCTCAGCGCTCGGTTCGGTGCTGGTCACCATAGGCTTTCGCGAGCTAACTGCCACCGGCAGCTCAGCTCTGCTGGCACTCTACTTTCTGGTGTTGGCGTCGGGAGTGGTGCTCTATTTTTGTGGCACGGTTTTCAGTCTGATTGTCATGGGGGGAGCCACGCGCAATCTGGTGACCCACCTTTTATGGAACGAGCCGGTAACCGCCAGCGCTACCTACGCGGCGGTGAAGTCACGCTTTTGGGGTTTGCTGGGCGCGTCTCTGCTGGTGACCTTCTGGCTGGGAATAGCAGGCACGGTCGCGTTCACGGCCTGGTACATGGTGGCGGCGTTTGTCGTCCTGGGAGCTGTCATGTTCGCTCAGGTAGCGCCGGTCTGGATGTCGTCAGTGTTTGGCGTAGTGGCTTTCATCGCGGCCACAGTGCTGGCCATGTGGCTTTTCTTTTTCCTGGCAAGTCGAGTGGCCTACGTCCCCCAGGCGATGCTGGTTGAAGGCAAGGGCGTGTTCGCCGGGGTCAGTCGCAGTTTTTCACTGGCGCGCGGCAATGTTCGTCGCCTGATGGCGATGGCCCTCTTCACTTCATTTGCTACCTACTCAGCTCTGATGATTCTGGTCATGCCGCTGGGCTGGTATGGTTACTTGAACGGGATCGATCCTTCTCCCTGGAACGAATCAAACTGGCCGGCGTGGTATGCAATCGCCTATAACGTGTTATGGCCTTGCAGTTATATTTTGCTGGCCCCGGTGTGGATGCTCGGGTTATCGCTGCTCTACGTCGATGAACGAGTGCGTCACGAGGGTTACGACATCGAGCTGATGGCGGCGCGCCAGCTCACCGAGATGCCGAAGCTTGACCACCGTATCGCTTCACCTTTTGCTCCGGCAATCGTGATGGAGAAGGTGCCGCCACGCCCACCACCGATGCCTGGCGGATCCATGTTGGGGCTTCGTTGAGATTGCGGACCTCTTAAAGGAAGGCGACACAACTGTATTAGTCACACCGCTATGGTTTTGGCTAACTTCAGAATTTCCATCGCCCCGTTCCGGGGAATCTTTTCGGCAGTTAGACTTCTTTGCGCATTCGGGGTGGTGCTGTTTTTTTCAGGGAGTCTGCAAGCCACAACGCTCGCTCAATACCGCGGCCGCATTCAGAGTGCGATAAATGCCCTCGACGCCCTTTCCTATGGAAACGCAGAGGGAGCGATCTCTGCCTCCGAGGCGCAAGTGGCCGCGACGTTCAATGTGGTGCGTGCGCTCCTGCCAAAGACGGAAACGGTTGCCATGAATAGTGGCTCGTTGCAGGTAAACAACAGCTGGCTCCACGATGCGTTGAGTGATTACGAAAAGGAAAAAGCCAATCCGCGGCGCCAGGAAATGATAAGACGCATGATGGAACGGCTTCAGTCGCTGGCCGATCGGCTGGGCGAAGTTGAGGACGCTGCGTCAACCAACGTTGGTAGCAACACTGGTAGTAAGGATAAAAACAAAGCCCACCTGGCTGAGATTCTTCAGCGTTCCGAGTACCAGAAAAAACAAGCTGAAGGTGGCGCACTCGCAAAGTTGTGGCAGCGATTCCTTAAGTGGCTCAGCAACCTGTTTCCCAAGTCGGAGCCACTCGAACCGGGCCGTGCCTCTACCGTATCGCGCGGGGCGCAAATTTTCGTGGTGACTCTGGCATTGGCGGTGATTGTCTACGTGGTGTGGAAGCTGGCGCCACGTTTCCTGCGGCGCCGGAAATCCAAAAAGCGCACAAAACGCGAAGCCCGTATCGTATTAGGCGAAAGGCTGGAACCAGATCAAACTGCCGGCGACCTCCTGGCCCAGGCTGAGGCGCTGGCACGCGCAGGCGATTTGCGGGCGGCGATTCGCAAGGCCTACATCGCGCTTCTTTGCGAACTTGGCGATCGCAAAATCATCAGACTGGCCCAGCACAAAACCAATCGTGACTATTTGCGCGCCATGCGCGGGATCACTCCGCTGCACGACGAAATGCGAAAGCTAACGCACAGTTTCGAGCACCACTGGTACGGGTTTGTCCCGGCAACTGAAAGCGAATGGAGCGCCTTCCGCAACGGATACCAAAGGGCAGTGTCAAGTGGAATGACAAGTAACAGGTGACCTCTGAAATGATCAGTGACGAGTATAGAACGACTCGGGTTCTTTGCTGGTCACTTGTCACCAGTCACTGATCGCGTTTCTTATGCGTCAACGTCTCGCAATCATCATTACTATATTGGTCGTGCTTGGAGCTCTGGTGGTGCTCAGCAGTGCGTCGTACGTGCACGTCGAGCGGACGCCGGATTCGGAGTTCAGTCCTGATCGCTCGACAATGAATTCCGGCGCCACGGGGACGCGCGCCCTCTATGATTTTCTGCACGAGTCCGGCTACCAGGTCATGCGCTGGCGCGAACCGACTGGTGATTTGCTTAACTCCGGTGGAATAAAGCCTGCCACGTTTGTGCTCGTTGGCAGAACGCGCAGGCCTGTTGAAGAGGAAGAGGCAAAGCTACTGCTGCATTGGGTCGCAAACGGAGGCCGGCTTGTCATTGTCGACCGACTCCCGGAGATCAAGCTACTGCCGCGTTCCGGACACTGGATCATCTCGACTGAAATTATGGAGTATCCACCACTCGACGTGAGCGCGGACAGCACGGAAGAAATGACAGCCGGCGTGTCTCGACTGTCGCCGATCCAACCCACATTGTTGACTCGCGAGGTGGAGTCGATTCTGCCCTCGCGGTTTGTATCTGTTGTCAGAATCTCGGCAGACTACAAGGCCGCGCATCAGGCGGCTAAGGCAAGCGATGCCGCAAACGAAGAGGACGAGAATACAGAGGATTCGGAAGATTTTCCCTTTGCGCCACCACCGCCGGAGTCGGGCAACCCGCCAACTCAAGTGGACTCGACGGAGAAATCGCCGGCGCCCGTAGTGCACTTCGCCGGCGAGCACGGTGCTCTACTGGTTGATTTCACGCATGGCAAGGGGCGCGTTGTCCTGCTTTCGGATCCGTTTCTGGTGGCAAACAATGGCATCAGCAGTGCTGACAATCTTCAGCTTGCCCTCAATCTGGTCGCCGGCGCCGGAGGGCCGATCGCTTTTGATGAATTTCACCAGGGACGCTCGGCGTCACAGAATGCCTTGATAGCCTATTTCGCCGGTACGCCCGTGCTGGCGATGTGCGGGCAGGTGGCGTTAATCGTGCTGGCGCTAATCTGGACGCGAGGGCGTCGCTTTGCTCGCCCGTTGCCGCTGCCGCAGATTGACCGGCGCTCGAGTCTGGAATTCGTTGCCTCGATGGCCGAGTTGCAACAGCGCGCCCGCGCATACGACCTGGCGCTTGAGAACATCTATATGCGAACACGGCGGGTATTAACGCGTTATGCGGGCGCGGGTAACAACAGCACGCGCGGGGATATTGCCCGGCGAGTGTCGGCGCGCTCGCGAGTAAACCGGCACGAGCTTGAAACGCTGATGCGAAACTGTGAAGATGTGATAAACGGAGCGCCTACCAATTCACAAAACTCGATCCGTCTGGCCAAACGCCTGCGGAATCTTGAAGGCAGGTTGGGCCTGCGCATGCGCTCGCGCGAAATTCGGCAACAAGCCGAAAAGATTTAAAGTGATCAGAACCCTGAACCGGTACTCAAAAAAATGCCTGAATACGTCTCCGCCACTATCGAACACATACGCACTGAACTGCGCAAGATAATCGTGGGCCAGGATGAACCTATCGAACAGATTCTGGTCGCTATTTTGGCCGAAGGCCATGCGCTTATCGAAGGCGTTCCGGGGACAGCGAAAACGCTGACCGTGAAAACCCTGGCGCGGATCATCAACGCCGGCTTTGGTCGCATTCAATTCACACCCGACTTGATGCCCTCCGATATCACCGGCACCAATGTCTTCAACATATCGACGTCGAATTTCAACCTGCGCCGCGGGCCTGTGTTCACGGACATCCTGCTGGCCGACGAAATCAATCGCACACCGCCGAAAACACAAGCCGCATTGTTGGAAGCGATGGAAGAACGGCAGGTAACGATCGATGGCGAAGCCTATCCGCTTTCGCCTATTTTCACGGTGCTGGCGACGGAGAACCCAATTGAATACGAGGGCACATATCCATTGCCGGAAGCCCAGCTCGATCGCTTTCTTCTTAAAATTTTGCTCGACTATCCTTCGAAGGAAGAGGAGCAGCAGGTAGTGGCTAACTGGAATGCAGGCTTCAATGCGCGCCGGCTGGATCAAGTTGACATTCGCCTCCTGGCCGATGCAGACGCTATCTCCCGCTGTCGCGCGGAAGTGCGGGCGATGCACATGGAACCGGGCGTTCAGCGCTATGTCGTGGATATCGTGCGCCGCACGCGCGAGCATCCGTCGGTGCACTACGGCGCCAGTCCACGCGCGGCGGTCGCGCTGTTGCTTTGCGCAAAGGCCCTTTCGGCAATTCGCGATCGCGGCTTCTCGACGCCTGACGACGTGCGCGATGTTGCCCGCCCGGTGTTGCGTCATCGCCTGACCCTGCGGGCTGAAGCCGAACTGGATGGCGCTACACCAGATGCGGTGATTTCCGACATCCTGCAGACTGCTGAGGTGCCGCGATAGAGGTCAGAGGTCAGAGGTGGGAGATCAAAGATCAGAAGAACCATTTTCCATATATCATCTGACATTTCTCATTTGTCATTACGTTCGGAGGTGGCGCGCATCTGTCATGGTCAACTCGGTCATCGGTCTGAACTCTGACTTCTGACCTCTGATCTCTGTCCTCTGTCTATCCTATGCGTTTCGTATTCACTCGTCTCTTCTACCTGCTGCTCGCGATCGGTTTCATTCCGCTTTCCCTTTCGTGGGGGCGACCGTGGTTGCGCTGGGTCACGCTTGTCTACGATCTGGCTTTGCTGATGGCGGCCGTCGTTGATGCGCGCACCAGCCGGTTGCCTCCGCCCGTCCGCATTACGCGAGAGTTCGGCGGGCGCTTTGCAGTGGGTGCGGAGACCGAAGTGCGCGTGAATATATCAAACGCCACCCCACGGACAGTCTCGTTAAGCGTGAAAGACGAGTACCCGCCACAAATGAAAATCTCAGGTTTGCGCGAGGCGCAGGTGCGGGTTGAGGCGCAAAGCTCTGCCGCGCTGGTCTATGGCTTGACGCCACCAAAACGCGGCCTGTTTGAGTTTGGCAGCATCGCCGCGCGTTACCTGTCGCGCTTCGGGTTGGTCTGGCGGGAAACGCGAGTGGGAGAGTCGCAGGCTGTGAAGGTGTATCCGAACATGCGGCGCGCGCGCGAAGCAGAGCTAAAGGCGCTGGGAGCACGCTCGTTAGTGTCATCGCATCGAAAGACTTCATGGCGCGGCGAAGGACGAGAGTTCGAATCGATGCGCGATTACGTGCGCGGCGACGAGCTGCGTCACATCTCGTGGACGGCTACGGCGCGACGCGGCAAACTGGTCACGCGGCAGTATCAGGTGGAGCGCGACCAAACGATCCTGATTGCCATCGACGCCGGTCGCTTGATGACAGCGCGCATCGAGCGCGAGACGAAACTGGATTCGGCGGTGCACGCTACCCTGGCGCTGATGTCCGCGGCGGCTCGCGGTGGCGACAACTCCGGCCTGCTTGTCTTTGGCCGTCGTATCAAAGCTTTTCTGCCGCCGAAACGCGGGCGCGAACACCTTGATGCGGCATTGGAAGCGTTGCACGCGGTCGAGCCGGAAATGATCGAGCCTTCCTACGCGCGGGCTTTTGAGTTTATTGCCGCTAACAGTAAACGACGTTCCCTGGTCGTAGTTCTGACGGATCTCGTCGATGAAGAAGGCTCGCGCGATTTGCTAAGTTCACTGAGACTGCTGCGCCCGCGTCACCTGCCGCTGGTGGTTACGATCGGCGATCGGGATCTGAAGGCCGTCGTGCGAGAGCCTCCGCAGAATGAACGCGAGCTCTTCACCCAATCGGTGGCCGAAGAAATCATGTATCAGCGGGAAGCTGCTCTACGCCTGGTTGAATCTCAGGGCGGACTGGCGTTGGATGTGACGGCAGCGGCGCTGGCGCCCGCGCTGTTGGAAACCTATTTGCGAGTTAAGGAACGGGGGCTGCTGTAAAGCGAGGGGTAAAAGGGGAAGGGGGAACGGGGAAAAGGGGAAAAACTTCACAACCTCAAGAAAGGATTAACCTCATGAAAAAGAAACCAGTGCGGAGCTTTGAAGATTTGATGGTGTGGCAGAAAGCCATTGAATTTGTCAAACGTGTGTATATCGTCACGAACGAAGGTGAGTTGAAACGGGATTTGTGAGGTGCTCGCATTTACCCGCTTACCCTTTCCCCATTTACCCCTTCCCCTTTTCCCCCTGTTGCGTCTCTTCCCGCGAGGAGCAAGTATGAATACAGGGCGATGCCGGTCAGGATGCCAATACCGAACTTGATCGCAGGGTTTATTGGAGCCGGTGAAATAAAGCCCTCGATGATTCCGGCTACCACTAGTAAGGGAACGCAACCGATCACCAGGCGCACCGCTTCCATGCCGCGCGCTTTTAGCGCGTCCGCCCGCGACAGGTCACCCGGAACAAGCAAGGCATAACCAATCAACAGACCGCCGCCACCGGCAATGAAGACGCACGTCAGCTCAATCACGCCGTGCCCCACCATGAAAGTAACCAGGTCATTACCAAACCCGGCTCGATAGGTCAGCGCGAGGATCGCCCCGGTGTTGGCGCCAAAAAGGGCCATGGAAAAGAGCGTACCCAGGCAGAAGAACGCCCCCAGCGCGAAGGCATAGAAGGTGACTCGAATGTTATGCGTGAAGATGCTGGTCGAGCCAACCTGATTTGCTTCGTTCAATTCTTCCCACCAATGCACCTTGGCTTCGATGGTATAGCGCATGAACGGATGCACCTCCGCAAACTCGGAAAAATCAGGATCGTGGCGCGTGCCGAGGAAGCCGATCACACCGAATAGCAGAAAAACCGCAAAGGCAGTGGCGGTGTAACGCCAGGTGCGCCGGAAGGTCCGCGGAAAATCATTGGTAAAGAATTCGCGGATGCGCTGACCGCCGTGCGCCTCGGCGCGATAGATGCGGCCATGCGCGCGAATCACCAGGCTGTTCAGATAATTGATTAATCGGGGATCGCGCGATTCGGCGCGCGCGATCGCCAGGTCGGAAGCGGTGCGGCGATAGATGTGTCCCAACTCGCGCACTTCTTCACGGTGCAAACGCCGCAGGGAGGAACGGTCCAGCAACGACAGTAGATCTTCCAGGCGTTCCCAGGCGGTCTTGCGTTCAGTGATGAAGCGATCGGTAGGCATTGTGCTGATCGATTTCGATTGCCAGTTGCTGCTCGCCTGCTGTACTTAGTACTTTGTGCTTTGTGCTTCGTCCTTCTGAGGAGGGTCATTACTAAGTATTTCGAAACCGCGAAGGACGAAGTTCAAAGCTCAAAGAACAAATTGGCAATCGGCAATTGGCAATCGGAAATGAACATAGTTGAGTGTGTACCAAACTTTAGCGAAGGCCGCAAGCTGGAGACTGTCGAGCGGCTGATGCAGGCCATCCAGTCGGTGGACGGCGCTGTCGTGCTCGATATGCATATGGACGCAGATCACAACCGCTCTGTGATCACGTTCGCCGCTGAACCCGATGCAGTTGTCGAGGCTGCTTTGCGCGCGGTGGCCCTGGCCGCGGAGCTGATCGATCTGCGCCGGCACTCAGGCCAGCATCCGCGCATCGGAGCTACTGATGTGCTGCCGTTCGTGCCCGTGCGCGGCGTGACCATGGATGAATGTGTGGCGCTGGCACATGAGGCGGGCGGACGCATCTGGAAGGAACTGGCAATACCGGTTTATTTCTATGAGCGCGCGGCCTTGCGGCCCGATCGCGTGAATCTGGAAGACGTGCGGCGCAAAGGCTTCGAGCAGTTACGAGACGAGATTGAATCGATTGCCGAGCGAGCTCCCGATATTGGCGCCGCGCGGCTTCATGAAAGCGCCGGCGCAATTGCCATCGGCGCGCGGCCGTTTCTTATCGCCTTCAACATCAATCTGCGCACCAACGATTTGTCCGTTGCGCGCCAGATTGCCCGCGCAGTGCGGGCGCGACATGGCGGTCTGCCATTTCTGAAAGCGCTCGGCTTCCAACTGGGCACGCGCGGGCTGGTCCAGGTTTCGATGAATCTGGTGAACTATGAAACCACGGGTTTGAAAGAGGCTTACGACGCGGTGCGCAAAGAGGCCGGACGCGTCGGAGTTGAGATAGCGGGCACTGAAATAGTCGGGCTGGTTCCTGAGGCGGCGCTTGATACCAGTGCGGAATACTTTGCGCGACTGGAAAACTTCGGCGCGGATGCGGTGATTGAGCACCGGATAAAAGCGCGCAAGGCGGATCAGAAATAGCCGCAGATTTACGCAGATGAACGCGGATCATAGCAAAACAAAAGGGAGAGAACGAAACAGTCAAGACATCTGAGTGGAAGGGTTTTACTAAATCCTTTTCTGATCCGCGTTTATCCGTGCAAATCTGTGGCTAACTAATGATGGCAAAGTACGACTCATTTCGCGATCCGGCTGGCTACTGCATCATCGTTTTGGCGGTTCAAAATTAGCCGCGGATTTACGCAGATGAGCGCGGCTCAGAGCAGAACAAAAGGGAGAGAACGAAACAGTCAAGACATCTGAGTGGAAGGGTTTTGTTAAGTTCTTTTCGGATCCGCGTTTATCCGCGCAAATCTGTGGCTAAATAATCATGGCAAAGTACGACTTATGGCCGCGATCCGAGCCTGATCATTTCGGCTCGCAGGCGCTGATGCTTTTGCATCAACTTCAAATACTTTGCCTCATCCGGGCCGGCCTTGGCGCGAATTACCGACACCGCCTGCGCCTTTTCTAATTTGCTCCACTGCGACAGCCCTGGGATCATCGCCAGCACCAGGGCCAGATCATCAAGGGCTTTTAGTTCGGCGTTGTTCCAATCGCTCGTCCGCAATCCCAGAGCTTGCTTTACAGATTGAGCCGATGCCTCGCGAATTGTGTTCGCCTTGCCTCCAAACTTCTCGGCCATTCGGCGCTGCACTGCCAGTCCGATATTGCGTACCTGAAAACGATCCCAATCGCTGCGCAGAGCCCCGCGACCTCCCTGGCCGGTCTCAGGCGGAGGTTGAAAGAGCATGTGTCCTTTGGCAAGTTTGCGCAGCAATCGCGCAGGCGTGCGGTAGCCCGGCCGCTCCGCGATTTTCTTTTCTTCGGCCAGCGTTAGCTTCAAAAGCTCAGGCCGGACAGGGCGAAAACCGAGTTTGCGATAGAACCAGAATGCTCCTGACTCAATTCCTTCTTCGTTCTCGTAGCCGATCTGATAGGGATCGATGGAAATCGCGGTCACACCCAGAAGCTGGCGACAAAGCCGCAGCACGCGCGCGTAGATCCAGGCAGTCTCGCCTTCGCGAAACGTGTAGTAGAAATTGAAGCCACTCTCCATTCGCTCAAACAGCGAAAGCCCTTCGAAGTATCCGACGGGAATGCCGTTCTTGAAGATCATGGCCGAATGATAAGCGCGCAGTGGCAGACGGCGTTCCGGCGGCACTCCATTGAAGTACAGATTGATACCGCGCCCGATCGGCGCAGATAGGACGCTGCCCGGATCTCCGTATGTAAAGCCATGCAGCTCACGATAACGCACCGCGGAAGTTTCGCGCGCCATATCGAGAATTCTTTCGCCCCGAGCACGCGAGAGTTTTTCAACGGGTATTGGGGGCGATTGGAGCTCAGCAGCGATGGAAACTTCGCGGCGACTGATGAGGGGTTTATCGTGGTAAAAGATCTTTCGCACCGGAAGTTTCATCCCGGTGCGCGTGGCTTTGAACGACGACTTCCAGCGCACATGCAGCTTGAGCGAATCATACAGCTCGGCTTTTGCTTTCTCCGGCAGGTTGAGCGCGCCGAACCGCGCCATCAACCATTGCAAGTCCTTTGCCTGTCCCCTGGCTGCGTCAAGCCAGTCGCGATACGGCACATTGGCTTCAACTACTGCATCCTCTTCCAGCAGCGGCATAAAGCGGGAGCCGGTGGCGCCCAACCTGTCTTCGTCTTCGAACCAATCCCAGTCGATGCTTACTTGGGCAGGATGTTCCTTGATGAGCCAGCGAACAATCTCGTAACTGAAGTTGCTTGTAACTGAAGTGCCGGCAATACCTGAAACCTCCGGGTCGTCGAGAGGGGATAAGTCGGCCTCATCGTCGCGAAGTTTCGCCACGCGGGCCGGGATCGTCTTCAACAACGTCTCGACCAATTTGAGAATAGATTGGTTGGCTGGGTGAGCACGCAGAAAGAGCAGAGCTTCGTGAAAACGAATTAGCGACTCAGCGTTCGTGAAACTTCGCCGGGAAAGAAGACGAAGCATTCGTGAGATGTTGGAAGATTCGCGCCGGCCAAAGCGGCGCTTCGCTTCATCGAGGGAATCAAGTAGATTGATCGTATTACTTGGCACACCAGGCAACCAGAGGGGCGTTGCACACCCGATTTCGTAGCGGTGCACGAAAAGAACACTGAGTGTTTAGCGGCGGGCTACTGCCCGCCGAACTTTGCCGAATCTATGGCGGGCAGTAGCCCGCCTCTAAACAGGATCTGCGCGGGCGTTACAAATGCTTTTTGAAGAAAGTAGCGATTTTCCAGGCATCAATCGCCTTCCAGGGCATCTCAGCGAGGGTGTAGTGCCCGCAGGGAAGCCAGACCACATCGAGATTCAGCCCCAGGCTTTTCACGTCTGAAATTATCTGGCGCGAAAGATCGGCGGGAAAAGTAAGATCATAACGCGCGGCAATAAAACGCATCGGGCGCGACTTCATCTTCAGCAATCGGGGAATGAAGGGAACCGGGCTGATGGGCTTCCAGTACTCGCGCAGCTCGTCCACGGTCAGCTCGCTGCCGATACCGGCGCGCACATGCTGCGTAGAAATGCCGCGCCAGACAACGTCTGCGACATAACCCGACACGTGATTGAACACGCCGACATCAATCGTCGCGTCATGCGTGAACGCCAGAAACGAAATACACGAGCCGATGCTGGTGCCGAGAA
>DASXRU010000172.1:0-18018 GCA_036506395.1 Pyrinomonadaceae bacterium | reverse complement strand
TGCTAACTCCCTCTTTCTGCGAGACCAAACATTTTCTCTAAACGCACCATCAACTAACGCGTTGTTCGCTGCTCTCAGTGCGGGCGAGACGCCCGCGGTCCCAGTGTACGCGTTGCGCGTTCATCACCGACCTATTTTGATTCCTTTCCTCCCAGGTGTCGCTGGAGCTTGAATTTAGACTGCGCTCGCAGAAATACAGTTCTCAGCGCATTGCTCCGTTGTGTACTTGTCTTACAGCATTTCGGCTGTCAGTGGGCGCGGTTGCTTCCCATCAATGTCCGTGAAGCCATACTCCTGAGCTAGCGCCGCTGCCACCAAGACTTGTCCCGACTTCTGCATGATATTCGGGTCGGATGCTAGCGCCGAGACTGCCCGACCAATAAATTGAGGCGATTCAGAATTGCTTAGATCCAAGAAGGCAGCCGCCTCCATAACTTTCTCAGTTCTCACAAGTCCTGGATATAACGAGACGACCGCAACATTGTGCTCGCGCAATTCATGCGACATATCTGCGGTCAACTTGTCAGTAGCGGCTTTGGATACGCCGTAAGCTACGTTGCCCACGTATTTCTGTGCTGCCCAAAAGGAGATGTTGACTATCAAACCATTACGCTGAGTAACCATCATCCGCGCGGCGTGGGCACTAGCGACGTAAGCTGCGCGGACGCCAGCTGCAAACATCGCATCCCATCGCCAGAGCGGTTGCTTCCAAAAGGGGAACATCCAGGTGAACTCCCCATTTTCGATCATGTTTTCGTAGCCACCCCAGACATTATTCACCAAAATGTCCAGACGGCCCTGCTCGTTCCTTATTTTCTGAAACACTGAATCAACTTCCGCGTCGTGAGTATGGTCACAGCGAACCGGAACGATCTTCCTGTGTTCAGCAAAGGTGTTTGCAGTAATTGTCCGCCCGGTGGCATAAACAGTCGCGCTGGCTTCTGCAAGTTCAAGTACAACGCCATGGCCTATGCCTCGCGTGGCGCCGGTGACAAGAGCAACCTTTCCATTTAAGTTTGTAGTGGTGGTGGTGGTCACGAAGCCACAAGACAACTAAAGTAATTTGCAGGTTAGGAAAAGACAGCTCAAGTACCGCCAATTTGCAGGTTAGGAAGGGTGGCTTGCCCCCGCCGGAGCGCCAACGGCGCGACTCTTTTACTTCAATTTTCAATTCAGAGGTTAACTGATCGAGTTAGTGAAATTGCGTTGAATAATCAAAACCAGTCGCGCCGTTGGCGCTCCGGCGGGGGCAAGCCACCCTTCCTAACCTGCAAATTGGTTGCACTTTGAGCTGTCATCTTCTGAGTCTTCATGGACGCTTCAGCTTTACTTCTGGTTCTTGCTCACCTTTTCGACAAACGTTGCAATTGCATCATCCGTCTTTTTTGGCTGATCGTCGAGCATAAGCAGCCTCGCATCGGGAATCTTTACCAGTTCGAGCTTAGGGTGCTTGGGAATCACAGTCTCCCATGAATCCACATAGGATAACTTCGCAAAAGTGTTTGCCGGATTAGCCAGGAATTTCTCGTCGAATCCGGGTATCAGGACCAACACCGGGCACAGAAAAGCCGGCCACGATCAGCCAGATGTACGCAGAAAATCTGCCCAATAGGAGGAGGACCGTAGCGATGGTAACAGCATGCTGAGGGTTGATACGTTCGGAGCAATAGCCGTACTGTTGAACGAGTATTCGATGAAAGGCAGGCAATAGAATCAAATGAAAAAATCAGACATCAATCCGATGCCGCCAAATTTTGCGAAGTATATCGACCTGGTCGCTGATCTCGAGTTAGAGCAGGCCTTTGATGAGAGCAGTCTGCAGTTAAACAAATTAGACAAAGACGTATTGAATAAACTTGGTGACAGAAGATATGCGCCGGGCAAGTGGACTGTGAAGGACATTCTTCAACACCTTGCCGACTCGGACAGAATCATGTCCTATCAGGCGCTAATGTTGGCGCGCAAGGATGAAAGCGTTTTGCAAGGGTTTGATGAAAAATTGCACGTTGAGCAAGCGAATGCGGGCCGCCGAACTATCGATGACATCATTGGGGAAATAAAAATTGCACGCGAGTCGACGATCGCTTTATTTGACAGTTTTGATGATGAAACGTTCCTCCGTAGAGCAATTAATTGGAAGTATGAAATTTCGGTGTTGGCCATGGGTTTTACCATTATCGGCCATCAGACACATCATTTAAGTATTATCAAAGAAAGATATCTGCCGTTACTTAGCGCTAACTCTTAGAGTCCGACATGTTGGGCGACATTAACAAAGCGAGGATCAGAACGCAGGCTGTCCAGCATGGGATCGACTTTCAGGTGGATCATGCTGGCAAGCGTTTGGGCCATTCTGCTGTCTACCAGCCACCTTTCGCTCTTCCGATTCGACGCATGAACATTGCGGTTGGGCACAAGGCAAAAGTGCCCACGGCCTGGCTCAGGTTTTCGAGTTTTAACCTGGAGCCGCTTGAACAGGTCTATCGTCGCACCGAAACCTCGAAATATCGATATGAGAGTGATGGCGGCAGACTTGTTGCTGAGCTGGAAGTAAATGACGCGCGGTTGGTAACCGATTATCCCGGTTTCTGGCGAGTCGAGCTGGTCTAATGCATGTTGGATTACGCAGTCGATGAATAATGCAACAATTCCTATTCGCCCCCGGCACGCCGAAGAACAAACAAATTGTGAGGATACAGTGATGAGCGCACCGAAACGTTTGCGATCCTTTCTCCTGTCATGCGGCCTGGTCGTCGCCTTGCAGCCTCTTCAGGGGTTCGCACAGTCGAATTCAGAACCATCGAGAACAACCACTTCACAGACTCTCAAAGAACGAGATGGGCAGCACGATTTTGACTTTGAGATTGGCACTTGGAAGACTCACCTAAGACGCCTCCTGCATCCGTTGACCGGCTCCACTACCTGGGTTGAATATGACGGCACCACCGTCGTCCGAAAGGTTTGGAACGGCCGCGCCAACCTGGTGGAACTCGTGGCTGATGGTCCCGCAGGTCACTTCGAAGGTTTGAACCTGCGCCTATACAATCCGCAATCGCATCAATGGAGTCTCAACTTTGCCAACAGCAGCAGCGGCACCATGGGCCAACCCACGATCGGCGAGTTCAGAAATGGACGCGGCGAGTTCTTCGATCAAGAGACACTCAATGGCCGCGCGATCTTTGTGCGATTTGTCATCTCGGACATTACTCCAACTTCGTGTCGTTTTGAACAGTCATTTTCGGATGACGGAGGCAAGACTTGGGAAGTAAACTGGATCGCGATCGATACCCGTGTCAAAGAATAATCTGACAAAGCGCCAAAAGTGTGCTTACTAAAGGTCGTTTACCTCACCATTTCTGAAAAGCAAGTAAACGTCGAGAAACGGCGATACATCTGCTTATACGCGACCGGTTGACATCTACCTCAATGTCAAGTATCTTGACATCAAGGTAATAAGATGAGCTTAGATCACTTGGAATCGCTGACGGGTGGAAGTGGTGTTCACGTTTTCCTGGTGTTGTGGAAAGCGGCACGTGCCGTTCAGGCCTACGCCGAAAAGAGCATCTCCGAATTGGAGATGTGCGGCAGCGACTTCGCCGTGCTGGAAGCCCTGCTGCACAAAGGGCCGCTTCCGGTTAACGAGATTGGAAAAAAGGTTCTGCTGACGAGTGGCTCGATCACGGTGGCGGTTGACCGTTTAGAGCAAAAGGGTCTCGTGGAGCGACGCTCGCACGGCACCGACCGGCGGGCGAGGGTAGTTCATTTGACGAAGAAAGGCGGGAAGCTGATCACCCAAGCCTACACAGAGCACGCAGCCGACATGGAGGAGCTCGCGTCTGCCTCCCTGACCAAGTCGGAACGCGCGACACTGATCGGTCTGTTGAAGAAAATTGGCTACGAAGCCGCCGCGGCAGGACAAAATGAAGAGGTTGCCACGTAATTCGTCTATCGCGCGCCCAAATCTATAAGAGAGGAAAGCTATATGTCGACGGTAAGTAAAGAATTGAGAAATGAGGAGACTCGCGCAGCCACAGGACGCACTGTCGCTGGAGTCGTGAATAGCATTGAGACTTTGGAAGGCGGCGGCTTTCTGGTGCGTCGTCCGTTCCCCAAAGCGGCGTTTTCAGACTTTGACCCGTTCCTGTTACTTGATGAGATGGGGCCAATGGAGGTGGCGCCAGGTGAAGCGAAAGGTGCGCCGGACCATCCGCATCGCGGATTTGAGACTGTGACCTACCTGCTGTCGGGTGATATGGAGCATAAAGATTCTCGGGGTCACGCCGGTCGACTAAGGCCGGGTGACGTGCAGTGGATGACCGCCGGTGCGGGCGTAGTCCACTCGGAGATGCCGGCTAGAGAGTTCGCGCGCGACGGAGGCCGGATGCACGGATTTCAACTTTGGGTGAATCTGCCAAAACGCGACAAGATGACAAAGCCGCGCTATCAAGAGATCCCGAACTCGCAAATCCCGAAAGCGACTTCGGCCGACGGCCTGGTGAAGGTAAGTGTAATCGCGGGTGAAGCGATGGGCGAGAAAGCCGTCATCGAAACACGTACGCCTATCATCTACCTGCATTACAGGATCGAGCCGGGTGGCGCGGCCACTCAACGGGTGCCGAAGGCCTACAACGCCTTCGCTTATGTGGTCGAGGGAGAGGGGTTGTTCGGAGCAGACGGCGAGCGCGCCGGGGACGGGCGGATGGTTTTGTTCGCGCGGAACGGGGACGAAGTGAGAATCGAAAATCCGGCGGACGCGAAGACTAAGCTCGAAGTGCTGCTTATCGCCGGGGTACCCCTGAACGAACCAGTAGCGCGATACGGACCGTTTGTGATGAACACAGAGGCGGAAATCCGTCAGGCGATCGAAGATTACCGTCTGGGCAGGATGGGCGCGATTAACTCTTAAATGATCAAGGTTGAAGGTGGTAGGCCTTCAATTCCATGATTACAATATCTGATAACACTGCTTTTAAGACCACGTCGAAAGGGAACTCGAAATGAAAGTCGTAACCTTGATCGCTCGTCTTCTACTGGGACTGATCTTCGTTGTGTTTGGGCTAAATGGTTTTTTCAATTTCCTGAACATGGGACCTATGCCTACAGGACTGGCAGGACAGTTTATCGGCGCTCTCGCACTGTCCCATTACCTTTGGGTTGTCGCTGCGCTGCAGGTCGCAGGTGGTGCGCTGCTGCTGGTGAATCGATACGTGCCCCTGGGTCTGGTGCTTCTTGGACCAGTAATTGTGAACATTCTTTGTTATCACGTGTTCTTGAATCTAACGGGCATAGCGTTGGCGCTTGTGGTGACAATCCTGTGGTTCATTGTCTTCTACGGTCATCGCCAATACTTCTCCGGAATATTTGTGCAACGGACGAATATCCAATCAGCCACGGATAGTCCAAAAGAATAACCTTCTTAGCCGCGGCAATCTCGAATCGCGGATTTATCTTCGTCATTTCAGCACTATCCCGATGACGTTGAAACCGATGCATAAAATATTAGTCTTCCCGGAGATTCACCAATGGCTAAATGGACCTTCGAGCCAGGACATACCGCGGCCGAGTTTCGGGCGCGGCACATGATGGTCACCTACGTCCGAGGACACTTCAAGGACGTTCACGGCACGCTTGAGTTTGATCCAAAGAACGCACGCAATTCCTCGGTCGAAGTACAGATCGATGCCAGGGGAATCTGGACGGGAGTGAAAGAACGTGACGATCACCTGCGCAGCGCAGATTTTCTTGATGTGGACCATCATGCGGAGATCACCTTCGCAGGCAATCAAGTTGAGGTCAAAGGCGAGCACGACTACGCAGTCACAGGGGATCTGACAATTCGGGGCGTGACTCGGAAAGCCACGTTAAATGTCACCTATCTGGGACAATGGGACACGCCCTGGTGGGAGGATGGAGTTAACAAGGGCCCGAAGACGCGCGCGGGTTTTGTAGCTACCACGCAAATCAATCGTCACGACTTTGGAGTCAGTTGGCAAGATACAATAGACCGCGGTGGAATCGTCGTCAGTAATGAAATCGACATCACCATCGATGCGGAAGCGATACTCGAAGAACAGGCATGATGCGTGTCGCGATCTATTAGACGATTGATCGATCTGTATTTGTCGTATCCTGCTCGGCCGCGTTCAGTGGCAAAATAGTATTGGTCATCATCGCGGCGCTATGGCCGGAGCGCTGCAAGGCCATGGTGTATCTTCCTGTTAGATAAACAAGGGCGAATTCGAATGGCATTATTATGAACAGGAGCAGTTATGAGTTTGAAAATGAAAGCTGCGCAGATAAGCAAGCCCGGTGGGGATTGGGAATTGATAGAGCGCGATATACCTAACCCGGTTGCCGGGCAAGTGCGAGTGAAAGTTGAGGCATGCGGCATTTGCCACAGCGATTCACTTGTCAAAGAAGGTCTGTGGCCCGGGCTTCAGTATCCCCGCGTGCCAGGCCACGAAGTTGCTGGTCGCATCGATACGGTCGGCGACAACGTTACACCATGGATCGCGGGTCAACGCGTCGGTGTCGGTTGGCATGGTGGACATTGTTTCGTGTGCGAACAGTGCCGTCGTGGAGATTTCGCCATGTGCGTGAATCGAAAAGTCACCGGCATCGACTTCGATGGTGGGTATGCGGAGTACATGATCGCACCAGTAACTGCGCTGGCTGCGATTCCCGACGAACTGCCGGCGGAGGAAGCGGGACCCTTCATGTGTGCGGGCGTTACGGTCTACAACGCGTTGCGCAATTCTGGTGCGCGCGCTGGAGAGGTCGTCGCAGTGCACGGCATCGGCGGGTTGGGCCATCTGGGAGTACAGTACGCGCGGCAGATGGGCTTCGAGACAGTCGCGATCAATCGAGGAAATGACAAGGAGGCACTGGCGCGGAAACTAGGAGCACATCATTACATTGATTCGATCGCTACAGATGCGGTGGCCGAGTTGCAAAAGCTTGGCGGCGCGCGCGTGATCCTCGCGACCGCGCCGAACGCGCAGGCGATTTCTGCTTTGGTCGATGGATTGTCGCCGAGTGGCAAACTGTTGGTTCCGGCGGCGCCGGCTGAGCCACTGACAATCAGTACGTTCTCCTTAATCATGCGACGGAGTTCAGTCGCCGGTTGGTATTCGGGCACCGCGAGGGATTCGCAAGACACGTTGGAATTTAGTGCCTTGAGCGGCGTCCATCCGATGATCGAGAAATACCCGCTCGATCGCGTGGCGGAAGCCTACGAACAAATGCACAGTGGCAAGGTGAGATTCCGCGTCGTCCTCACGCTCGGTGGGTGACGAATCATGGCGGGATTTTTGAGGATGGGGCTAGTTTAGAGAAAAAAGTCGACGACAGCACTTCGTATGATTGCGTTCCATCGAAGATGAACTTTCTCCAGCTACTCTTTTTTCCCGATACCGAAGACGTGATTCTGGCCGCGAATGATAATCATTTTGCCTGCGATCGCCGGAGTAGCCATCATGACTTCTCCTATTGCATTTCGGGCAAGCAATTCAAACGTAGAACCAGCCTTGATAACAAATACATCCCCATCTTCGCTCGCGAAGTAGAGTTTCCCGTCTGCGGCGACAGGCGAGGCGCTGAATGAGCCGCCATTTCCCAACCGTGCACGAAACGTGGGCTCGCCGGTTTTGGCTTGGTACTGACTCAAGATGCCGTTGTCCGTGCAGATGTACAAATAATCGCCATAGACAATCGGCGTGACGATGTGTGGTCTGATCTGTCGGCTTTGCCAGGCGATGCTTTTAGTGCCCGCTTCCAAAGGGTTAATCTCTCCTTTGAGTCCGGCACGGACCACATAAAACGCGTGCCGCGCATTCGAGCTGCCACCGCCGAGAAAGTACAAATCGTTTGAAACAACGGGCGTTGGGATTTTCACGTCCACACCGTCAGCCATTCGCCACAGCTCCTTGCCCGTCAACAGATCATAACCACGATAGTATTTCGTTCCGCTAGTAATTAACTCAGCGCGGTCCTTGCCTTCGTAAATTGTGGGGGTGCTCCACGAACTGTCCTCTTCGCGCGTGGTTTGCCAGACCCGTTTACCATTGGCAAGATTGAAAGCCGCGACGAAGGACTGGTTCTGCGTGTCACATTGAACAATCGCCAGATGCTTGTAGATGACTGGTGAACTGCCAAAGCCCCAATGAAAGTCAGGACCAGAGCTCCAACCGCCGTCGAGTGTACCCAGATCTTGTTTCCATAAGAATTTTCCCTCAAGGTCAAAGCAGTAGAGTCCTTCTGAGCCAAAGGAAATCACCAGATGTTTGCCATCCGTAGCCGGAGTAGGATTCGCATAGCTGGCTTTGACGTGGCGTTTGACCTTGGGCACACCTTCGTAAACCACCTTCTCCCAGATGATGCGTCCAGTGTTCTTGTTCACGCAGTAAACGCGCCAACTGTGCTTCGAATTATCGTCGGCAGAGGCTCCTGTCTCAGTTAACCCATGCACGAACTGGGAATGCGCGGCGCTGCTGACCGCAGTCGTAACAAAGATACGATCTCCCCAGATGATTGGGCTGGAATGGCCGAGACCAGGGATCGGAGTTTTCCACAAAACGTTAATTGATTTCTCTGCGTCCCAAGCGGTAGGCGGATTGTTACCATCAGCGACGCCCGCACCGTTTTGTCCGCGAAAGGATGGCCAGTTCTGCGCGTATGCCATTGACGGCAACCCGAGGGAGAGTGCCAGCACAAGCAAAGGCTTCATAACCTTTCCTACCCTTACTTCTTCTTCTTTTTCTCGATGTACTCCTTAGCGAACTCGATCAGGTGAGTTTGATTGCGCAACCCGATCCGATTGGCTTCTTCTAATGCCTTGTCGAATTCCCAGGAATCACGGAGCACGCGGCGAATCATCCAGAAAGCACCGACGCGAGTCCCCATCGCGCAGTGGATAAATACCGGCCCGTTCTTGAGTTGTTCGTCTGTAAGCTTGAGGAAATCATCAGCGTCCAATTCATCCGGCGCGTTGAAGGCAACGGGAATGTTGAAGTAGCTCATCCCCAGGTCCTTCACTTTAACCGCCTCGCGCATACCATCATATTCGTCGTGCGGGCGCAGATTGATGATGACCTTAATGCCTGCTTCTTTAAGCTTGGGCAGATGCTCAAGCCATGGCTGGCCGCCCGTCCAGACTTGGTCGGTTAGCTTGAGGAAGTGTGGAATGCCCGTCAGCTCACTCATGGCCGCTGTCTTCTCAATCAACGTCATGTTGCAAGCGGGGCAATTGCCCGGCTCGTTGTGTACCTCACCGTCGTGGCTGCAACCGCAGGGCGGACAGACATACTGTTTCTTGTCTTGTGCAGCCACGCTTAGGGCCAGCGTGGCCAAGGTGAACGAACCTGCCACAACAAACTCTCTTCGGTTCATTGGATTGTCCTTACGATTCTAAGAGTGGCTAGTAATACGAGCGGGATGATGCTCGTCGCCACTGAAAAAAAAACATAACATCAGCGCCTAAGGAACTGGCCGGAAGTCGCTAATCTCCGGAGGAGCCGGATGTTTATAGATAGATAGCGATTACAAAATTGGCGCTCCAGCGGAGCGCGATGTTCACGGTGAAAATAGACGAGACTGTCAGGTTGCGCTCGGCTGGAGCGCGATCCGCGGTCGGGTGGCATCTATAAACATCCGGCTCCGGAGCTAAGCGATCCCAACCGCCGACTTCTGAACTCTGATCTCTGACCTTGCTTCAAACAACGCTGTCCAGCTTGGCCGCAAAGGACACGCTGCCTTAAAAGAGACAATTTAGAACAAACCAGGTGAGTTGCCGATCCTCTGCTTGAGAGACTAACCGTATTTTTTTCGGTAGTGGTCGTGTTTGCAGCGAAACGGCTATAAATTGGTGTGAACGGAGGGAAATCGGTGACGAAACACTCCCGACCTGAGAAATCTTTGAAACTGCTCGCGACGGAAAGAAAATTTCTTTTGCGCTCTGGTTCCAACGATCGTTTCTTATGTCATCCAACTCCAAAAAAGTCCAATTAGAGTTGCAAGCCATGCTGTCAACGCTACGAATACGAAATAACGCGGGATGACCGGCAATGGTTCAAAGTCGATCGTTGAAGGGTGGGAGGACAGTATTTAGGGGCGTAGCCCTCGCCAAGGTAGACTATTAATCTCTCGAGTACGCCAACTAGCCCAAAAAAGGAGCAGATTGATGAAAGCTTCTAAAGAAGAGTTGCCATTATCTGAGGCAGTGACGCATCTGCTTGAAGAATGTCGAATGGTGTTACCGGGAATTCAGGCACTGTTTGGCTTTCAACTAATCGCGGTATTCAATTCGACCTTTCACGAAAAACTTAGTTCGACTGAACAATATTTTCATCTTGCCGCTATAGGACTGGTGGCAGTGGCGGTCGCCCTGGTTATGGCGCCAGCGGCTCTTCATAGACAAACAAGTCCACGAGCGGCGACGCAGGATTTCCTCACCATTGCCAGTCGTTTATTGCTGCTGTCTATGTTTCCGCTCATGCTCGGTATCAGCTTCGATTTCTATCTAATCGCGCGCCTCATACTCAACAACACCGAGATCAGCCTATTACTATCAACAGTCTTGTTGGCCGTGATCGTAACGTTATGGTTCTTACTTCCGCGTATGAGCTTCTTGCAAAAGCTCCTGCGTGTAGGTAAAAGCTGAAGAATCGCCCCAACCCCATCGGGTATCAGTGGGGGTTGAAATCATTCCAAGGGCTAAGTTGATGGAAGTCGTGAAAACAGTGAGATTGGTAATGGTGCCGAGGGCGGAAGTTGAACCCGCACGACCTTTCGGTCAACGGATTTTAGTCTCGCTACAACTCCTGTCTTAATAGGCTGGAGAGCTTCAACGGCAATTATGGTTAATCCGCGGTTAGGCTGGCAAATTCATCGTTCGAAGTAGCGTTCGAAAGCGTTCATCGTTTCGCAATGGATCGAAGCGAGGCTCAACTTTGATCCACACCATTCGATCCTCATGTGCTTGCAGGCATCCTTCGAGCAGGCGAATTGCCTCCTCCCTGTGTCCCAGATCGCTTAACGCCATCGCGAGACGAAAGGCGGCTTCGCTATTGGTTTTCGCGCGAGATTCGAGGTATGCGAGCAATTCCTTGGATTTAGCTTCCTGGCCGGTGCGCGCGTAGGCGACTGCCAGATTCGCAGTCATGTATTCACTGATCCGTTTCCCGCCATCCTTTGCGGAGACCTCATTGCCAATCTCAATGACTTTGGCGTAGTCGCCGCGCATAAGAAAATCGATCGAAAGCAGCCTCATATCGTCCGCCTTGTCCTCCTCGAGATTCACAATCTGCTGAACGATAGGCAGAGTCTCGTTGTACTCTCTCCGGAATGTGCGCAGGGCCAGGTAGTTCACCAGTATGCGTCTCGAAAGCGGATCGATCTGACGCGCGGCTTGCATTTCGTCAAGCGCTTCATCCGCGCGTCCCAGGGTGATCAACAGAAACGAGTACCATTGGCGGGCGTTCGCATAATTCGGATTGAGTTCGATGGCGCGTTTGAATTCGCGTTCCGCACCATTCCAATCCCAATCGTGGACTCGTCTAACCCAGCCGAGTGAAGTGTGCGCCTCAGCCAACGCCTCGTCTAACTCCAGTGCCTTCATCGCGGTTGTTCTGGCTTTTTCGTAGAGTGCGTCACGCTTGCTGCCGCTCGTGGTATTTGCCTCCAGGGCATAAACATCAGCCAAACCCGAGTAGGCCAGGGCATATTTCGGATCCAGTTCGATGGCCCATTGGAATTCGGCAATCGCTTTGTCGTAGCCTTCCTGATTTCTTTTGTCGAAGAACAAACGTCCGCGTAGATAAGCTTGATAAGCATCGCCATTTTCGGTATGGCGTTTCGCGATTTGCCGTTGCTGCTCTTCGGTCAATCTCCATCTCAAAGACTGTGCCGTCTGTGCGGCCATCGCATCCTGCAACTTGAAGATGTCGGTCTCCGACTCGTCGAACGAATTGCTCCAGATCTGCACACCGTCGCTCGTGCGAACCAGCCGCAAGGTGACTCGGAGTTTGCCATTGGCTCGTTGCAGAGTTCCCTCCAGGACTGAGTCGACGCCCAGTTCTTTTCCGATGTCCGCGGGCTCCTTTTGCAAATCAGCGTACCTATTGGAAGCGCCGGCAGACAGCACGCGAACACCAGGCACCCGGCCCAGGCTCGTGAGTAAAGCGTCCGCTAAACCGAGACTCAAGGCCCGATCATCAATGGCCTGCGCAACGGACTTCATAGGCAGGATGGCAATCGACCGGATGTTTGAGGCGGCGCTGCTTGTTGCGCTCGACTTCCAATCCCGCAAATAAACGACGGCAGCGACCCCCAGAACCAGGGACACACCAATCGCGGCAATAGAGACGGCTGGGCGACGGCTTGCTAAGGAGACATTCTTAACAACGACAGGCTGAACCGCGATTGCGCTTTCGTCCTCAGCCAGTTCGTCAGGAATCAACTCTTCTTCGATTACCGAGCGCGAGAGCGTGCGCTTCCTGACCACGAGGTCGAAGTCCTCGACCTCGTGGACGCACGCCGTAAAGCGATAGCCGTGTCCTGTTTCGGTTTCAATATAAGGCGCACCGTCCTCACGTCTACCGAGCTTGCCTCGCAGCTTCGAGACGTGGACGGCTAAGTTACCTTCTTCGACGTGCGTGTTGCGCCAGACCGCCGCCATCAACTCATCCTTCTCGACAATGCGCCCGCTGCCGCGCACCAGTACCAAGAGCGTCTGAAATTCCTTCTTCGTCAGCGGCACAGTATCGCCGCCGCGCAGCAAACGCCGCCGGCGCTCGTCCATGACGAACGGCCCGAACTCGTAGAAGCTGTGGGGCTGTCTCTCTTCGCTCATAACTTTGCTCTTCGGGGCTTAAGAAATTTTTTAAGACAAATTAATGCGTTTCTAAAGGACTACTCGGCGCGCGCGAGCACATTATCGCGTTGCTTGGGGAAATAAGCCCACACCGATTCTGGGTGCGCCGGCGATTTTACGCCGGTCGTTTTGACCAAGCAAGGAGATTTATTTGCGCCGATTGGCCGCGACAACGCCACGCTTTCTATGACGCCATCATTGCGCGCACGGGCGTGAGCGCTAACTAACAGGAAGGAAGTAAGGACATGCTACACCCACGCTATCTGTTACCGACCATCGCTTTCATACTCACTCTCGTGTCTGTCGCCAGCGCGCAGAGTGGCGCGCCGGAAGACAATTCCCACGCAGACACCGCGCCCGTGACAGCGACGGCCACGGCTGCGCGCGTGCGCTTGGCTGCGCCGAACGCGGTCGCGCAGTTGCGCCTTGAGGTCTACACCGCCGCCGGCCAGAAAATCTTCGACACCGAACAACGCGGCGGCAACGTGCTCGACTGGATGCTGCAAGACGGTGGCGGTGAGCGCCTGATTCCAGGTTCTTACCTCTGCGTTGTAACGGTCAAGAGTCTCTCCGGCAAACTGAGCCGGCGGATTGGCTCAGCATTGGTGCAAGAGAAGGAAGTTGAACTCCAGCTAGTGGATGCGACGCAATTGACTGCACTGCAGCAGCAGGCCGTAGGGCGAATTGAAGAGAATGGTGCTCTGATCATCCTAAAGACAGGGGAAAGCCAGGCTACAACTGTCCTGGCCAATGACGGGAAAGAGGGACAGATTATTCGCGGCCAGGGAGCGCTCTCGTTTCGGATGGGCGATTTCTTCAGCGGCAACGACAGAGAACAGATGCGGTTGACTGAGGATGGGCAACTCGGCATTGGCACCGACAATCCACAGGCAACACTCGACGTGAAGGGAACCGTTCGCGCCAGCAAAGGGGTCGAGTTTGCTGATGGCACAGTGCAGACAACCGGCTTGAGCGGACGCAAAGACAAAGACGGCAACCTCGTGCCCAACGTGGCCGGCACTGGCACCACCAATCAAGTGGCGAAGTGGACTGACACCGCTGGGACACTGGGCGACTCAACCATCACCGAGGTTGGCGGGCGCGTCGGCATCGGCGTGACGAATCCTACCTACAAGCTAGTGGTCGGGTCGGACATTGGGCCCGGCTTAACAACCTCCGATCTAACCATTTCACGTGGAGTGGGACAGAGCGTGAGCATCTTTGCCGGCGCTTCGGGTTCTAATGGAATGAACTTTGGCTGGGACGAAGCAAACAAACGGGCGTTTGTGAATGCGCCAGTGCAGACTCCGATCACCTTTATCCACGGTGGAGTGAGCGAGCGCATGAGGATCGCCCCCAGCGGCAACGTGGGCATCGGTGTCAGCAGTCCGAATTCGAAGCTCGACGTGGCTGGCGCAATCAACACCTCGACGCAGTTCAGCATCGGCGGCAAACGCGTGCTGAGCGTGACGGGTGCGCGCGGTAACATCGACAGCAACACCTTCGCGGGCGTGGGCGCGGGAGCGTCGAACACGCCTGGTGACTCAACTTCCAGCGGCAATAACAACTCCTTCTTTGGCCTGAGTGCCGGTGGCGCGAACACGAATGGTTTCGGCAACTCTTTCTTCGGCTCACAAGCCGGTTCGGCAAACACGATCGGTTCCGGCAACTCATTCTTCGGCGACTCGGCGGGCAGCGCAACTACCGCCGGCAACAATTCCTTCTTCGGCAGGTCGGCCGGCAGTTCAAACACGACCGGCGCGCAAATCTCCCTCTTCGGCGCCTTCGCCAACACTGCCGACGGGCTGACCAATGCCAGCGCCATCGGCTTTCGGGCGTTCGTGGGGCAAAGCAATTCGTTGGTATTGGGCGGCAGCAACGGAGTCAACGGCGCGCAGGCCGATACAAACGTCGGCATCGGCACGACCACTCCTGCACGCCACCTGCATGTGTTCGGCGCCGGCGATCAACAGATCGGCATTGAGAGCTCCGATTCCGGCGGGCGGCAGTGGACGCTGCAGTCTTCCAAGGGCTCAAGCGATGGCCGCTTCGAGATTGTTGACCGGACTGCCGGAGTGAACCGTTTCACCATCCTCTCCAATGGCAACGTCGGCATCGGCACGACTGCGCCCGACGATCGTCTGGCCGTCGCGGGTGGTGCCATCTTCGGTGGCAGATTAGCCGTCGGCGGCAGATTAACCGCTTCCGCTAACATTCAAGACTTCACCTTCCCCGACCAGCCATTTAATCATGTCGTCGCAATCGAAAATACCTCGACCGGCAAGTCCGCCGTCAATGTGTTGTCGCTGAAGGTTGGCTACCCTGGCGGCGATAATTCGCTCATCAACTACATAACCTTCTACCGCGATGGCAATGAGCAAACCGGGGATCTGCCTGTCGGCGCTATTAAAGGCAACGGTTTTACTGGCGTCTCGTACAACAGCAGTGGGTCGGACTACGCAGAATGGCTGCCTCGCCTCAATCCTGCCGAACGGATTCAGCCCGGAGAAATTGTCGGCCTCTTTGACGGGCGCATTACCAGAAAGACGCGCGGCGCGGCGCAGGTGTTCGCTGTCAGTACCGGACCGGTCGTTTTGGGCAACGATCCCGGCGATAAAGCACGCAGCGGCTATGAGCGCGTGGCTTTCATCGGGCAGGTGTTGGCGCGTGTACGCGGCGCGGTGCGCGCTGGCGACTTCATCATCGCATCGGGGCTGGACGACGGCACGGGCATAGCCGTCTCGCCCGAACGCATCAGCGCAGAACAGTTCGCGCAAGTCGTCGGGCAGGCGTGGGAGTCGTCCGCCGACGCAGGCTTGAAGTCTGTGCGCGTCGCTGTCGGGCTGGCGCGCCGTGACCCGACCGTGAGCCGTCTGCTCACCTACAGCCGTCAGCAGTCCGCACGGCTAGTCGCGTTGGAGGCGCGCCTCAATGGCTTCGAAGCCAGACTTCGCAGCAAGCACACCTCACGCTATCTCGCCATTGGCCGGAGGCGAAAAGCATCGCGCACGCTACAAGCTAGCGCGCGCATGTAGCTGCTTGCTCTGCGCGTCAGGGCGCAGGCCTATAAGGTGCACAGCGCGCACCACCTATACCCGGACGGATGGGCAGGGCCGCACAGGCGAAGGGTCGATAGCAGACCGATACGTCCGAGTCGGCTTCGGAGTTCTAGATGAGAAGAAAAAAGAGAACCGAGGTCTTCACCGAGACGCAGGTCGAGATTGAAATCAGAGGTCGGACGCGCAGGCTCTCCCCTGTCTGGTGCGCCGAGTGCGGCTCGGCAGTCGAGTGGGTGCCGCCTGACGTGGCGGCGCTCGTGGCCGAAGTGAGCGCGCGCGCGATCTTCGGCTGGGTCGAGGCGGGCCGCGTCCACTTCACGGAGACGACGGAAGGCGCGCTCCTCGTCTGCCTCAACTCGTTGCCGCAAGCCTTAAGCGCACCGGCAGACGGAGCAGGCCTCAGCACGGACGGCGCGGCGCGAGTATTGAGCGCGCACGAAGAGACAGCGCCGCATCTGGCGGACGATGGGCCCGAGGGATGCGAATCAGTAACGAAAAAAGATTAAGAGCGTCGGACAGACTCAAAGGAGATCGCCATGATTAGCAGTAAGAGCGCATTCGCAGGTCGGCACAATAAACCCGTCAACAGACAGCACGCGCGCCACGCGCGCACGCGCCGCGCACTCTCTGCAATCGTGTGCGCACTCGTCTTTATAGTCGGGGTGTCTCTTTTCCTCACACGTCGCGCTTCGGCGGCGAACAGGACCTGGGACGGTGGTGGTGTGACAAACAACTGGTCTGAAGCCGCAAACTGGGTTGGCGACACAGTGCCAGATTCCTCCACAATTGCCGTGTTCGACGCCACCAGCACCAAGAATGCCACCATTGATGTAAGCATCAACGTAGGCGGCATTCAGATCGATTCTGGTTACACGGGAACCATCACTCAGTCACCCGGAGTCAATATCACCATCTCTAACTTCGGCAGCTACTCACAAGCCGACGGCACCTTCAATGGCGGGAACGGAAACTTCAATATTCAGTTCAGCTTCATTCTTTCAGGAGGTACCTTCAATGCGCCCACAGGGACGCTGTCGGTTGGGTTCAACTTTACTGATAGCGGTGGCACTTTCAATCATAACTCCGGCACCGTTTCCTGGCTTAGTGGCAGCGGCGAGGTAGATGTGCCCACCAGCGAGACCTTCAACAATCTGTCCTGGGATCTCCTCGATGGCAATTCGCGCAGCATCTCCTCAGGCGACACACTGATCGTCACCGGCAACCTCGCGCTTAATGATGGGGCGATCGGCGGCGCCGGTTCTATTGAAGCGCGCGCGGGCCTGACGGTCGGGGCAAACTTTGATGGGCTCGCCAGTGGCAACCCTACGCTGCTCATCACGCCTGGCGATGGCAACCCTCGAACGCTCACGTTAAATGGCGGGGCCAAGCTCATCAGTCTCAATCTCAACGCGGCCAACGTGACAATCAACACTTCGGGTGTGGGCAGCATCAACTTCGGGTTGGGTACATTCACGCTACAGGCGGGCACTGTCCAGCAGGGCGCGGTGGGGCTGACGGTGAAGGGATACAGTCAGAGCGGTGGAATATTTACCGGCGGCAGCGGTCTATTAACCGTCAATGACCAGGGTGGCGGGGGAAACTTCACCTTGTCGGCCGGCACGTTCACCGGCGGCGGCGGCGACATAAACGTCCGAGGGGTTTTCACTGTCTCAGGCGGGACGTTCACTTCTACCACAGGGACCTTGTCAGTCGGTTCTTTCACGCACAGCGCCGGGACCTTCAACCACAACTCGGGAACGATCGCCTTTACCGGCACCAACCCCACGATTAACGTCCCCACAACCAGCGAGACTTTCAACAACGTGGTCTTCAACATGACAACCGGCTTTGCCTTCACCCTCCCGACGAGTAAAACGCTGATCGCCGCCGGCAACGTCGCGTTTAATACCGGAAGGATCGATGGAAATGGAACGATGGAAGCGCGCGCCAATGTGACGGTCGGGCTGAACTTTGGCTCCCCCGTCAGTGGCAGCCCCACGATCTTGTTTTCCGGACCGGCAAATCAGACCTTCACCAACAACGGCGGCGTCAACCCACAAGGCACATGGACGGTCAACAAAACGTCGGGCA
>DASXRU010000171.1:0-19558 GCA_036506395.1 Pyrinomonadaceae bacterium | reverse complement strand
AGCCCGACTAAAGTCGGTACTCTAAACACCCACTTCGCAAAGAGGGTAGAGTTACTGCTGCGGCTCAGGCGGCGGTGGCGGTCCATTCGGCCGTCCGCCCATCGGTCTACCGGAACCATGCGGTCCACCCGGGCCCATGCGTTTGTGCATCTCCATGGCCTTCACGCGTTGCTCCGGCGTCAGGATGCTGAAGATTTTAGTATGCGCGCGTATGTGCTCGACCATCATGTCGGCATTCAACTGTCCTGCCTGGCCGGCCAGCGTACGCACCTGCGCTTCGTCGAACTGCCCGTTGACTACTGTTGCTTCGATCTGTTTGTGGATCTCTTCACTCTTGGCTTGTAACGGATCAGTCGCTGCCCGCTCCGCATCGAAAATCGCTTTTACCTGCATCTTCTGTACATCGTTCAGGTTCAACTCCCGCGAGATGTGCGTCAACATGTCTTCAGGCGGCGGCGGTCCGTCGGCCCTGGGCGGTGGTGGCGGAGGCTTGACGCGTCCCTCCTGGGCTGCCGCAAAGATTGTCGCCCCAATCATCAACGCAGCAATGCTGGCCAGCACTAAAATTCGGTTTTTCATTTTCAATTCTCCTTTGATGCGCTTCTTGTCCTGCCTGTTATCCTGATTGAGCCGACGCGATGGCCTCGGCAGACGGTTTCGATTACGTATACTTATACGCCTCTTTCGGTCGATGCTGCCAATGCTATTGACGGTGGCTTGATATTAACAATATCCTTGCCCGTTTTTATCCCAGGCTTAGCGTGTTGCTGGAGCGCGAGCGCTCCCAGTAAAAGCGAGCCTACGAGTTCGACATTGCATCCCTACGATTTGATGAGCAGAAGATGAGATTGAAACTTTCGACTTTTCTCTTGCTTCTCTCCATCTGCGCTCCTCCTGCGTCCGCCCAAAGAATCGACAAACAAAAAGTCGCAGCGCAGGTAAAGGCCGAGTTCCTCCACGCCTGGTCCGGATACAAGAAATACGCCTGGGGTCATGACGATCTGAGGCCTTTAACTAAGACATACCATGATTGGTACGCCCAGCCGCTATTGATGACGCCCGTCGATGCCCTCGACACGATGATCCTGATGGGATTCAAAGACGAGGCGGCAAGCACGAAGGAATACATCGTTAAGAACCTCTCTTTCGACAAGGATATCTCGGTCCAGAATTTCGAGATTACGATTCGGTTGCTCGGTGGCCTGCTTTCCAGTTATCAACTCACCGGCGACCAGCGGCTCCTGAATCTGGCGGAAGATTTGGGAAACCGTTTACTACCGGTCTTCGAGTCGCCTACCGGACTGCCCTATCGTTACGTGAATCTCAAGACCGGCAAGGTTCGCGGCGAGGTCACCAATCCAGCGGAGGCCGGAACTTTGCTGATCGAGTTCGGCACGCTTAGCAAGTTGGCTCATCGTCCCGTCTTCTACGACAAAGCGAAGCGCGCTCTGGTGGAAATTTACAAACGGCGATCGGCGATTGGTTTGGTCGGCACCTGGATCAATGTCGAAACCGGAAAATGGACCGACACCGACAGTCATATCAGCGGCGCCATCGATAGCTATTACGAGTATCTTCTGAAATGCTGGCTGCTGTTCGGCGATGAAGATTGCCATCGCATGTGGCGGGATAGTATCGCGGCCATCAACACGTATCTGGCGGACACAATTCCATCCCGGAACGTTAACGGTCCTGCTTCCTGGCGAGAGCTCTGGTACGGACATGCCGACATGAACACAGGCAAACGGACTGCAACGACCTTCGGGGCCCTGGATGCTTTCTTTCCTGCTGTGTTGGCCCTCTCCGGCGATGTTCCCCGTGCGCGATGGTTGCAGGACTCGTCCGATGAGATGTGGATGGAGCATGGCATTGAGCCTGAAGAGATCGACTATCGAACCTTTGAAGTGGTTTCGGCCGGTTATCCCTTACGTCCGGAGATTATCGAATCGAATTACTATCTGTCTCATTACGCAGCCAGGAACCAGGCGCGATTATTGAAAAGCCGGCGTCGGAGTGGACGAAACATGGCCGCCGAAATGGAGGGCGCGAGGGTGCTTATCTATTTGACCAGGGGCCAGACAATGTTCGATGGCTTAGTCAGATTCTGCCGCACTGACGAAGGCTATGCGGCTCTCAAGAGTGTGATTACCAAAGAAAAGTCCGATTCGATGCAGAGCTTCCTCTTTGCGGAGACGTTCAAATACTTCTATCTGCTCTTTGCTCCGCCAACGACATTGAATTTCGACAAAGTCACCTTCAATACTGAAGCGCATCCAATCAGGCGGACGTGGTAGATATTTAGCCGCGTTCACGCGGCTTTCCCGAAGGGTTACTAGACCGGCCGTTTTACGGCCGGGTCACGCGAGGCTTACGACTGATAGCCCGCTTCAGCGGGCTTCCTCGCCGAGGCTTTAGCCAGGCGCTGAAGCGGTTCATTGCAAGCACGCTGAAGCGCGCTAATGACGATGCGGGCGCCGTGAGCCAGCGCTAAAAGCGCTGGCCTAGTAACCCTGCGGGCAAGCCCGATGAATCGGGCTAGTTACTCGAGATCTTCGTTTCTCGAAGCGATTCCTGGCAGAGGAGATCACAATGAAGGCAACGTTCGACATCATTAGGGCGACTGCTTTAGCGTTTTTGCTGCTCTCGATGGCCCCAATGTACCCGGCCGGCTATGGTCAGGAGAGGTTAGCAGAGCCAGCGGAGCGCGAAAGACTAATTGCCGCTGCGCGTGAAATTATGGCGGCAGCGCGTTATTGCGCGCTGATCAGCCTGGACTCAACTGGCCGCCCTTACGCCCGGACAATCGATCCTTTCCTGCCTGACGAGCACATGGTGGTCTGGTTTGCCACGAACCCGGCCAGCCGCAAAGTTACTCAGATTCGTCGCAACCATCGAGTCACGCTCTATTACTTCGATCGCGAAGGACCAGGCTACGTCACCATCTACGGCACCGCTCGCTTGGTTAACGATCCGAACGAAAAAGCCAAACGATGGAAAGACGAGTGGAAAGCTTTCTATCCCGACCGCGGGAAAAACTATCTGCTTGTGGCCGTGACACCGGAAAAGTTAGAGGTCGTCAGCGAGAAGAAAGGCATTCTCGGGGATCCCAAAACATGGACGCCGCCCTCTGTCAGTTTTCCGAAGGCCAAATCGAAAAAATGAACGCTCTCAAGGGCGACACCAGGTCACCACTCTGTCACCACTCTAAAAACCAGCGAGGAGAATTAAATGCCAGCTCGAACACCAGAAGAAACCCATACACTCTTTGCCCAATATTTTTCCGCGGGAGATGCCGGGGCGTTAATGTCGCTTTATGAGCCAGAAGCCATGATGGTGACGCAGCCTGGCGTCGAGGTAAGTGGCCACACAGCCATTCGTGAGGCCGTCGGCGCGTTCCTCGCGCTGAAGGCCGAGTTCAATCTGCAACCGGCAAGGGTTTTTCAGTCTCGTGATATTGCTCTTCTATTTTCAAATTGGACACTGAAAGGCACAGATCCAAACGGTAATGCAGTCGAGTTGGCAGGACAAACTTCAGACGTTGTCCGCCGCCAGGCAAATGGCGCGTGGTTGTTCGTGATTGATAATCCGTATGGCGCGGCGAGTGTGGTGTAGAAAACGCACAAGCCGGTAGTCCTCTAATCTGGGGAAACGGGCGTTCAGAGTACCGACTTCAGTCAGGTTTTGGCTGTGGAAGAACCCGACTGAAGTCGGTACTCTAAACGCCTGACAAACTAAGAAGTCCCTTGCGAACCACGCCGGTGAGCTGGCTGGACGCGCTGGCATAAAGACGCTTTGGCATGCGACCCGCCAGGTAGGCAAGTGTCCACGCCCGCATCCCCGATGATGATCGCGTCGGGTAACTGCTCGCGCATGATGCGGAGATTTGCCGGATTCTCAATACCCAGTCCGGATCCAATCGGCGCCGCCAATGGCATCACTGCTTGGCAACTGCCTCCAAAAATCCGACAATCCTCGTCATTTGAGCCAAAGCCCATTTTCAGAGCTTTTCCAAAAACCTGCCGGCCACTCCCAGTGTCTTAACGTCGGGCAAACATCAATCCAAAACTCCATTGCCAACGTAAATCTTAAGTAATAAGATTGGCAGTCGCCAAAAGAACAATTCCAGGAAGGGATTCGCCACTGATGCAGTAATAACTGTCGAGGCAGAGGGCATGCTCGGGAATGGCATTCGTCCGATACGGACATTGCTTTGTTTTTTTCGTTGATAAGAAATCGAAAGGACATCTTTTCATAGAAAGGGCTATCCATGGAGACATTCACTTTGAAAGCAGCCGTTCTGTTGTTAGCAACCAGCATCGTCAATATATCCGCACTTGCGCAACAGCCGCGCGCCCCACGACCAGGTCCGCAACAAGCTACGATTGCCCAACTACCCCAGGGACTAACGGAAGCCAAAATAAAAGCGCACGTCATTGCTCCAGTACATACAAGAAATATTCAGATCGAGGAAGTAAACCCCGCCCGGGAAGTTAGATATAAGATTCAGCTTCTCAATAGGAAATTCAACACAACTCCCAAACTTGATCTGGGAGCCTTCGGTGTGGCTGTCCATAACGCCCTCAAAGATTCGGTGACGGGCTACATACTTCAGGTTCGTCAAAACGGAAACCTTGTTCACAACGGGATTTGGAACTGGGCCCAAACTCCGGCCGACCAAAACAAAGGCTGGAATGAAGACACTCGAATGCACATCGCCAGTGTCAGTAAATTCCTCACGGCCGTTGGCCTGGTCAAGGCGTTGGATAGTAAAGGAATTCCTTACGACGCCAAGATTATTGATTATTTGCCGAGCTACTGGAGCAAAGGGAATAACATCGACAAGATAACCTTTCGGAATTTGATGACTCATACCTCCGGCTTCAGCACCGGAAGTTCTGCCTCGGATTATGGGTTTATGAAAAGTAAAGTGGCCGCCGGCGTCTCCAATGTCGGTTCTTACGATTACGAGAATATGAACTTTGGCCTGGCCCGTATTCTCATCCCCATTATCAATGGCAACATTAGCAAAGGAGCAATGTTTCCCATCTCTTTTTACAACGACGCGTACTGGGACGCTGTCACTCTTAGCTATTATAAGAACTACATGCAGGCCAAAGTATTTACTCCGGCGGGCGTGAACAACGCTGGCTTTGAGCCTATTCCTGGCGGCAAGAATGCGCTGGCCTATAAGTTTCCTTATGGCAACACTGGTGGCTGGAATTCGGGGGACCTTGCCACTGTCGCCGGTGGCGCGGGGTGGAGGTTGTCAACCAGGGAGTTGCTCAATGTTATGAACTACGTGCGCCGCAAGAACACCATTATTCCCGCTCAAAAAGCACAATACATGCTCGACAACGGGTTTGGCATCGACCAGGTTATCGATACTCCCGCCGGTAAGATCTACAACAAAAACGGTGCCTGGGGTAGCTATTGCGACGCCAACAATAAGAACTGCAAAACAGAGCAAAGCGTCATCTACTTCCTGCCGAACGGGATGGAGCTGGTCGTGTTTGTGAACTCTCCTATCGGGAGTGAGGGCTTTTCTTTGCGCGGCATTGTGAAAGACGCATTCATCAACTCTTTGTCGAATTAGAGATTTGCTTCTCTGGCATCATTCTGATCGAAGGAGCGAAACATGAGATCAGCTCCAATCCGGCCATTTAATCGCGCATTGCGAACAGTCCTCATCGTCATAGCGTTCGCGACAATGCCAGGAGCAGGGAGCACCAGCGGGGAAATCAGCGGGCAGACCAAGAAACCACCGCCGGCCACGCCTGCGCCGCAGGTCAGCAAAAGCAGGCTTGAGGTGAGGGAGTCCAGTGGCGGAATCGAGCACTGGGTGGAATCACTGACGATAACTTCACCGCAGGTGGTTACCTTCCGTTATTCCTCGAATGAGCCCGGTGCGACGTCGGCAGTATGGCAAGTGTCGGATAAGCCGTTTTCCAGCGGTCCGATGATGACGGCAGCCCAGGCTCCTCATGTAATAGCCAGCGGCCCTTTCCGACCGGCCCCATCGAACGCCAAACTCAAATTGTTCGACATCGATTTTGCCAGGTTTCCAAAGCCGCTTGCAAAAGCGCCTCAAGGCTATTGGGTTTTTGTGGTGACAAAAAACGCGCAGAATCAAACAGTGGGTCTGCCTTCGCCGGCCGTCAAAATTGTTCATTATGCGACGCTCGAACTGAAAACGGCCGAGACTTGGCGCGACCAGCCGACCAAGGTGTGGAAGCTGAGTCTTGCTCTCAACTATGCGCCCGCCGATGCCGACATTGTGGTCCAGCGGCTAAAAAACGATCCGTTTCCGGACGTCTGGTGGGCGAGCGACCTTTGGATCAATGGTTCCGCGGTGCGCGTTCTCAAACCCCGGAAGATCTCCAAAATCTCTGGCTGGGCCGGGGGCGGAGAAGCGATCATTATGGATCTACCCTCCGACATAGGGGCCGGCAGCTTCCAGGCTCAGGTGCGAACCAAAAATCCGGCCCAGATTACACCTTGGCAGCCGTTTTCCATTCACTACCCTCCACCACATCCCGTCGAGGTTGTCCTGAAGTACCTGGGTCTCGAGTCCCTTGAAGAAACCGACGAAGTGGGCGCGGACGAAATCCTGGTGCTGTCCAACGATGGGCTGGGCGCAGTTGGAAACGTCAGACAAATCGGCTACCACACAAGCGTGGACAAGGGTGAGACCCATCCGGCGGAGGCAACAGTTTATTCAATGGGATCGTCGCGGCCGGTGACGATTGCCGTTGTGGAGATTGACGATGGACATCCGGAACTGTACGCGGCGTCGCTAACACAAATCATGATTGGGACATATCCAGCTCCCGGAACGCCCAAGCCCTCGTCGTTTTCAGGCAAGTCCGGCAAAGCCTTGTTGACTCCGGTCCTGCAATTCTATCTCCGGGAATTGGATGAGCTCGTCGCAAACGGGGACGACCTTGTGACGATCATCGATCTTCCTTCCTGGAATGAGGATGTCGAGCAGTGCAAGAAGAAGCCCGCCGGAGTCCGGAAGGAGGTCATTGCCGAAGGAGACGGCGGGCGCTTCAAACTCTTCTTCCAGCTTCTGGCGCAGCCCAGGTTGAACAAGTAGCGCTCCGACGCGCAAAGCGATGAAGCGTTTGATATCGAAGTTGTTTTCCTTTCCACGTACCACAAGGAGGTCACAAACATGCATTCGCTCAACTATCTGAATCGGGTTCCAGGATACCTACCTCCGCCCACGCTTGTCTGTGGCCTGCTGCTTTTGCTGGCAGGCGCCGGCCACGCCCAACAACAGACACTGCCCGGCGATCGGCCTGGTGAAATCGATAGGTCAGATGGGCCAACGACGGCTGTGCGATTTCAGGACTTTCCCAACACCGAGATCGGGCGCCAACTTACCGCCCATTTGAACTACATGTCCGGCGTGGGAAGAGACGCGGAACAAAAATACCAGGAGTCTTTGAAAAAGCTGCGATCGCAAGCTCCCAAAGTGATTCCTGTTCTTTTCACGGCTTATCTAAAGATCAGCGGCGACCGTTATTTCCGTCGCTGGGCCATTGTGGAAACAATGCGAGAAGTAGGCAGCGACGCCGCGCAAGCCCCGCTGGAAAGGATCGCTTCCGCCCCCATACCTGAGGAGCACTGGGCGGACCCGGAAAGATTTTCGGTTGATAAAGAGATCCACATCCGCGTCACGGCGATCATGGGCTTGGGACAACTGGCCAGGCAGGGGAACAAACTGGCTGAAGCAGCGCTGCTCCGCTTCATTAATCACGGCAATCTCTCGATACGACGAGAGGCAATTCGCGGCTATCTGGCAGCCGGCACTGATTATGAGAAAAGAGCCGTCTTCCTCAGATCAAAGCTTCCTAAGAGAGATCATGGGTTGATCACTCTGGGAACAACGAAGGTCAAACAGATTCCTCATCCGGATGATGTTCCAGAGGGATTGAAACCGCGTCAGAGAACGAAAGATGATCCGGCCCCGAGAGCGCGCCGAATGGTGGGTTTCAGCGAGACAGGTGATCTTGAGCGGACCCTCCTAATGCAGCCGGTGAGTTTTCTGCTGTCGCCGGCAAGCTGTATCTGGCAGCCGGGAGACAATAATGACAGTGGCGACAATTTCTATGGTCCCTTCACCTGCAACCAGATCTACATAGACCAATTTTGGGACCATTTCGACTTTGACAAGGATGATTGGGATGACGGTTTCGGCTGGGAGGCGGCCTGCGATCGCAACCGTCCACTGGCGCGTACCTTCAATGCGCTGTATCTGCTCGCTTACTCGGCCGAAGACTACGCAACCAGCACCAGTGACTTCAGCGGCAACGCGTTGCGCTGGGGCTATCCCTATGCGGCATCACATATCGACGAGCTCGATGGTCGCTGCGGTTCGGGCAACAAGAATACGGGGGCCAGAGCAACCACTTACTGGGGGCTGGGGGTCGACGATAGGACAGTTCTAAAATGGCCGTTCTTCTATGGTGAAGTGGTTGTCGAGCGAGCCGGTACCGTTCTCCACGAATCTCGTCATGCGGCCGGAAAAGATCACAATGGCGGATCATCATGTCCGCGCATGGCATCGTGCGACAGCAGTTGGGGCTATAAAGGCGCCAACATGTATCAGGTCTTGTATCTATGGTGGTTTTACGTGGACGGCACGCGAACAACAACTGGTATGAGAAACTACGCCCGTCAGGAAGGCCAGCGCATAATTGACCGGGGATTTGTAACCAACCCCGGATACGTTATTTGAAGTACTTGCGGGGCGCGCCAAAATTGCCGGCAAAGCCGCGCGCCATCAGACCCCAGACGCGTTCCTGTTGGAAAAGGCAAAGCATTCGCTTCGTAGGGTTAGCCCCACACATTTGGTAGAAATCTTTGAACCTTTGCGATCGCTAAATAGAAAGGAAAGGTGGCATATGACAAGAAAGCTTAGCGCCGCTCTGACAGCGATTCTTTTCACCGGCAGCATTGCCTGGTCCCAGGAACGCTGGCAAGCCGATGTACGAGTCAGGTCTGTCACGGTCGTCCAGGTCAAGAGCAGGCTTACCTGCAAGGTAGTGGTTTACAGTGATCATGACGACGACGCGCGCCAGACCACAGTGCGAATCCTGATGCCCGTTGGCGTTAAGTTTCTGAGCTCGGCAACTGGATGCTTCTCCAGCCCCAGCGCAGCCGCTGACGGCACGCAAGGCGTTGCTACGTGCAACATCGGGACGCTTGCGGTGGGCGCCTCCAGAACGGTGCAAATCGTCACCACGGTGCCGACAATCCCCGAGATCAGCAAAACCTTTGGGGCGTTCGCCTGGAGCATAACCCCTGATCCGAAGCCTGCAAACAACTACGGCGAAGGCACAGCGCCTTGATGCTTTTCGCCCGTGACCCTTGGTGAGCGTGGCTCTTTCGCGCTGTTGATTTCCCAGTATCCTTCGGGCTTTGGCGCGTCTGTGATTCTAAGAAGACCGCCGCCGCGGCACGCAGGGGCTGGCAAATTTCCGAGCGTATTTCGCGGGTAACAGTTATGGGACTTGCCCGAAGGGAGCAGTATCATGAAATACAGACGTATGTTGAATGCCATACATGGCATAGTAGTTTTTCTGAACAGCCTCAGCCCGAGCAAAAGTCGGCGGGATGTAAGATCGCGAAAGCTTTTCAACGCTGCTCTGTGCGCCCTTGTGTCTTTGTGGCTACTACCTGGACCATCTCCTGGTTTCGGGAGCGGGCGTTCTATCAAACCAAGCCAATCCCAGTTGATTTCTGTTGGCATTCTCAGCTTCCAGGACGAAAGCGGAACCAATACGCCATCCGAGTCCGGCCAAAAGATTGCTCAGGAACTGCAACAAAAACTAGTTGTGGGTTACAAGGATCTTTTGCCGCGAGTAATCAGTGCCGGCCCTGACGCTACTGAGATCAAAGGACTGACCGTTGATCAGCTCGTTGCGCTGGGAAAACAAAACGGACTCAAGTTCATAGTTCGGGGCGGTCTCCTGGCGGTTAACTCCGAAAGCGCCGGCGAAGATACGAAGGTCAACATCCAGTTCTATGCGGAGATTGCCTCGGTGGAAACGGCGAACGTTAGCAGCGTACGCGCTGAAGGAATCGGCGCCCGGAAAGGTCCAGCCCCTGATACGACTGCCCAATTAGGGTCAGCGGATTTCAGGAGCAACGAGTTTCGCGCATCGGCTTTGGGCCAGGCGCTCTCGAGCGCGATCGAACAACTGGCAGCATCAATTCATCAGGCCGTCACCGCGCCCGCAGCCACCCCGAGTGGGCCAACTCAAACCGCGACCGAGACCAGCCAGGCCGCGACCACCGATGCGCAAGCAGCGCAGGCTGCTGAAACAGATGCAGAATTGCAGCAGCTAATCGCACAGGCAGAAGCGCTTCTTGCCGGCAACTCTACCAGTAGCACGGAAACCCTGAGTGCGTTAAGCCAGGCGCTCGAAGGAGTCAAAACAGCGCTGGCTTCCAAGACAAGTCTGATGGAACAGTCGCAGGACACTACGCAGGCCGATCAGCAAATCGCCGCGCACCAGCAGGAACTGCAGGCGGCCATGACGAAAGCGATGGAAGAAGCGGCGACGTCTGAAACTACTTCCGCCGAAGCGCAGCCGAGTGGGGAGAAGAAAGGCTTCATGGCCCGCATCGACGACTTTGCCGGACAATCTTTAAGTCTGCTGCAAAAGATCCAGGAGATGCGCGCCGCTTTGCGTGGTTTCAAGGAAGAACAGTCGTCATATCCAACCGGCGAAGCGGGCGATCCGGGAACTGAAGCAGCAATGCCGTCTGAGGGATCGGTTGAAGAAGTGACCGGTGTGATCACTGAGGATGGCAGCCCGGTTGAAGGCGCAATAGTTACGGACGAGGAATCAGGCCTGAGCACTACAACTGACAGCAGCGGCTCCTACGCTTTGAAAGGCCTGCTGAGCGGAAAGCTGGCGAAGCTTACTATCTCAAAGGGCTTGAAGAAGATGACTGCACAGGTTGAGGTGTTTGCGCGTCGCGCTAATGTCGCCGATCTTCAATTCAAGCCGCTGTCAACCGGTTCCGTAAGGCCTGCGCTGACCGTCCTCCCGTCAACGGTCGTCATCAATGCAATCAGGAGTGTGGGCGCGCCTTTAGGACAAGTGCGAGGCGTGGTGCGGGACGCGCTGGGAAATCCAGTGGCCCGCGCACTGGTCACGCTGAGGGTTCTCGGCACGGCGCGCACGAGCTCTCCTGATCAGGAAACTTTTCCTGGAGGGTCAATGAGCGCGCATCACGTCAACCGGAGCCGCACCAAACTGACGCATAGTCCGGAGACACTCTTCGGTCAGATGCCGGTAGCACAGACTTCCAAAAGCATCGGCGTCGCCCGGACCAACTCGCTGGGTCAGTACGCTTTCCTCAATGTTCCTACCGGAGCGTATCAATTAACCATTAATCACAGTGGCCAAAAGTTAAAAACCGCGCAGGTCCAGGTAGGACAGAGGAAAGTGGCTGAAGCAAACTTCAAGTTTACTCAAAGCGACGCTATTGCAAGGCTACCAATGAGCGGGAGGACACTCATTCTGCCGGGAGCAGCCACCGCACTGCGCGGCACAGTGCTTGACGACCAAAACCATCCGGTCGCCGGGGCTAAGGTCTCCGCTGTTCAATCTGACTCGGTTATCTCGGTTTTCACGGGCATGAAAGGAACTTTCGAGCTGCGTAACCTGAAGCCGGGGCTGTATCGCGTCACAATATTCAAGGTCGGTTATTACGGCGCGAACCAGCAAGTCGCTCTGCGCCCGGGCGGCGTCGAACAAGCGAAGTTCCAGCTGAAGAAACAGTCGTCGCCCATGATCGCCGGCCTATTGCGAAACGAGTCTATACGGCGGAGTGAAAACCAGAAAAACGAGCGCCGGCACGAACCCTCGGGTGATACCCGCATTTCGCGCACGGAGATCACGCATGGCACCGAGACGCTTGCAAGAAAAGGACAACTGGCCGGCAACATCACAGACGCGGCCAATGGCAAGCCTCTCTCCGGAGTATCAGTTTCATTGCCGGGGCAGCCATCAACTAAGACGGACCAGCAGGGGAACTACAGGTTCGAGCCGCTTGCCCCCGGTAGCTATCAGGTCAGCGCAAAGCTGAACGGCTATACACCAGAGACGCGAGCAATCACCGTTCGCTCAGGATCATCCGCGCGACAGGACATTGCGCTCAGGTCGGAACGGCGCGCGATGCCCTCCATCAGCGGTGAAATCAGAAAGCCGCCGGTAGTGATTGGTGGCATAGGTATCAGGGATGGCCAGGTGACAGGCCAGGTCATCGACAGCAAAAGCGGCAGGCCGATTTCCGGCGCGAACGTGTCCGCGAGCGCTCAGCGCACTACGACAAATGCACAAGGAAGATTCGTATTTGCAAATCTGGCGCCGGGCTCGTACAGGATCAGCGTGGGCAGAAGCGGTTTCTCGTCGGCTCAGGCCACGATTGCCGTGCGGGCTGGTGAGACAGCAACTGCCAACTTCAAACTTGATCCGAGCAGTGTCCCCCCAGTTCGCTTGCGGATCCCCTAGTGGAGGTGGGTCGTAGATCGCGGCGACGTTTGTCGCCTCTGCTGATTCGAGACTGAGGCGGTGATAGAACCGGTTATCGAATGACGCCGGTGAGCGGGCTGGACGCGCTGGCATAAAGACGCTTTGGCATGCGACCGGCCAGGTAGGCAAGTCTGCCCGCCTCGATCGCCAGCTTCATTGCTTTCGCCATCTTTCCGGGATCTTCTGCCTCAGCGATCGCCGTATTCATTAACACTCCATCGGCTCCCAACTCCATCGCGATCGCGGCATCGCTGGCCGTGCCCACGCCCGCGTCAACGATGATGGTTGCGTCGGGTAACTGCTCCCGCATGATGCGGAGGTTTGCCGGGTTCTGGATACCCAGTCCGGATCCAATCGGCGCCGCCAACGGCATCACTGCTTCGCAACCAGCGTCAAGGAGCTTCTTCGCCATGATCAAGTCGTCATTAAAGTACGGCAAGACGACAAAGCCTTCGCCCACCAAAATGCGCGCCGCTTCCAGGGTCTGCTCATTGTCGGGAAATAGCGTCGTCTGATCGCCGATGACTTCCAGCTTGATCAGTTCAGTTCCCAGGGCTTCACGCGCCAACCGCGCCGTCCGCACCGCTTCTTCCACCGTGTAGCAGCCGGCCGTATTCGGCAGAATCTGTAGCGCCGGGTCGAGATGATCCAGAAACGACTCAGCGCTGCGGTCCAGCGGCACTCGCCTGACTGCAACCGTCACCATCTCAGCGCCTGACGCGCGATGCGCCGCTTTCATTTCATCGTATGTCCGGTATTTTCCCGTACCGATGATCAGGCGCGAGCTGAACGCGCGGCCCGCAATCCTAAACGCATCGGCCCGAGTTGGGGTGGGAACCACAGCTGACATAAGGAAGTATTGCCTTTCGTTTATACGAAGACTTTACAACGAAATACGAAGAAAACAAAAACCGCAGCCCTGCTGGCAATTCTGCCTCCTGCCTCCTGCCTCCTGCCTCCTGCTTAGCAACTAGCCTCCGCCAACGAAATGTACTATCTCGATCCGATCGCCCTCTGTCATTAAGGTCGTAGCCCAATCAGCGCGGCGCACGACTTCCTTGTTGAGTTCAATTGCCACTCGTTCCGGCGTCAGCGAAAGCTCGCGGACAAGATCGCTCAGGTAACTCTCGTCTGCCACGTTGCGCGGTTCGCCGTTAATCTCAATGCGCACGTACCGCTCCTACCCCGGCAAAATGATGCGGCGCAGCTCAGCCAATTCACCGCCGGCGTCCGCTCGCACGAGGATCGCCCCGCGTCCGTTTGAAAATTTGGGCAGCGCGGCAAACATAATCGCTATACCGTCCTTGTCTGTCTTGGCGAAAGTGGAGACCGGGCGAAATGTGGTTCCCAGAGTCTTCAAAACGACATGGGCGTCGGGCACCACTTGCTGATCGTCCTGCGGACCTCGGCTGACGCGCACGCGCAAAGTCGCAAACTGCCCGCCGCGAAGTTCGCGCTCCTCGAGCAGATTTATTCGCAAGACACTGGCAGCGGCAGCGGTCGCCATGAGGGATCCCTCTTCAGGATCCGCCGGCTGCTCGGCCACAACTTCAAACGTCTCGCCCACTTCGAGCGGGGCTACTTCGTAGGCGGACTCAGGTACCTCAAGTGGCTCCTCTTCCAGTTCTATTATCGGAGACGGCTCGGCCCTGGCGGCATCGCGCCGGGCCATGCGTTTGAGGTCCTCGACGCGGCCGGCGTGGATTGCCGCGCATATCAGTTTGTGCTGGCGCTGGAGACGCTCAGCAAGAGCTGCTTCATTGAAGCCGGCCACGATTAGATCCTCGTACGGCGAGCGCTTGCTGGCCAGAATCTCCCCACCGGTGTAGACGAGTGAAAGGATTAGAGGACTGGCGAGACCCTTGTCTTCCGTCTGCACGTGATAGATAACGCCGTTGTGCTCGACGTCCGTATTGAATCCGGTAATCACTTCGCTTCAGACTTAGCGCCTGGCCGCACCGGCGGAGACATCCTCATAATGGTTTTTGTGAGGTCCGCCGGAACAGTAACACACGCATTTTCAGGCGGTCAATCATCTGCAAAACAATGCCTTTGACGCAAAGTACAGTTCCTTGACACCCTTAATTTGATGAACTACGATGACTTTGTACAATGATTCTCAATCTCTCGGTAAGTTGATTTCCGGCCAGTTGATGTCGAAGGCGGGAGTGAATTTGCGCGCGTCGGGCGCGCTCGAGTTTTATGAGGTTCAACCTTTCCGACTATTTACCGATTATCCTGATGTTCGTCGTGGCCGCAGGCTTCGCGGTGACAAACATATTGCTGTCCCGAGTCATAGGCCAGCGCAAATCCACCCGGACGAAGCTGATGCCCTACGAGTGTGGCAAGGATCCGGTAGGCTCAGCCCGGGAAAGATTCTCGGTGAAGTTTTACCTCATCGCGATGATTTTCATCCTGTTCGACATTGAAGTAATTTTTCTGATTCCCTGGGCGGTGGTTTTCAAGAGGCTTGCCGCTCCCCAATACGGGTTGGGCACGCTGCTCTATACCGAGATGATGTTGTTCGTTGCTCTGTTGCTGGCCGGCTACATTTACGTTGTGAAGAAGGGTGCTTTTGACTGGAGCGAGCAGGCGCGCCGTGAAGCAGAAGCCGAAGCGCGGCTGCTTTCGCGAACGGAAAAGCCCGGCGGAGAAGTTACCCGGACCGCGGCCTGAACAGTCCAGGCATAACAGGCGGAAACGTATGGGACTAGAAAACATTCTCGCCGAAGCTTTACCGGAAGTGCTGACGACCCGGCTTGATTCGTTGATCAACTGGGCGCGGAAATCTTCGCTGTGGCCCGCCACTTTCGGCCTTGCCTGCTGTGCCATCGAGATGATGAACGCCACCAGCTCCCGCAATGATCTGGCCCGCTTTGGCGCGGAGGTGTTTCGCGCTTCGCCGCGCCAGGCGGACGTGATGATAGTTTCCGGCCGCGTGTCGCGAAAGATGGCTCCCGTTTTGCGCCGCATCTACGACCAGATGCCGGAGCCTAAGTGGGTAATCTCAATGGGTGCGTGCGCCACTTCCGGTGGGGTGTTCGACAATTACGCCATAGTCCAGGGCGTGGACAAGATCGTTCCGGTTGACGTTTACATCCCGGGCTGTCCGCCGCGGCCTGAGATGCTGATTCACGCAGTGATGATGCTGCAGGACAAGGTGATGAAAGAGTCCGCAAGGGATCGCAAAGACATTCCCCCCGAAGAAGCCATTGAGGCCGTGCCACCAGGGACTCTGCCGAGCGGTTCGCCGAAAGGTCAAACCGAGCCCCTGGAGCGTCCTTATGCATACGCGTCAAAGCACGAGCGCCGGCGCTCTTTCTAATGCGGGTTCGCTTTGAGATCGAGCTGCCGGGGCAACACATTTTGTAATGTCACAGGATAACCAGCAGAAAAAGCGGCCTGACGCCGCGGTCGAAATCACATCCAACCAAACAGCGCCGTCGCCGATGAGCACCAACAGCGAAGCTCAACCGGCGGCGGCGTTGCAACGCGAGCGCCCGGAATGGATCACGACCGTGATCACTGCCTTCGGGGAAACCACCATCATCGTACCGCGGGAGCACATCGTCGCTGCCTGCTCGTTTCTGAAGACGACGCCCGGGTTGGAATTCAATTTTCTTGCGGACCTTTGCGGCGTCGATCGGGGCCCTGAGGAAGAGCCGCGTTTTGAAGTTAATTATCATCTCTTCTCCACCACCAGGCATCATCGGCTAAGGCTAAAAGTTGTGCTGAACGAGGATGACATTCATGTGCCGACCGTTACCGGAGTTTGGCGCACGGCAAACTGGCACGAGCGCGAGACGTACGATTTGTTCGGCGTGATCTTCGACGGGCATCCCGATTTGCGCCGCATACTTTTGCCTGATGATTGGGAAGGTCATGCGCTACGCAAAGATTTTCCGCTGCGCGGATATGAGCCATACAGCCTGACCTAGCTTTTGTTAGTCGCGGACCACTGGCGCCGCGAAGGAGGACAACTATGGATCCACAACCGAGACCTGGCTGGTGGAAACGAAACTGGAAATGGTTTGTGCCGGTAACGCTCGTCTGCGCGGTTGTTCTTGGGGCGGCGATCATCGGCTTGATCGCAACCGCTGTCATGGGCTCTATAAAATCGTCCGTGCCATATACCAGAGCTTTGGCGCAGGCAAAAGCAGACCCGACGCTAATCGCGGAAATGGGATCGCCGATTGAAGCGGGCTGGTACGTCACCGGCTCTATTCGTTCTACCGGTCAGAACAGTTTTGCGGATCTAACCTTCCCGATCCACGGCCCAAACAAATCAGGCACTCTCCACGTCATCGCGTTGAAGAGTACGCTCGTCCAGGGGATGGAAGATTGGAAGATCACCGTGCTCGAGGCAAAGGTCGCAGGCCGAAGTGAGCCTATATTCCCCGGAGCTCCAAACGATGGAGAGCCAGTAAGGCGAGAGATCGACGTTGCTCCAGCAAATCCTGGGGCGCCCGGCATTAAATCAGGGGTGGTTGGCGGCGTACCTAATGCAAGCGCGGATGAACCGCCTCCGCCAGCGCCTTCATCCAGCAGGATCAAAGCGCCGATTTCCGGCGGTGTCCTGAACGGAAGAGCCATCAAGCTGCCACAACCGATTTATCCTCCAATCGCGAAAGCGGCAAAGGCTGGCGGCACAGTCGTTGTTCAAATCTTACTGGATGAAAACGGCAACGTAATTTCGGCGCACGCAGTATCCGGGCATCCGCTGCTAAAGGCATCTGCTGAGGCTGCGGCGCGCGAGGCCCGGTTTACTCCGACAAAACTGAGTGGACAGGCAGTAAAGGTTTCAGGAGTTCTAACATACAACTTCGTGCAACAGTAGAGAGGCAGAAGCCCGCGCGTCAGCAAGGGCTTTGTCTGCTCCGGGTTCAATTAGAGCCCTCCCTAACGGTCGGGCTTCCGCTTGATATGCCGGCGCCGTAAGAACTGATGAGTGTTTCCACCCCAAACCTGCCGCCGCAATTCGAGGTCATCGATCGGCCGCTCGACACGCAGATGACGATCTCGATGGGGCCGCAGCATCCGTCCACCCACGGCGTGCTGCGCCTGGAGCTGGTGCTGGACGGAGAGATGGTTGTCAGAACCATTCCCGACATCGGCTATCTCCACACCGGCATGGAGAAGCTTTTCGAGTACAAGAAGTATCAGCAAGGCATCGTCATCACGGATCGAATGGATTACCTGAATCCCCTCGGCAATAACCTGGCGTACGTGATGGCGGTGGAGAAACTTCTGGAACTGGAAATTCCCGAGCGGGCCCAGACGATTCGCGTTTTGATGTGCGAACTGCAACGCATCGCATCGCACCTGGTCTGGCTGGGCACCCATGCGCTGGACATCGGGGCGATGACTGTTTTCTTCTATTGCTTCCGCGAGCGGGAAAAGATTCTCAACTTGATCGAAGCAGCGTCGGGTGGGCGGCTGACGCCGTCGTACTTCCGCATCGGCGGCTTGATGATGGACTTGCCGTCCGGATTCGAGCGCCGCGTCAAACAGTTTACTGATGACTTTCCCGCAGCGGCAGATGAATTCGATTCCCTTTTGACTGGCAACAAGATTTTCCAAAAGCGCACTCAGAATGTCGGGCGTATCTCCGCCGAAGACGCCATCGACTGGGGACTGTCCGGCCCGTCCCTGCGCGGCAGCGGTGTCAAGCTCGACATCCGGCGTGCGAATCCGTACACGGGCTACGAGAAATACGATTTTGACGTCCCTATCGAGTACGACTGTGATGTCTGGGCCCGCTACATGGTGCGCATGCGCGAGATGCAGGAGTCGCATAAGATTGTGCTGCAAGCGCTGTCACGCTTGCGGCCCGGTCCTGTCAAAGCCGATGCGCCGAAAGTGGTGCTGCCGGATCGCGAAGCAATGAAGACGCACATGGATGCATTGATTCATCACTTCCTGATCGTGGCTGAAGGATTTGATGTGCCGGCCGGCGAAGTTTACCAGCCGATTGAGGCTTCGAAAGGCGAGCTGGGCGTTTACATCAAGTCGGACGGTGGCCCCAAGCCGGCGCGAGTGCATTTTCGCGGCCCCAGCTTTGTGAATCTGTCGGCGCTGCCGCTGATGGCGGAAGGCGCAATGGTCGCCGACATCGTTGCCATTATTGGTTCGCTTGATATTGTTTTAGGAGAAATTGATCGATAGTCCTTTGAACTTTGTACTTTGTGCTTTGAACTTTGTGATTGAGGACATTGAGCTTTTCACGTAACCGAGGCGTAGAAACGCAAGGATCAAAGTACAAAGATCAAAGAACAAAGATCACAACACCAAATCAATGAGCCAACCGCTAACACAAATCGTGCCGCTATCACAACCAGTGCATATGCCGGATGAGGCGGCGACGTTTTCGCCCGAAGTAGAAGCGGAGATCGATCGTCACCTGGCGAAGTACCCGGTGCCACGCTCGGCAATCCTGCCTTTAATGTTCATCGTGCAGCGCGAGCGGGGTTATCTCGATCCCGCCGGCGTTTTGTATCTGGCCCAGCGGCTGAACCTGCGCATCACCGACATCTGGGAGGTCGCGACCTTCTACTCGATGATCAATACGCAGCCGGTCGGCAAGTACCACATACAGATTTGCAAGACGCTCTCGTGCAAGATCATGGGAGAGCCGAATATCACCAGGCATGTCTGTAACAAGCTGGGTATCAAGCCGGGACAGACGACCGCGGACGGGCGTTTTACTGTTTCGCTGGTTGAGTGTCTGGGATCATGCGGCACGGCGCCTATGTTCCAGATCGGGTTTGATTATCACGAGAACTTAACCGTCGAAAAGGTAGATCAGATTTTGAATTCGCTACCATGAACCAAATTCGGTGGTTTAGCGGCGGGCTACCGCCCGCCGGCCGCCTAAGCAAGGAATGGCGGGCAGTAGCCCGCCTCTAAACACACTATGCAAAGATTCTCTTTCGTTCTGCTGGTCCTGATAATGTGCGGATTCGTTTCGCAGGCACAGGAAGCCGGCAACCGTATCTACGATCGTA
>DASXRU010000170.1:0-2884 GCA_036506395.1 Pyrinomonadaceae bacterium | reverse complement strand
CCATGTCAGCGACATTCGCAATCGAGCCGCAGGCGTTGCAGTTGAATCCTGCGGTACTGGGTCAGCAGCCGGAACCTCGGCCCATCATTGAGCTGGATCACATCCATAAGACTTATACGATGGGCGACGTAGATGTTCACGCTTTGCGCGGCATATCGCTGACGATCCGGGAGGGCGAATTCGTAGCCATCATGGGGGCCTCGGGATCGGGCAAGTCAACGATGATGAATATTATCGGCTGTCTCGATCGTCCTACCAGGGGAACTTATGTTCTTGACGGCGAGGATGTCTCCGAAATGTCCAAGGATGAACGGGCCGATATTCGCTGTCAGAAACTTGGCTTTGTATTTCAGGGATTCAATCTGCTTTCGCGCACTTCGGCGCTGGAGAATGTCGAGCTGCCCATGCTCTATCTTGGTGTGGAAACTGCAGAGCGTCACCGGCGCGCGATGGAAGCCCTGGCTTCGGTTGGCCTGGCAGGTCGCGAACAGAATCATCCTAACCAGTTATCAGGTGGACAGCAGCAACGCGTCGCAGTTGCCCGGGCGCTGGTTAATGATCCGGCACTGATTCTGGCAGACGAGCCGACCGGTAATCTCGACTCGCGGACTGCCGTTGAGGTGATGGAGATTTTTCAACGGCTAAACCGCGAACGAGGAATCACGCTGGTTCTGGTCACGCACGAGTCTGACATTGCCCAGTACGCCCAACGGGTGGTCGTCTTCAAGGATGGCAAAATCAAGAAGGACTATCAGATCGAAGAACAACGTGATGCGGCCGAAGAGTTACGAAATCTTCCGCCTGTGTTAGATGACGAAGACGAGGAAGGATAAGGTCAGCCTCTTTGCAGCCATGCGCCACCTGGAATACATGCAGTCAGGAAGGGTGGTTCACCCCCGCCGATTGAATGGCGCTGATTCTAAGCGGGGCAAGCCCCTCTTCCTAACTGCAAGCTGGGCTGGTTGAGCAGACTGCTGAGAAAGGCCTCTTAAGGGGCAAAAAGTTATGAACCTGGTAATGATTATTCGAGTCGCCTTTCGAGCGTTGGTGCGCAACAAGATGCGTGCGGCTTTGACTATGCTCGGCATAATCATTGGCGTATCGGCGGTGATCGCGATGGTGAGCATCGGGCAGGGAGCGCAGGCCTCCGTGCAAGCGCAAATCCAAAGCATTGGCACGAACCTGTTGTTTGTGAGCGCCGGCGCGCAGAACACCGGCGGCGTGCGCACAGGCACCGGCGACAGTGGCACGAACACTCTGACAGTCGAAGACCTGGACGCGATCAAGCGTGAAGTACCAAGTGTTTCAATGGTGACGCCGGCTGTGAATTCCCGATCACAACTTGTCTTCGGCAACATGAATTGGAACACATCGGTCCAGGGCGTCAGCGAACAATACCCTGACATACGAAAGTGGACTATCCAGAGTGGGGAGTTCTTTACTGACGCCGACGTGCGCACTGCAGGACGAGTAATAGTAATCGGCCAGACGATCGCGGACAACCTCTTTCCCGGTACAGATCCGGTTGGTCAAACCGTACGAGTATTGAACCTTCCGTTTCGTGTCGCTGGAGTGATGGCGAGAAAGGGCCAGGACCAACAGGGACGCGATCAGGACGATATCGCCTTTGCCCCGTACACCACGGTGCAGAAAAAGATCCTGGGAAGCCCGCGTCTTCAGATTGCCTTCGTTTCGGCCGTCTCGCAGGATGCAACCTACACCGCGCAACAACAGATTTCCGACCTGCTGCGCCAGCGGCACAAACTGGCGCCGAATGAGGCAAACGATTTCACCGTCCGCAATATGACGGATGTGGCGGAGGCCGCGACCGAGACGAATAACACTATGACGATTCTACTGGCCTGCATTGCCGGCGTTTCGCTGCTGGTCGGCGGGATCGGAATCATGAACATCATGCTCGTATCGGTCACCGAGCGCACCCGCGAGATTGGCATTCGCATGGCGATCGGCGCGCGGTCCTCTGCCGTGCGCAGTCAGTTTCTTATTGAGTCTATCGTGCTAAGTCTGACGGGCGGCGCAATGGGTATAGTGCTGGGGATTGTTGTTTCGCTTTTGATACCGCAACTGCTGGGTTGGCCCACGCTCATTTCCACCATGGCTATCTTTGGCTCAGTGATTTTCTCGGCCGCGGTAGGAATATTCTTTGGCTATTATCCGGCACGCAAAGCCGCCGCGCTCGATCCGATTGAAGCCCTGCGTTACGAATAACCCTCCATACCTGCGCACGGCAGCCAGCTATGTGAAAACCATGTTCTCAGCGCTGAATGCGCGAAGTCCTCAGCGCCAAAGGCGCGAAATGTAATAGCCTGGGCCATCGGCCCAGGTAAGATCCAGTTAAAGCTCCTTAGCGCTGAAGGCGCGAAATAATGTTGGTTTGCAATCGGTACCAGGATTGTCTCCAAACCTATTTCGCGCCTTCAGCTCTCCAAGGAGTTTGTGGGGCTTACCCAGGGCGTTGCCCTGGGCTATCACATTTCGCGCCGTTGGCGCTGAGGCCGGAATCTAAAACAACTCTTCGAGCGCCTCTTCGACCGTGCGCACACCCACGGCGCGTACGCCAAGCAATCGTTCCAGCCCACTAGCATTTGAAGCCGGCATGATGATTTTCTTGAAACCGAGGGCCTGGACCTCTCGAGCCCGCACGGTCGCTTGAGTGGCGCCGCGCACTTCACCGGTAAGTCCAACTTCACCGAAGACCGCAGTGTGGCGATCGATAACCGCATTTCGGAAGCTCGAGGCTATTGCCGCCACCACGCCGAGATCGACGGCCGGTTCGTCCACTTCCAAACCACCGGCAATGTTAACGAACACATCGTCGCCGAGGAGCTGAAAACCGGCGCGCTTCTCCAGCATCGCAATCAAG
>DASXRU010000169.1:0-5319 GCA_036506395.1 Pyrinomonadaceae bacterium | reverse complement strand
GCTTCCCTTCTGGGAAAACGGACAGCACTCCGCGATTCCTTCCATTGAAAAGCAGAAAGCTTTCGTTAAGGAACAGATGGCGCAATTCACTGATCTTAACAATTATCCGCACACCTTGAGCGATAACCTGCACAAACTACGTGACGACCTCACCGCGCAAATGCGCGCCGACGGTTCCGGCTGGCAAAGCGTGCTGAGACTGCCGGAGGAAATGCCGGAAGAAGTATCCGACAAGATCCCCCAACCAAAGTAATAGGTGCGGTCCCGGTGAGGTCAGTACCACCACGCGGTAGCGGGTGGGCCTGTTCATTGCCAATTGTCGATTTCCGATTGCCAATTGGAATTTAGCGAGAAGAGAATCGGCAATTGGCAATTGGCAATCGGCAATGGTTGGACCCACCTGCTACCGCATGGTGGTACTGACTTCATGGGACCGCAGCACTAGTGTGGGGCCGAGACAGGACCCACCAGCTGCCGCGTGGTGGTACTGACGTCATGGGACCGCTCGTTGTACTAAGGGTAAGCAATCAAACAGTATCACCGCTACGGATCAGGCTTTCTTGCGACGGTTCCGGACGGGTGCTAACATCAGCCCAATTCGGATCAATACTTAAAGGATGAAGAAGCGCAAGCCTCGCGAAGGACTGCGCTTCAGGAAGAATCGACCAACATGGGTGACGATCAATCGACTTTCAAGGTGACGGACCGCCGGTTATTTAATGCCGACGGGACGCCGCGCGAAATAGAACGGGGCGCGGAGCCAGCAAAAGATGCGACCGGCACTCCGGAACGGACTGAGCCGGCAAAAACGGAAAGTACATTGGCAGAGGCCAGTGCAGCCACGGCGCCGGCGCCACAAGTTCAGGACCGCGAACCGGCGCCCGCTCAACCGCCGGTTGGCGAAAGCGCCGCACCCGCCGAAGAAGGCGAGGAGTCTTACGACGAAAGGGATCTGCCCGGCGCGAACGACCCGGCGAGTTTCATTAACTTTCTTATGTCGCTGGCCACGAACGCCGCCGCCGCTCTGGGGATGATGCCTCATCCGGGGACGGGAGAAAGCGGCGTCGATCTGGAGTTGGCCAAACACTGGATCGATGTGCTTGGCATGCTGCGGCAAAAGACGCGCGGGAATCTTGCGTCCCCGGAAGATCAGATGTTCGAAGGCATTCTGGCCGACTTGCGTATGCAGTATGTTTCGCTGACCAGTGGTCCCGCGCAGCCAACCAAGTTCACCGGCAGGGATATCACCGGCGGACGTTGAAGATCCGTTGTGATTACTCGTTTGTCAGTGGTCAGTTCTGATTTATCATTTCTCATTTGACATTTTTCATTTGTCATTTCCTTCAACTCCGCTGACCCACCACTCATCGACCTAAAAATGGGAAATGACAAATGAGAAATGGAAAATCAAGGCTTTGTTACTGACGCGATGCGACTCACCTTCCTAGGCACAGGCACCTCGACGGGTGTTCCCTCCATTGGCTGCGAGTGCGAGACCTGCACTTCTGACGATCCGCGTGACAAACGTTTACGAGTCTCGGTTGTGATAGAACAGGCCGGCCAGTCTGTGCTCATCGACACCTCATCGGACTTTCGGCAACAGGCATTGCGTCATGGTTTGAAACGACTTGATGCCGTAATGATTACGCATTGTCATGCCGATCATATTTTTGGGCTCGACGATATCAGGCCTCTGAACTTCCGCCACGGCGCGCTGGGTTTGTATGCGAATGAAAGGGCTTGGATAGACATCAGAAGAATCTTCAAGTATGTCTTCGAGCCGTCGCACTTTGGTGGCGGCCTGCCGCAGATCGTCCCGCACACCGTCGTCGAAGGCGCGCCATTCTGCCTGGGGCCGGATTTGCAAGTAACGCCGCTGGAAGTTATTCACGGACGGCTGCCGGTGATGGCTTATCGCTGCAACGACTTTGCCTATGCAACCGATCTTAGCGAGATTCCTGACACCACCATCGACTTGATGCGGGACCTGGACGTGCTAGTGCTTGATTGCCTGCGTTTCAAGCCACACCCGACGCATCTATGGGTGGACAAGGCGCTCGAGTACGTTGAGAAGATCAAACCGCGCCGCGCCTTTTTTACGCACATCGCGCACGACGTGAAGCATTCGCGTGATTCAGCAAAACTTCCGGACGGAGTTTCATGGGCATACGATGGTCTGATGGTTCGTGATGAGTAAATCAAAGCATTTTCCATATATCATTTCTCATTTGTCATTGTGGTTGACGTAGCCCGCTGTTTCCTGTGCTCTTTGCACCCAGAGCAACAAATGAAAAATGGAAAATGAGAAATGATATATGGAAAATCTAATGACTTCGCACCTCAGGTGTAACTGACCATTAGTGATGAGACTCTTCCACGGCACCGACAACGCCGAAATCCAACGCCCGACCGTCCTGACGCTCGGGGTATTCGATGGCCTGCATCTGGGCCATCAATTGATCATGACCACAGTGGCGGAACGCGCGCGGGCAATCGGCGCTGTGCCCACTGTGATTACTTTCGATCCACATCCGCGCGCTGTGCTGCATCCTGAGTCGGCGCCTCCATTGCTGCAAACCTTTGATCAAAAGATTGAAGCGCTGGGCATTCTCGGAATCGAGCAAACGATCATCATCCGCTTTACACCGGAGTTCGCGCAGATTCGCGCGGAAGAGTTTCTCCGCGACGTGATTGGTGAACGTTTACAGGCGCGCGAGGTCTATCTGGGCCGCGGTTTTGCTTTTGGTCACAATCGCGAAGGCAACATCGACCTCCTCAAGCGCGTGAGCGGCCAGCTCGGTTTTCACGCGGACGAGGTTCCCGAGGTGCGTTTGCGCGGCCGGCGCATCAGTTCCAGCCGCGTTCGTGAAGTGCTGGCCCAGGGCAAGGTGAACCTGGCGCGTCGCATGCTGGGCCGGCCTTATGGCGTTGAGGGCCGTGTTGTGCGCGGCGATGAGCGCGGGCACCAGCTTGGTTTTCCGACGGCCAACCTGATGCCGCAGAATCGGGTGATACCGCTGGGTGGCGTCTATATCACGGCTACTTTGATTGATAACGAGTGGCGCCGCAGCGTTACCAACATTGGCACGCGTCCGACATTCGAAACGGCGGGCGAACCTTTGGTGGAAACGCATGTCATGAACTGGTCGGGAGATCTTTATGGCGACGTGGTGCGCGTGCGCTTTCTGCACCGGCTGCGGGCTGAGAAGAAGTTCGAATCAGTGGCGCAGTTACGCCGACAGATTGAGACCGATATCGGGCGGGCGCATCGTTACTTCGAAAGCCAGGGCGTGCACCATTCGCTGGCGCTGGTGTGACGAAATATAGCCACAGATTCACGCGGATAAACACGGATATGAAATAGGCAAAGGCCAGAGTTCAGATCCGTCTTTAATCCGCGTTAATCTGCGGCGAGATTTTTTGTCGGTTCTGGAGTGCCGATTCATATCCGTGTTTATCCGCGTAAATCTGTGGCCAAGTCGCTATTTGATCTGCGGCTTCTCGCCATTCGCCGCCGGCAGATTCATCTGGTTGCGGAACAGATTCAACAACAATAATGTCCCAAGACCGCCCGCGCCATCGCCGGTGCCGCCTGAAGCCATGACATCCGGTGTAATGCGCACGCCTCTCTCGCCGATTACCTTCAGCACCTCAACCAGGGCCACACCCTGGGCCCCGAGCGCATTGACTTGTTCACGATAGGCAACGCCCTGCGCTTCACCCATCAAGCGCACCTTCTCTGCTTCGGCCTTGCCGGTTTGCAGAATGTAATGAGCTTCGCCTTCACCCTCAGCCTTGCGCTGTTCGGCGCGTTTGCCGGCAATCTCGACGCCGACTGTTGCGCCCATTAAGTCTTTCTGGTTGTCGGCCTGCGATTTCGTCCTTTCCAGTTGAATGCGTTTCTCTTCAGCCTCCCGCTGCGCGTTGTACATGTTCTGGCGCTGCTCCGCGAGAATCTTTTCTGTCTGCGTCTTCATCAGCTCTTCCGGCAGATGAATGTGACAGATCAGCACATTAACCACGTCCACGTGGTACTTCAGCAGATGCGCCCGGACGCGGGCTTCGGCGCGCTCCTGCTCTTCGTGCCGGTTCTGCAGGTAGGCCATCGCGGAAGACTCCGAGGCCTGATTGCGGAATATCGAATCGATTAGCGGATGCATCACGTTTTGGATTAGGCGATCGATGCCGCCAATCTTCGCCACCATGAAAGGCGCGTCTTCCGGCTTGACGCGAAACACGACGCGCACTTCCAACTGCATCGTGAAGCCGTCCTTTGAGATCACTTCAAAGGGATTGAAGGTGTTCACGACTTCGCCCGATGTCCATTCAACCGTCTGGTTGGTGGTGGGAATGACAATCGGCGTGATAGCCAGCGTGTTGACATAGTAGCGGCCCGGGCCAACAACGGTTTCCTGGATGCCGCGATAACCTTCGGGCACCACATAAGCTTCGTGGGCGCCTTCGTCGAGCCGGCGGTCAGCGGGGTCGCCGGTCATCAGTTCAGTCTTGATTTCTTCCGCGGTGCGGCCGTCGTCAATCTTGTCGAGGCGGGCGGCCGATTGCTCAGCTTGTTCCCTTTCCTCGCGCTCCATACGGGCGCGTACTTTCGCGGCCATCTGGCGCCGAATATCGTCTGAAGGATCTTTGCCGGTATTGGAGACGATCACCGCGACCTCGCCGGGCTTAACTTCCTTGGCGGTTTCGGGAATGACTTTGAAGAGCAGCGGGTTAATGTAGTAGGTGCCGGGCAGCAGAATATCTTTCTGTGGACCACGCTGGCCCTTGCTGTCAATGAACTCATGTCCATCCTGAAAGTTGTCGTGGCCCGCTACCGATTCAGCAACATAGTCACGTGGATTCAATGGCGAGCCGTCCAGCGCTTCCACCAGACCAATCTGGTTTTCATTAATCACTGTGGCGTCGTACAGCCGAACGGTGAACAAGCCTGGTTTGACATCCGAGCCGCCTTCGAGCGGTAAGGACTGCGTCAGGATGCGATAGGTGCCGGGCGTTAGAATGTCCACCTGCGGACCACGCTGCCCACCAGACGAAACGTACAGCTCGGCATTCTGAAAACTGATGTGACCCGTAATCGCTTTACCGAGCAAACGCCCAGCATCGAGTGGCGCGCCGTCAGCTGCGGTAACGACCCCGACTTTGCCCTGTGGAATCACCGTCGTCTTGGCTACTGAAACGCGGAACAGATAAGGGTGTATGGGCCACAAACCCGGCGGCAGCACTCGCAATTGAATGCCTTTCACGCCGCCCTGCTTGATGAACGCGATCGGATCCTGAAAGTTATTGTGCGCATTCTGGGCG
>DASXRU010000168.1:0-8728 GCA_036506395.1 Pyrinomonadaceae bacterium | reverse complement strand
TGAACGCCGGCGCGCTGCCAATGAGCAATGGGCTGACTCGTCTGCAATCACGCTTCCTGGCGGAGCCGGAGAAAGTGGAACAGGCGCTCGCGCACGATGGCCCATTCGATACCGAAGCGGCCGAGGCTGCGGGACTCATCACTTTCGCGCCGGACGATCTGGATTGGGAAGACGAGATTCGGGTAGCGATTGAAGAGCGCACGTCGCTGTCTCCCGATGCTTTGACCGGCATGGAGGCGTCGCTTCGTTTTGCCGGCCCGGAGACGATGGACACGAAGATCTACGGCCGTTTGACGGCGTGGCAGAACTGGATCTTCCAGCGACCGAACGCAGTCGGCCCGCAAGGCGCGCTGACGAATTATGGCAAGCCAACGCAGGCGCAGTTTGATTTTAAGAGGACTTAGCCACAGATGAACGCAGATATACGCAGATAAGAATATGTTTCTTCTGCCAGAATCCGCGTTTATCCGGGCTTGAATCGGTGACTATCATGGATCTTTACGACCGTATTCCGAACAACGTAAACCTTTCCGAAGACAAGAAACTCCAGCGGGCGCTCGAAAAGTGGCTGCCCAACTATCTCGACTGGTGGCGCGAAATGGGTCCGGACGGGTTCCAGGAGAAGGATGTTTACCTGCGCACTGCCATCAGCGTCGAGCCGGAAGGCTGGGCCAATTTTGACTACGTAAAGATGCCTGACTACCGCTGGGGCATTTTCCTGGAGCCACCCAAGCCCGATGCGAAGATAGGTTTTGGCGATAACTATGGCCAGCCCGCCTATCAGGAAGTGCCTGGTGAGTTTCGCAACTCTTTACGCCGCATCATCGTCACGCAGGGCGATACCGAGCCCGCTTCCGTCGAGCAACAGCGCGAGCTGGGAAAGACCTGCCCTTCGCTTTACGACATGCGCAATCTGTTTCAGGTAAACGTCGAAGAGGGGCGCCATCTCTGGGCCATGGTTTACCTGCTGCAACGATATTTCGGCCGCGACGGGCGCGACGAAGCTGACGCGCTGCTGGAGCGTCGCAGCGGCAATCCGGACAAACCCCGCATCCTGGAGGCTTTCAACCAGCCCTGCGACGACTGGCTCAACTTTTTCTGCTTCACGATGTTCACCGATCGTGATGGCAAGTATCAGTTGTCGGCGCTGGCAGAATCGGGGTTCGAGCCTCTGGCGCGCACCTGCCAGTTCATGCTGACTGAAGAAGCGCATCACATGTTCGTCGGCGAGACCGGGATCGGCCGCGTCGTCAAACGCACCGGGCAGTTGATGCGTGAAAGCAAAGATGGCGACGTGCGCGAGCTGGGCGGCATTCCGCTGGAAATCATTCAGCGTTACATAAACTTCTGGTACAGCTATTCGCTCGATCTTTTCGGCGGCGAGATTAGTTCGAATTCGGCCGACTTCTTCGCTGCCGGGTTGAAGGGCCGGTTCCAGGAACAGAAGAAGTATCAAGACCATGTTGCCGCGAGTGATATCTACACCCTTCTGGCAGTCGAAGACGGCCAGCTAAAGCCGCGCGAAGTTCCTTTGCGCAACGCTTTGAATGAAGTGCTGCGCCAGGAGTACGTCAAAGATTCGGAGCGAGCGCTGGCTCGTTGGAATAAATATCTTGGCGAAGAAGGCGTCAGCGAGAGGCTTTATCTGCCGAGCACGCGGTTTCATCGCCACGTTGGCGAGTATGCGCTTCATTCTTTCGACACTGAGGGCAACCTGATCGACTACGAAGAATTCAAGCGGCGAAAATCGGAATGGCTGCCGACGATCGAGGACCGGGAATATGTGCGCAGTTTGATGCACGCGGTTACCGAGCCGGGCAAGATCGCGAGCTGGATTGCGCCGCCGGCCGCGGGAGTGAAGGGCAAACCATTCGAGTTTGAATATGTGCGGTTGTGAAAGCGGGAGATGGCTTTGTGGCTTTGCCAACTGATGTGCGGTGGGGCTCTGCCCCACCGTCACCGTGCTCTTAACTCCTCAGGGCTATGCCCTGAAGTGGGGCGCAGCCCCGCAAATCCAGGGACACTTGGCGGAAGGTCGCAGACCTTCCGCACATCAGAGGGCAAAGCCCCTCCCCGACTCTAGTGAGTTGCGTACCTGCCGGGCTTAGGGGCTAATTCTTATGGTTGCCAATCCTTTACCAGACCTTTCGCGTTACGACCAGAAGCTGGAGTTTATCCTGCGCACGGCGGCCGGTATCTTCGCCGAGAAGAGCTACCATTCCACTTCCATGCGCGACATTTCGCGCGCCACCGGCGTCAGTCTTGCCGGGCTTTATCACTATTGCAGCTCGAAAGAAGAGCTCCTGTTTCTGATTCAGGACAACTGCTTTGCCCGCGTGCTCGAAAGGCTGGAAGAGCGCCTGCGCGAAACGAAGGACCCGGTCGAGAAGCTGCGCATCTTCATCGAGAATCACCTGTCGTTCTTTGCCGCGAATATGGCCGAGATGAAAGTTCTGTCGCACGAGGCTGACTCGCTCGAGGAGGAATTGCATGCCCGCGTTTCCGGCAAGAAGCAGAAATATACGAAACTGGCGCGCGGAATCTTGAGCGATGCTCAGCAACTGCAGGATGAAAAGCCCGCGGTCGATCTTACTGTGGCCACTTATGCTCTGTTCGGAATGATGAACTGGATTTACAATTGGTACGACCCGCGCGGCAAGCTTTCGGTTGACCAGGTGGTGAAGAACATCACCAGTCTTTTCCTTTCAGGGTTTCTCGGTGGGGCATCCGCGGAAGCGCTCGACATGGCGCCGGCAAAAACTGCCGAGCGTCTGAGTGTCTGGCGCGCGCCACAGCGGACTCGCAACGGACTCGCGTGAAGGCTCGCGCATTCGCATACAAAAGTTTGACTGAAGGAGTTAGTTGAAAGATGGCTGAAGCGGAAGCGAAGGTGCAGGAAGAAACCGGGGGCACGAGGCAATTGATCGAATACAGAGCTAATGACGGCGTTGCGGTGATTGTCCTGAACGACCCGCCGGCGAATACCTATAGCTACGAAATGATGCAGCAGCTGGATCGGGCGATTCTGGCGGCGCGCATGGATGAAACTGTTCAGGTGATTGTGCTCACCGGCAAGGGCGAGAAATTCTTCTCCGCTGGAGCAAACATCCAAATGCTCGCCGACGTGACCCCTAACTTCAAATACTTCTTCTGTCTGCACGCGAACGAAACGCTTTCGCGTCTGGAGCAGACTCCCAAGCTGGTAATCGCCGCGATTAACGGCCACTGTGTTGGCGGCGGTCTGGAGATCGCGATGGCGGCGGACTTGAGGCTGGCGCGAAAAGGTGCGGGCAAGATGGGGCTGCCGGAGGTTTCACTCGGCGTTCTGCCGGGAACCGGTGGCACGCAGAGGCTAACTCGTCTGGTGGGCAAGTCGAAGGCGATTGAATTGATGGCCACCGGCGAGCTATTCGACTTTGAGCGCGGAGAACAGCTCGGACTCATCAATCACATCTTTACAGCCGACTCGGCCGAGGATTTTATGCAGCAGGTAACGGAGTATGCCCGCCGCTTCACGCTGCCCGGCAAAGCCTCGCAAGCGGTAGGTCGAATCAAACGCGCGGTCCAAACCGGTGCCGAGATTCCTTTCGAGTCTGCCCTGGCGCTCGAGCGCGAGTTGCAGCAGCAACTGTTTCAATCGGAAGATGCCAAAGAAGGACTCGACGCCTACGTCAATAAGCGCAAGCCGGAATTCAAAGGAAAGTGAGCAGTGAGCAAAGGAAAGTGAGCGGTGAGCAGTAAGCAGTGAGCAGATTTCTGCTTATTGCGAACTTGATCGCGACAACCAGGGGCTCTGCTTACTGCTTACTGCTCACTGCTTACTAAGGATATGTACGAAAACCTAAACATTGCCGAAGACTCCGGCATTGTTACGATCACGCTGAATCGTCCTGACAAGCTCAACGCGTTTGTGGGCCACATGCGGCGTGACCTGGCTGAGGCGCTGGAACATGCCGGCAGCGACCGTGCGGTGCGCGTCGTAGTAATCACGGGCGCGGGGCGAGCATTCTGTGCCGGCGGTGATGTGACGACGATGGCTGAGTTGATGGAACGCGAGGATACGGAGGAGTTTGCCAGGCTTCTCGGCGCCGCCCGCCGCGTCGTGATTGCGATTCGCCAAATGACCAAACCGGTGATTGCGGCAATCAATGGCCCGGCATCGGGAGCAGGATGCAATCTGGCGTTGGCGTGCGATCTGCGCCTCGCCGCCGCCAGCGCCACCTTCACCCAATCGTTCGTTCGGGTTGGGCTTCATCCTGACTGGGGCGGGACGTACTTTCTGCCGCGCCTGGTGCCACCAAACAAGGCGTGCGAGCTTTTCTTTCTTGGCGATGCGATCGATGCGCCGGAAGCTCTGCGTTTGGGTTTGGTGAACCGAGTGGTGCCGGATGACGAGCTGGCAGGAGAGACGCAAAAACTCGCTGAGCGGCTACGAGATGCACCGCCGGATCCAATAGCTTCGGCGAAGCAAGCCGTGTATATGGGCCAGAGCGAGACGCTGGACCGTATGCTGCAGTACGAAATGGAATCGCAATTGCGCTGCTTTGAATCGCAGGATGCCAAAGAGGGCGTGCGTGCGTTTCTCGAGAAGCGCGATCCGAAGTTTTCTGGAGATTAGAGACATTTTTGGAGTGCGTCGGCAGAGCGAAGCGGCGAAGGCGCTTTGGGTTGTCCCTAAACTAGTGATCCAAAGCGGTGTCGCGCTACGCTTGCCACCGCACTCCATATTTGAACGGTAATGAAGTTGGAAGGCAGAATAGCGCTAATCACCGGTGGGGGCCGCGGTATTGGCCGCGCTATCGCCCTCGCGTTTGCCCGTGAAGGCGCGGCTGTCACCATCGCCGCGCGCAAATCACAGCAAATCGAACACGTGGCAAGCGAAGTTCGCGTCGAGTATGAAGTTGAAGCTATCCCCGTTGTCTGCGATGTCAGCGATGGCTCCAGCGTGCAGCGAATGTTCGATCAGGTCGCAGAAAAGTTTGGCCGCGGCCCGGACCTGCTGGTGAACAATGCAGGAGTCGCCGAAAGCGCAACGCTCGACAAGACTGATGACGCATTGTGGCAGCGGCTGATCGCCGTGAACCTGAGCGGCACTTTCTATTGCATGCGCGCAGCTTTGCCGGATATGGTCGCGCACGGCTGGGGCCGCATCATCAACATTGCCTCGATTGCCGGCAAGACCGGTGCGCCCTACATTGCCGCCTACTCAGCCTCCAAACACGGTGTGCTTGGATTAACGCGGAGTGTGGCCCTGGAAGTCGCGGCTAAAGGCATCACCGTAAATGCGATCTGTCCGGGTTATGTCGACACGGAAATGACTTCGCGCGGTGTTGAAAACATTACCGCGAAAACCGGCAAGAGCGCTGATGATGCGCTGGCAGCAATCAAGCGCATGAGCCCGCAGAATCGTCTGGTTACAGCGGAAGAGGTCGCGGCGCTGGCGTTGCTGCTGGCTTCGGAGGATGGTCGCGGTATTAACGGCCAGGCGATCAATGTCGACGGCGGTACGGTGTTGTATTGAGGCGCCAATCCAAGGTTGAAGGTTGCGGCTATGCCGCCGCACAGTGCGGAAAGGCTCCGCCTTTCCGGGGCGCTTCTCAACTTTCTAAGAGGCTCTGCCTCTGTTGATAGCTTGAGGCGTAGCCTCAACAACTTCTCGGGCGAATTGCCGGAAAGGCAAAGCCTTTCCGCACGCTGCGGCAGAGCCGCACTAAGACTCTAATGCCGGGCGCAAACTAAGTTCATTGGATGCCATTCACCTTCATCAATCCTGAATCACTGGGCGCGCCGAGCGGTTATGCTAATGGCGTCTTGACTGAGCCGGGAGGCCGCCTGCTTTTTATCGCGGGCCAGATTGGTTGGAACGAGCACCAACGAATTGTCAGCCCTGATCTTGTGGAACAATTCGATCAGGCCCTGGCGAATGTAATCGTCGTCGTCACGGCAGCAGGGGGTAAACCGGAACAAATCGCGCGGCTGATCATTTATGTCACGGACAAGGGTGACTATAGAACCCGTATGAAAGAAATCGGCGAACGATACCGGGCGCGCATGGGCAAGCATTTTCCCGCGATAGTTCTGGTTGAAGTGAAAAGCCTGCTCGATGGCGATGCGAAAGTTGAAATCGAAGGCATCGCCGTGCTGTAAACGCAAGTTGTTGATTTGCGCCTTACCATCGTCACCTTGAATCTGAGAGGAGAAGTTTCGTGCGCCAGAGGCTAATCACTGTAATCGCAACCTTGCTTTTGCTTTCCGCGGGGATGGGTTGTTCGCTGCTGCGGCCGAAGCGTCCCTTTACCTGGCATGTTACTTTGGAGGTCGACCCCAGCGCGACTGATCGCCAAGCTGCGGTAAAGCAGACTGTGGCGATTATTGAAAGCCGCCTGAACGCTTTCGGCGTGTCCCGATTTGAAGTGCGACCGCAGGGCGATGCAGCGCAGGGTCGAGTCATCGTAAACCTCTCCGATGTTCCCGACCGCGAACGCTTGAAGAAGATAATCACTGCCGGAGGAAAACTGGAATTAACGGCAGTCGTCACTCCACCCAATCCAGCTCCCGTTCAGACATACAACTCCCGCGAAGAAGCAATTGCGTCAATGGCGTCACTCGGCGGGACTGTCCCTGCGAATCGCCGCCTATTGCCGTATACAGAACGCGAAGAACCTGTTGCCTCGGGCAATACGCCCGAACACCCGCAGAAGCCTGGCAAGTGGTTGGTGGTTGAATCGCCTCCGATTGTAGATGGCAGCGAGTTGCGGAATGCTACGGCGGTCCCGTCAAGAACCGGCGGGAACGAATATCACATAGCTTTTTCGTTGAAACGCGCCGGGGCAGAGAAGTTTGGAGCCTGGACTGGAGCACACATCAATTCGTATCTCGCCGTGGTGCTCAACGACGAAGTCAAATCGGTTGCCTTTATCAAGTCGCAAATCTCCGATCAGGGTGAGATCAGCGGAAGATTCACGAAACAATCGGCGGAGGACATTGCCCAGGTTTTGAAATCAGGGGCTCTGCCGGCGCCAGTAAAGATCGTTGAAGAGGGTGTGGACAAGAAGTAAGCGCAGCGCTGCAGAGATGAAGAACCCAACAAGCTTTCTGTATGAGAAGGCGAACAATGGCATAGCGACGATCACTTTGAATCGACCCGATCGTCTGAACGCGATTACGTTCGAAGTTTATCGCGAGTTGACGGACACGTTCGCTGCCTTGCGCCACCAAAAAGACGTGCGGGTCGTAGTGATAACCGGAACGGGCAAAGCATTCTGTTCCGGCGGCGACGTGCACGACATCATCGGCGAACTTTTCTCGCGTGACATGCAGGGCCTGCTGGACTTCACGCGCCTGACTTGCCAACTGGTGCAAAACATTCGCGCGCTGCCCCAACCCGTTATTGCCAGTCTTAATGGCACCACGGCCGGTGCCGGAGCGTGCATCGCATTGGCTGCCGACATTCGCATCGCCAGCGAAGCCGCAAAGATTGCTTTTCTTTTCGTCAGGGTCGGACTTTCAGGCGCGGACATGGGCGCAGCCTACCTGCTGCCGCGCGTGGTGGGACTGGCAAAAGCAACGGAGCTGCTGATGACCGGCGATTTGATTTCGGCCCGGCAGGCGGAAGCGATCGGTTTGTACAATCGCGTGGTGCCTGCCGAACAACTGGCGGCTACGACGACGGAGTTTGCGGAACAGTTAGCAAGTGGACCCGCGTTCGCGCTGGCGAAAACGAAAGAGATGCTCAATCGCGAGATGCACATGGATCTGGCGGCAGCGCTTGAAAGCGAAGCACAAGCCCAGGCCGTCTGCATGCAACACTCCGATTTTCGCGAAGCGTACGATGCATTCGTTGCGAAGCGCGCGCCCAGATTCAAGTAATTTGGAGTGCGGTGGCAAGCGCAGCGCGACACCGCTTTGGATCATCTACCGTAATGGACAAACCAATTTCCATGCAGGTTCAGACGTCAAACAAAACTCCAGCTAGCCAATCCAAAGCGGTGTCGCGCTGCGCTTGCCACCGCACTCCAAGATGATGGATCGCTTCATCGAACAAAGTCCGTTCTTCACGACTGATCAGCGCGCACTGGCGGCGCAAGTAGCCGCGTTCGTCGCGCGCGAGGTCGAGCCACGCGCGCACACGGAAGAAGCGGACGTCGACGAACACTTTCGAACGTACCTTGGCCTTTTGGTTGAAGGCGAGCTCCTGCGTTATGCCGTAGCCATTCCTGGCCAGCCATTGGATCTGCGTTCGTTATGTTTAATTCGGGATGGGCTCGCGTACTCGTCGTCGCTGGCTGACCTGGCTTTTGTGCTGCAAGGGCTGGGCACTTATCCCATTAGCCTCGCCGCCAATGAACACGTGCGCGACTTCTGGCTGGAGCGCGCCGCCAGTGGGAAATCGATCGCTGCATTTGCTTTGACGGAAGCGGAAGCCGGCTCGGATGTATCGGCCATTAAGACGACGGCGCGCCGCGATGGTGACGCCTATGTGATTGATGGCAGCAAGCGCTTCATTTCCAATGCGGGCCTGGCTGACTTTTACACCGTCTTTGCCAGAACCGGCGCCCGGGCCGACGGCCGGGCAGCATTGTCAGCATTTGTCGTCAGCGCGCGCATGCCCGGCTTTAGTGTTCGCGAACGAACGCAAATGATGGCGTCACATCCGATCGGCGAGCTTGAATTTAGCGGTTGCCGCGTTCCCGCCGAAGACATGATAGGAGCGGAAGGCGACGGCCTG
>DASXRU010000167.1:0-31418 GCA_036506395.1 Pyrinomonadaceae bacterium | reverse complement strand
GGTTACACCGGCGAGGATGGATTCGAAGTCTATGCCGCCGCAGAAAAAGGCGAACAGCTCTGGAACAAGATCCTGGACGCCGGCAACTTCGGCACTGACATAGGCGTTCTACCCTGCGGACTGGCGGCCCGCAACACGCTGCGTCTGGAAGCGGGCATGGCACTCTACGGACACGAGATTGACGACACCACGACGCTGCTGGAGGCGAACCTTGGTTGGATCTGCAAACTAAACAAAGGCGACTTCATCGGTCGCGAGACTCTGGCGAAGCAAAAAGCGGAGGGCGTGCAGCGGCGATTGGTGGGATTCGAAGTCACCGAACGCGGCATTGCCCGCGATAATCAGGACGTCCTGATCGGCGGGCGGCAAGTGGGCCGCGTGACGTCCGGCAGTCCGGCGCCTTATTTGAAGAAGAATATCGGCATGGCATATGTGCCGGTCGAATTCGCCGGCGAAGGCCAGGCGCTCCATATTGATATCCGGGGCCGCGCGGTCAGCGCGCGCATAGTTCCAACGCCCTTTTATAAACGAGAAAAGAAGTCGTGACGAGTGAACGGTGACAAATGACAAGACGTTTCCTGTCACCTGTCACGATTTACCTGTCACGGCCTTAACAGGAGAAACTCATGGCGAACATCCCGGAAGACTTGCATTACAGTAAAGATCACGAGTGGATTCGCGTCGAAGGCAATGTCGGCGTGGTCGGCATTACTGACCACGCGCAGGATGCGTTGGGCGACGTGGTTTATGTCGAACTGCCCAAAGCCGGAGACGAGTTCGCGGCCCACGAATCGTTTGGCTCGGTCGAATCGGTTAAGGCTGTTTCAGAAATCTTTACGCCGGTATCCGGTGAAATCACCGAAGCGAACGATTCGCTGCAAGACGAGCCGGAGAAAGTCAATCAAGACCCTTATGGCGAAGGCTGGATGATCAAGATCAAGATGAAAAGCCCGGGCGAAGTCGACAGCCTGCTTACCGCCGCCGAATACGAAGACTTTACGAAAGCCGAGAGCGAATAGAACTTGCGTTACATTCCCAACTCGCCGGGCGAACGCGCCGAAATGCTTCACCAGATCGGCGTGGGCTCGATTGAACAACTTTTCGATTCGATTCCGGAAGATTTGTTATTGCCGGAGCACCTGAATGTTCCCGCGGCTCTTTCGGAGATCGAGCTGCTGGCGCGCTTTGACCGGATGGCCGAGCGAAACGCGGCGGCGCGGCGCATCAGTTTCCTCGGCGCAGGGGCTTATTCGCACTATATTCCGACCATTGTCGATCATTTGATTTCGCGGTCTGAGTTTTTTACCGCCTATACTCCTTATCAGCCCGAGATCTCCCAGGGCACGTTACAAACCATTTTTGAATTTCAGACCATGGTATGCCAGCTCACCGGCATGGATGTCGCCAACGCCTCGATGTATGACGGCTCAACCGGTCTGGCCGAAGCGGTGCTGATGGCCGAGCGCGTTACCAGGCGGTCGAAAGTGATCGTGTCGTCGGCAATCCACCCCCAATACCTGGAGGTGGTGCATACATACGTGCAGCACGCGGGCATCGAATTGCAGCGCGCTGATTTTGATCCCGGCAGCGGACAGACTCCTGCAGCGGCTTTCGACTCGCTTGACGACCACACGGCTGCCATCGTGGTCCAATCACCGAATTTCTTCGGATGTATTGAAGACCTTGCGCCCTTGGCGGAAAAGGCCCATGCCGCCGGGGCGCTGCTAATCGTGGCTATCACGGAAGCAATGTCGATGGGTCTGCTGCGTTCGCCCGGAGCGTGCGGAGCCGACATTGTTGTTGCCGAAGGTCAGTCCTTCGGCGTGCCTTTATCTTTTGGCGGACCTTATGTCGGCCTGTTTGCCACGCGAGATAAATATGCGCGACAGATTCCCGGCCGGCTGGTCGGGGAAGCCTATGACAAGCAGGGCCGCCGGGGCTTCGTGCTGACGCTGGCGACTCGCGAACAACATATCCGGCGCGAGAAAGCCACCTCCAATATTTGTACGAACGAGGGATTGATGGCGCTGGCAGCTACCGTCTATCTGGAAACAATGGGCAAGCACGGCGTTCAGGAAGCGGCACAGCAGTGCGCGCAAAAAGCCGCGTACACCGCGCGACGAATTAGGGAGATTGAAGGCTTCGCAGTTCCCTACTCTGCGCCATTCTTTAATGAGTTTGTGGTGCGCGCTCCGGCCGGCGCCAAAGACATGCTTGCCCGGCTGGCCCAGGAGAAAGGGATCGACGGCGGGATTGCGCTGTCTCGTTTCTATCCTGACAGGCCGAACGACTTCCTGGTTTGCGTTACGGAAACGAATACGCGGGAGCAGATCGATGCGCTGGTAGATGGCCTACTTTCAATCCGTGACTCCGTTTAGAGGCGGGCTACTGCCCGCCCGTATTGCTCGGGCCCAACATACAGGCGGGCGGTAGCCCGCCTCTAAACAAAATGAAATCTGAAATCACCAAGGTTACTTCGCACGTCAGCCCCAACGAAGCTCTGATTTTTGAGCGATCGCAGCCGGGCCGCATCGGTTATAGCTTGCCGCCGCTCGATGTTGATGAGACCCCGCTGGACGAAATCGTTCCCAAAGAGTTTCAGCGCGATGACGATCTCAGAGGCATGCCGGAAGTCAGCGAAGTGGACGTGGTGCGCCACTTCACCCGCATCTCGACGTGGAACTACTCGATCGATCAGGGCTTGTACCCACTTGGCTCCTGCACTATGAAGTACAACTCGCGCTTGAACGAAAAGATTGCGCGCATCGCCGGCTTTGCCAACCTTCATCCGCTGGCCGCGGAAGAAGAAGCGCAAGGCGCGCTCGAGGTGATCTACGAGCTTGAACAGCATCTCGCCGAGATAACCGGTCTCCCGGGCATTTCTTTGCAACCGGCCGCAGGCGCTCATGGCGAAATGACCGGAGTCATGATCATCCGTGCCTTCATCGACGCCCGCGACGGCGAAGGCGCGGCGGCAAAAAGGCGCACGATGTTAATCCCGGATTCGGCGCACGGCACTAACCCTGCCTCAGCACATCTGTCCGGCTTTACCGTGAAGACCATTCGGTCAACCAGCGAAGGGCTTACCGATCTCGATCACCTGCGCGAGTTGTGCGCGCATGGCGAAGTAGCCGGCCTGATGCTGACGAATCCAAACACGCTGGGGCTGTTTGAAAGAAACATAAAAGAGATCTGCGGGATAGTTCATGACGCCGGCGGGCTGGTTTACATGGACGGCGCCAACATGAACGCGCTGGTAGGGGTGGCCCGCCCCGGCGACATGGGCGTGGACGTCATTCATCTTAACCTGCACAAAACGTTCTCGACGCCGCACGGCGGCGGTGGCCCCGGATCCGGCCCCTGCTGTTGCACGAAAGAACTCGAACCATTCCTACCCGTCCCGCGCGTAGTCAGAACCCCGAGCGGTAGCGACGGGGCCGAACCTGGCGCCAGGGCCTCTGCGAACAAACCAACAACCTACCAGCTCGATTTCAACCGTCCCCAAACCATTGGCCGCGTCAAAGCGTTCCTGGGAAACTACGGCATGATGTTACGCGCGCTGGCCTACATCCTGACGCACGGTTATGACGGCTTGCGCGAGGCAACGGAAGCGGCTGTCCTGAATGCGCGCTACATTGCAAATGGACTGGCTAAAGATTATGAAAGGCCCTTCGCGGCGCCGCCGATGCATGAAGTCGTCTTCACTGACAAATGGCAAACGCGCAAAGGCGTGCACACTCTGGACATCGCCAAGCGCCTGATCGACTACGGCTTTCATCCGATGACGATCTATTTTCCCTTGATTGTACCGGGGGCAATGCTGATCGAACCCACAGAGTCAGTGGGCCACCAGGAACTGGATCAGTTCATCGAGGCCATGCGATCGATCGCGCGGGAAGCCGTAGAGAATCCGGAGCTGGTCCTGAACGCGCCTCATTCGACCCGCATTGGCCGCCTCGACGAAGCTGCCGCCGCACGCAAGCCTGTCCTGCGCTGGAAACCCAGGGAAGCAGCCAGCGTCGCCTGAGGCGTGTCTAACAGTCTTGCAAAGGAATCTGCATTTCCTTCCCAATTAGAAGTGTGCAGTTGGATTAGCTGAAATTCCGACCTCAGCGTTAAACTCGGAGTATCAACGAAGCTAACTGATCCTTTCTTCGCCTTCCTCGTGCGTTGGGGCCAACGGTTAATAGCGGTCCAAGGAGGCGTCGTAATGTTCTTGCATCATGCGCGTTGAAAACGAAGACTATTTCCTCGACCCACCACCTGGCTCGGCTGCCGAGCGAGCAGTCGAGTTGGGCATCGATTTAACGTTGACGCTGGAGAACCTGCGCCTTACGCCGGAAGAAAGAATCCGGCAACTAGACGATCATCTGGATGGTATCGCAGAGCTAAAAGCGAATGCGCAATCCTCCTCGCCAACGAGTCCGATCACCGCTTGGACTCAGGCGCCCAAAGGAGCGATCGGGCGGCAACTCAAGTGGTTGGCAGAAGCCGGCATTGATTGCGTCATCGTTGATGACTTAGCGGGTGCTTTGCAAGGCTCGTCCAGTCTTACGCGGTTGCTGGCTGTCTGTTATCTGCGAAACGCACCTAACGTCTTGCGTTTGGGTAACGCGCTGACCTCCGTTCACGCACGTCCGCGCGGGACAGCCGATGCCTTTTCTTTTCACTGGGACGCGGAGGTGTTGGACGGCCTACAGGATCTTAAACTCATGACTGACCTTGGGCCAGTGGATCTGCGTTCGGAGGTTAACGGTGTCGGTTTCTATGAGGACGCTATCGTGGGCGCGAAATGGCTTGCCCTCTTTGGCCATGAGTTTCCAGTCCTAGAGATTAGTAAACTTATTGTGGCGAAGCGAACGGCTGGTCGTGCCAAGGACCTTATAGCCGTCGCGGAATTGGAAGCGGTACTGAGTGCGAAAGCCAATCACGGATGAGGAATGAAGGCATCTCCACTAGGCTTCCCAATTCGAGGTCTCGTCGCTCTGCGCTGTTTCAGTGTTTCCTTCCGCAGGCACCGTCAGCAGTGCCAATCTCTCGACCACGCGACCATTCAAGATGTGCTCTTCAATGATCTCAGGAACGTCAGCGGCGCGAACCTGTGCGTACCAGACTCCGTCCGGGTAAATCATGACTGCGACGCCGATTGCGCAGAAACCAACTGAGGCGCATTCGGTAAGTATCACGGTTCCCTTCGGATTCTTTCCCTTTTTCTCTTTGCCAAAAAGTATTCCGCGGGTCTTAAGTTCCTGCTCGAAAGCTTCCCTGACTTCGGCGCTGCCGACAGCCGAGCACGACTTTCCGCTGCACACGAAAATATGATGGCGAAGCGGCGCGCTTGCTACCGGGGCGAGCGCGCATAACTCTTCACGATCTTCGATAAATGACTTCTGCTCCATCGTTTTCCTAAGCTCGCAACCAACGCTGTAATGACGTTATGCTAGCACGATTCAGCGGTCGCGGTACTACGCCCGGCGAGCACAGCAGGCAACGACTTGTTACCTTTGCGCGCACGGCGATTCATTGTAAGATTGCGGTGCATGGGCGACCGTTCAGACGACCGCGGCTGGAAGTTGGGCGGTCTGATGCGGGCGCCTGATTTGTTGTAGGGATTCGGTTTCAACGCAGGACTAATTTAGATGGCCAGCGGATTAGTAATTCACATTGCCTCGGGTGGAAACAGATCAACTGAAGTGTTGACGCAGGAGCGTATTCGTATCGGCGTGTCCCCGGAGTGTGAATTGCAACTACCATCTTCCGGCGATTCGCTGTCAGCAAATACGCACGGGCCGGTTATCGAGTTGGCCCGTCACAATGGTTTTTATCGGGTGGCCAATTTCGATCACTCGCTGCAAATCGTTCACAACGGCCGGGCAATTGCTTTCGACGCGCCGATTCGGGACGGAGACGAAGTTCGCGTTGATCCTGCCAACGTCCTCTTGACTTTCTTTCCGGTGGAAGCGCAACCGGCATTAGTGCCGGGGAGCCGGCGCGCCACACATGTAGCTCCCTTCATCGAGCAGGCTGGTCTGGAATCGTCGGCCACGACGCGGCGCGACGATGCAAAGGTCTTCCTGCGCGAGTTCACGCGGGAGTTGGTTCGCGAGATCAATCCCGCTACCAAGCTCGTTACCCTGGCAATCGCCCTGATTCTGGTTGGTGGCGTGCTCTATATCGGCTTTGCACTCTTCAGTGAAGTCAGGCGCAGCCGTCGCACGATTGACGATCAGCGCACGCAAATGGCGGCAATGAGCGAACAGGTGGCCAAGGCTAACCAGCAGCTTTCCGCGCTTGGCCGCTCCAATAAAGAAATCAGAGACAGCCTTTCGCTGGCTGTGAAACTGCGCAGTGATTACGGCGGTGGTGTTTGCATGATTTCGGCGTCCTACATATTTGTCGAGACGCGCACTGGACGGCCGCTGCGATATCCGGAAGACCAGATGAATGAGTCCGGCGCGGTGGTGCAGAATGCCAACGAGCAGGGAGCCCTGACGCCAGACGGCAAAGGAGCCGTGCGTGAGTTTGAATCTCTGGGAACGGGTTTCCTGGTCGGGGATGGCTTTGTCTTAACAAACCGCCATGTGGCCCAACCGTGGCTGGCAGATGAGCGGGCCCAGAGTTTGAATAGCACCGTTCCGGGCCAGCCGCGCTTGAAGAAGCTGGTGGCATTTTTTCCCGATCAGGTCCAACCGGTCGTGCTGAAGTTCAAAGAGGCCGCACAGCGTGAAGACCTGGCGGTCTGTACCTTCGACTTGAAAGACATGACGGTGCAGATTCCAGTGTTGCCACTGGAAAAAGACTCGGACACAGTGGCAGTAGGAAGGACCGTCGTAACGATGGGTTATCCCCTGGGGCCCGATCGCTTGCTGGCCCTGCTGGATGAAAACGAGGCACGCAGCGTTCAAGCGCGCTATGGCTCACTTGAAGCGTTGCTGGGTTACTTCGCCCAGACAAAACATATCCAGCCCCAGACAACGCAGGGCAGCATCACCGATCTCAACGGCCGGAGCATTGTGTACGACGCCCGCACGGCCGAGGGTGGATCGGGAGCGCCTCTGTTTGGACCTTCAGGCCGTGTGATCGGAATCAGTTATGGCGTGTTGCCGGAAAACACGGCTTCGAACTTTGCCGTTCCGGTGCGTTATGCAATAGCACTCTTGCAACGTGGCGGTTGGAGGCAGCCCGAGGGTATCGCGGGCGAGCAGAACGAGAATTCCAACGCCAGCCAAACGAATCCGCGTAGTCCAACGGGTAGTGTCAATGCGCATTAGAGGCGACTCGGGGTCCGAAGCCGGCGAATCCAGCTTTCTCGAGCAACGAGACAGGAATTCAATTCACATAACAGCGCTCATTTTTTTCACACCTATGAAGGAGCAATCTTAGAATCTTGTCAGCTTTGGCAGACACTGTAACCACCGCCAGAATCAATCCTGAGTTATTCATCGGCAGCAGCATACGTCCCGCGAGTCGCGTACTGGTTGTTTCCCTCTCTTTGATCCTGCTCTTCGGATTTGGCTTTCGCATCTTTCAACTCGGAGCCGAAAGTTTAAGCGAAGATGAGCTCAACAAGCTCGCTGCCGTCGAAGACTACCGGGCCCACGGACTGACAGCGGCGAATGGCGAACATCCGATGCTGATGAAAGCGATTCTGACGCTCAGCATCGTGGGCGCCGATCGCTGGAACTCTACCCGTTGGGTGGCCGGCGATCCGGCGTTGCGCATCTCGACTGAAAGCGCGCTTCGTCTGCCGGGCGTTATCCTGGGAACTCTGGTTTCGCTGTTGCTTTTCCTTGTTGCTGCGGAGTTATTCGGTAACGAGATTGGCCTCCTGGCAGCCGCCTTTTGGGCCTTGGATCCGAGCGGCATCGCCTTCAGCCGCATCGCCAAGGAAGACACCTTTCTACTTTTCTTTTTTCTGCTGGCTAACGTTTTCTGGCTGCGAGGGCAGCGGGTTGCTGAAAGTCGCTCGGGCCGGCCGGAACCCTATTACTGGGCGACGGCTGCTGCTTTCGGAGCCATGATGGCCTCCAAATATCTCTTTCATTTTTTTGCTATCAGCGTCAGCTACTACTGGATCTTTCAGGGCATTCCCGCAACTCGCTGGCGATTGGGCCCGCGCAAGTGGCTGGCGTTCTTTGCGATCATGGGCGCCGTGTTTCTGCTGTGTAATCCGGGGATTCTTCTCCCTGGAACCTGGCGCGAAATCCTCAAATTCGCCGGTGAACATCGCATCGGTCATGATGCCTACGAATTCATGGGCCGGCTTTATCATAATCAAATGACGCTCTGGCTGCGTGGCTCTCCCTGGTACTTCTACTACGTCTTTATGGGGGTAAAGCTGCCGGTTCTGGAGTTGGTCGCATTTCTGATCGGCCTGGTCTTGTTGTTTCGCAAGAGCTTTGGCGACGGCCGCTTCTTTACGCTGTTCTGGCTGATGCTGTGGTTTTTGCCCTTCACGGTGCTGGGAGGAAAATTTACGCGCTACTTCACGATGGCCCTGCCGGTGGTCTTGATTACCGCCGCCATCGGAACCTATGCCGCGGCGCAATGGATTTCGCACCTCGTAAGCCGCCTGAGTCCCCAATCATCGTCATGGAACCAGCGTGTTCCTGCTTTCGTTTCGTCGCTGGTGCTGTTGTTTTCCGCAGTCGCCTCGGTGAGGGCAATGCCCAATTACAGGCTGTACACAAATGTAATAGGTGGCGGCGCGGCGAAGGCCGGAACTTACTTTCCCCATGACGAATTCTATGATTCCAGCGTGCGCGAAGCTGTTAATTTGATTGCCGCGCGCGCTGGATATGGAGTCCGTATCGGGTGTGAAACTCCCACCCTGGTGAAGTACTACGCCAAACTTGCGGGGCGCAGCGACCTGAATCCCATTTCCCTTTCAGACCGGGAAGCATTAAGGCGCCTCACGCCCGCGGACTATATAATGATCGCTCGCGGGCGCCGCTACTTCAGTAACGACGCGGTCGTCAAGACACTATCTGAGATGGCGATACCGGCCAGCACCGTGAAACTTGGCAACGTGCCGGCCATTTACGTTTATGTGCTGGACGAAGCGACGCTTCGCGAGTTGGATAAGGCGATCGAATTAATGTCCATGACCTCGGCGAAACGTGCTGGCAGCTTGTGACAGTGCGATTTCCATCACAGTGGGACCCCTTCCGTAGAGCGCTACCGCGCTAAGCTTCCCGGACCCTTGATTCAAGCATCTAATAATGCCGATCGGCATAGCTCTTGCTAAACGGGTTTTGTGCTAGTATTGGATGTACGCACTCCGGGCGAACGAGCTCGCGTTTTGATTTACCGGCGCAGTAAATTCGCTCCTTTCGGAGCCTTTGCCAAAGGATGGAAACGCAGTAACGGATGAATCGCGTTCCCATTTTACACAGTGCGCGGCAAACGATCATTGTGGTCGCTGCCATGCTCCTGGCATTTTCGCCGGCGGCTCATATTAGCTGTCTGGCACAATCGTCCCCTGAAGCCACTGCCCCATCCTTAACTCCGCCCAGGGATTTCACTCCGCAATTTCGAATTGAACGTGTGCCCGTTCCGGGTGGCGCCGAATTGATTACTATCTTTGGGCGTCTCGAGGGATTGAATCGGAACGGACAAACTGAGGCAGCCGAGTCAGCGCCGGACACCCCTCTGGTCAGCATAGTCCGCGACACTCTGGGAGACTCCAATCCGGAAAATGATCGATTGCGGTACGTCTGGATGCTTACGTACACAAGTCCCACCGTTGGCCAGCGCATGGCCGCGGCGGTCCCCTTTCTCTACAAGCGTGTCGGCAACCGCACTAGCGCATCAACGAAACCGCCCCCACCCTTGATAGATCTGGCCGTAACAGACTCCCAGGTCTGGAATAATTTCTTCTGGACCGCACTACAGAATCTCTTCTTCGACACTTACGGTGTGCCCGTGAAAGCGTCGAGCCGCACCTATAGGCGCAACCTCTCAGATTATCGCCGGGCGCACGTCATAGACGCACTGGCCATTCTTTCTTTGTACCAGGCCACGGAGAACGCGCCTTCAGTCTTTACGGAGACAGAGCTAAAAGAGATTCAAGGGCGTTTGCTTCTTTCCGATAAGTTGTTCGGCGGCATCGTCAGCAGCGATCGTTTGGAACGAGTTGTGGACAGCAATGCGACTCAGGCCCTCGATGAACGCGGCCATAACTGGGAACTCCTGCGCCAAAGGGCTGAGGCGGAATCACTTTACTTCGAGCCTTTGGGATTGGCGGACGGAGCGGCGACGCACGCGATTCTCTGGGTCTCGCGCGCCGATCTGTCGGCCCAACCGGGTCGCCCATTTGACTCTCGATTTCTGAACATCGCCAGCCCCTGGTCAGACAAGCGCCTCATGAAATGGGAAGGCTACGCGGAGACGCGCTACTTCGACAGTGATAGTCGTCGCGTAGATGCCGGCACCCCGGGAGCCCGCCAAGTGGAAATGATTCCTCTTGCGCTGTACGGTCTGGACCATCCAAAGATTCCGATCCTGCTGGTCGACTTTCGCGATGCCCTGAATCCAAAGAAACGCGAGATGTCCCGGCGCATGCTTCAGGATGTTACGCGCGACATCTTTTCACTTTCCGCCCTCGGCGATTTGCCATACTTTCTCGGCCGCTCGCTCTATGATTTCGTGACCGGGAGACGGGGCATGGATCTTAATCAACCGTCGCGGCTGCAGAGCTACGCAGAGTTGAAACTGCTGCTCTCTTTGAACGCTTCGCTCGATCCGGATTTGCGAAAAGAAATAGAACAGCGGCTCGAGGCAGTTCCAACCAACCCCCTGTTGAATGACGGACCAGCGGAAGCCAGGCTGGCGCGCGAGCAGTACAAAGCTCTTATGGATTACGCCCAAAAGCCCGGTGGGCTCGCGGCGCGACTCCAGCGCGATCGCCGCACCGAGATGGTATCGCTCAAGCACGGCCGAGCCGAACGAATGCTTTTTGGCCTGGCCAACGTGCTGAGTTTTGGCCGCTACGTTCATCGCGAGACTGAGACTCCAGAGCTGGCGAGACGTATGGAACTGGCCCGCCGAATTGAATACCACGCGCGCTTCCTGCGCAGAGTCGCGGTGTCCAGCCCGCAGGTTGAAGTCGTATGGAACATCGACGACGTGCGGCGCTCTTTACAGTTTCTCGCGGAGAATGGCGTCGTCGAAGCAGGAGACACCGCGGCCAGGGCCGCAGGACGCATCTTCACGCGGACGCAGGATACAGAAACCCGACGACTGTGTCTGAACGCGCTTTATAAGATCAACGATAAAACTGCCAGGAACGAACTGCTGCGCATTTACCACGAAGAACAGACCAACTCTGATTTGCGAACCGCTATTGCCGATCATCTCCGAGAGCGAACCGGTGACGACAAACGGGTCTCACCCGCCGAAGCTAAACCAGTCCTGAGCGTCAGCGGACAACCATAGAAATGGGGACGGAGCGCGAATGAGCGAAAGACCCCAGAGATACGGCCGGGCCACGGGAGTAGCACGATACCAGTGGCTGGGGCTGGCGCTGCGGCTGGCGCTGCGGCTGGCGCTGCTGCTTCCCCTCCTCTTGCTTCTTGTTCCCGCCGGCGCCCGCGCGCAGGTTAGTCGAGTGGTAGTAATCAAAGTTGATGGATTACCCAACGACATGGTTGACGACTTTGTGCGCGAGCGTAATCCTCAAACGGGCAAGAGCATGCTGCCGTGGATTGATCATGTCTTCTACCAGGGCGGCACGCGAGTCACTAACTTCTACGTGCGCGGCATGAGCCTCTCCGCTCCTTCCTGGTCGTTGCTGGATACGGGACAGCATCTGCAAATCAAAGGCAATGTCGAATTCGATAGGTTCATTCTTTATACCTACGATTACCTGAACTTTCTTCCCTTCTATTTCAAGAACGCCGGCGGAGGAAACGTCGACATGCCCGGTGTCGAAGTGCTCGATACGCTCGGCGTTCCTCTGCTGATGGACGCCTTTCCCAGGAACGAGAGGTTCCCCAGTTTTCAGCTTTATCAGCGGGGTATGCGGTTTTCTACGCTGGGGCGCAGCGCCCAGGCCAAATTCGTGCGAAATCCTTTGGAGTTGCTGGAGGAGTGGACCGCCGGACCCGAGCTGCGCAACACGATCACGGATCAACTGGAGCGCGAGCTGATACAAAAGCTTTCTGATCCCAACGTGCATTACCTTGATTTCTATTTAACGACGTTCGATCACGTCGCACACCACAACCGCGATCGTGATTCGCATCTTCACGCGATCCAGGAGCTGGATTCCACGGTGGGCAGAATCTGGTCTGCTATCCAGAGAACTCCGCAAGCCGCGCAGACAGTGCTGATTCTGGTTTCGGACCACGGCTTCAACACAGACGAGCGCGTTTACAGTCAGGGATACAATCTCGTGAAGCTCCTTGGCAGCTCCGTTGGGGGCGGCCACCACGTCCTCACTAAACGGCGTTTGATGATGGATTACGCAATCAAAGGGATGAACCCGCTGGTGGGAATGATTACCACCACCACATCGCAGTCTTATTATCTGAAAGGCCAGAGTACCGAGTACCCGACCGCGCTTTTGGATTTCGATGGCAACGAGCGGGCCGCGATACATTTGCGCGACAGCGATCTTAATCTGCTTCACATACTTCTGCAGCAGCTTCAACAGAAAGACATTTCGCCTGCGATCAGGAAGGCGGCCAGCGAGACTTTCTTTTCCACGGTCGACCGGCGTCGGGCCCAATGGCAGACCGACGTGGATCAAATAACGGAAGAACTGCCTTCTCTGCAACGACATATTGATAAGTTGCAGGCATTGTGGGATGCAAAGCCGAAGAAGTGGTCCAAAGAAGATCAGGAATTGGGGTTGGACGAAGCGCTGCGCCGAATTTACACGCAGATGAACCAGGAGATGACGCAGAGGAAAGGTTATGAAAAATATGCTATCGCGCTACAGCGCTTGCTGGCGCTGCGACGCGAAACATTCCATCCAGCAAGCCTGAGGATTGCGGATGTCATACCTCCACAGGTGTTGGGGGAAGGAAACAGTATTTATGGGCTTCAGAATTACGTCGTGGGAATCGCGCCTGGCGGGCTGACTTTGCGACCCGACGGGTCGTTGGACTTGGAGCAAAGCTTTGTGCGCATCGATTACTTCACCTTGCTGCACGGGATTTCAGTGCGCAACAATACGCAGCCCGGTCTATCCAGCCACCCCATAGATTTCATCGCCACTCGCCTCTCCCGCGAATCTATCCAGCCGGCGCTCGACGATGACGCGAAGTTCGACGAGGATGTGGTCTGGCTTTATGGCGGACCAGAACAGCAGGCTTTAATCCTGGGCCGCACCGACCAATCCGGACATATAAGCTTGCGGTATCTTCCGGTTTCCGGCCTGCGTCAGGAACAGGATGGCACGATCCACTTCAAGCGCGCAGGCTGGCGCGCTAATCTGCCGCTAAAGATATTGGAAGACCAGAACCTGAATGCGCCATCCCTATCGCGCATTGAATGGTTAAGCGGCTGGCATTCCGACCTGGAATGGTTGCACACGCTGCATAAAACCGAATACTCTAACGCCTTGGTTGGACTCAACGAACAATTTACTTTGTTCACAACAAAGGAGACGGCGGCAGACGCGCCGGGGCTTACTTCGGATGAGCGCTTACTGCGACGCTTTCGGCGACGTCAACGCCGGTTGGTGGAAACGGACCTCCTTCTCGTGGCCAACAACCATTGGAATTTTGATGTACGAGGTTTTAATCCCGGGGGGAACCACGGCTCGCTCTTTCGCATCTCCACTCACTCAACTCTGATGTTTGCTGGTGGCGAGCTCTCAGGGATTCCGCGGGCTAAGGTAGTGGTAGAACCTTACGACAGTTTGAGTTTTGTTCCGACCGTGCTTGCTTTGACCGGCAAATTGCAGAGCGATAACCTTCCCAGCCCCGCCCTGCTGGAACGCGGCTTTAGCAGATTTCCCGGCCGGATTATTCCCCTGTCAATCAACCACTCTCCAACTGACCGAGATACTGCTCCGATTGCGAAGTGAAGCGCATTGATTAGTACCGAAGAACATATTGTCGGGACCACGACAGACGATGACCCAATACAGAACCCTCCTGAGGCATCCGGTCCCGCGAGGGGGCGTCGATCCGTCCTTTGGCTTCAGGGGATTGCCTTCCTGCTGGGTCTGGCCCTTCTGGTTTATGTTATCAATCGTGTCGGCGTCCAGCCGATCTTCGATGCCCTCAGCCGCATTGGTTTCGGTTTCTTCTTCCTCCTGATCATAACCGGCTCGCGTCATGTCTTGCGAACGATGGCCATGCGCATAGCCGTCCCGCCGGAGCACAGGCGCTTCACCTTCTCCCAGGCTTTTGCCGCGCGGCTGGGCGGTGAATCGATAAGCTTCCTGACTTTTGCCGGGCCGCTACTGGGCGAAGCAACCAAAGTGGCATTGCTGCGCAAGCGCGTGCCTTTGCTTCACGGCGTGCCCGCTCTGGTAGTCGATAATCTTCTCTACAATCTGTCAGTTGTCTTCTTCATTCTCAGCGGCGCTTGCGTCATGCTGGTCTCTTATCCGCTGCCCGGGGTGGTGCGCGAGGTCCTGATCGTTATTGCCGCGTGCGCGTTGCTGGGAATCCTTGCCGCTGCGTTCGCTGCCAGCCGGCGGGTCCTGATCCTTACCTGGATAATCGACATGCTGGTGCGCCTGGGCATTCATTCACGGGCCATAACATCGCGGCGGCATCACATACACCGGATCGAGTTGACCGTTTATGGCTTCTACCGGAAGCATCCCCGATCTTTCTTCGGGATGCTGGGGCTCGATTTTCTTTCGCATGCGTCGAGTGTGGTGGAAGTCTACGTGACTCTAAGAATGCTTGGTTACTCTCCGTATGTCGGCGGGTCTTACGTAATCGAATCGCTGACCAAGGTGATCAATTTCGTATTCGGATTCGTGCCGGCAACGATCGGCGTTTATGAAGGCGGTACGGAAGTCATTTTGCAAACGCTCGGCTACGCCGCGGCCACCGGAGTAACCCTCGCGATTGTGCGCAAGGCCGGGATTGTTTTCTGGACTGTGATAGGTCTGGTTATACTAACCGGGCGCGCGCTGCCAAATGCCTGGGCTCGCCTGGTTGATCGCAGCCCGAGGCTCCGCAAAGTCATGGATAGTCTTGTCATCTCCAACATCGCCCACCGCCCGGCGCGGACGGCCGTAACTGTCGCCGGCATCGCCGTCGGCGTCCTGATGATCGTTTTTACGGTGGGTCTGGCCCACGGCGTTCTGCACGAACGCGGTCGCCGAGAATCAAACATCGGCGCGGAGATTATGGTCCGCGCTTCGGGAACTCTCGGCCTTGGCGGATCGCAACCTTTGGTGGTTCCGGTGTCCCACGCGGCCGAGCTGGCCCGCGTAGATGGGGTGCGGTTAGCTGTTCCGCTTGCTCAGAGTTTCGATCGCAGTGACAGAGGTTTCGGCAGCCGCTTGATCGACGGCATTAATTTTGATGAATACGCTGCGCTAAACGGTTTGACTATCAAGGAAGGCAGAAAACTTTTAGGTGGAGACGAAGCGATCATTGATCCGGTTTGGCAACAGCAGCGACAGGCCAACGTAGGCTCGACCGTACTACTCTACGAGCGGCCTTTTCGCATTGTGGGCATCTACGAACCACCGGGCGGAGGCCGCATCAAGATTCCACTCGCTACTATGCAGGATCAACTCGGCGGCGAGGGGCGATGCAGTTCTATTCTGGTGGCCTGCGTCGATCCGGCAAAGCAGGAGGAAGTCGCCGCCCGTATCAAAGAACGTTTTCCCGATGATCAAATCGTCTTCACCCGCGATCTTCCCGAGCTTTATGCCTCGGGCGTGCCGGCGTTGAATGTGTTCCTTGACGTTGTGGTAAGCGTTGCCGCCGCCATCAGCATGCTGGTAATTCTGCTGGCGATGTACACCACGGTGACCGAGCGCACACGACAGATCGGCATACTCAAATCGCTCGGCATGTCGAAAGCCTCGATAGCCTGGGCCATTCAAAAAGAAGCCATGCTCGTAAGTCTGCTGGGTGTAATCGTCGGAGTTATCCTGACCTTCGCCACGCGTCTCGCCGTGATGCGCTCGACCTCATTAACAGTTGAGATTGAGCCGAAATGGATCGCGGTTGCCCTGGGCGTGGGCCTGGTCGGCGGAACTATCGGCGCGCTTTATCCTGCACTCCGGGCCGCGAGCCAGGATGCGGTTGAGGCATTGAGCTACGAATAAACCTCCCACTCGGATGACTTGACTGTTTCGCTCCTTTTGTTTCGCTCTGATCCGCGTTTATCTGCGTAAATCTGCGGCTAATAATCAACATCTTAATCAAGCTTCTGGAGGAGGCACACTTCTATGGCAGCAGCAGGAGGAGCAGCGATCGCCGCCGCGATCGCAAACGCCATTAAGGCTAACGGGGTGCTCGTTCGCGTGGAGCCTATCGATTTTCAGAACGTCCTCAGCAAGGTCAAAGAGCCACTCGTCGTTTATACCGAAGGCGGATTTTTCTCGAAGAATTATCAATATTTAGTCAGTTACAAAGGGTTCGCTTTCTTCACCAAATCCTCAAGTCCGATTCTGCTTCCCTCGGGAGTGGAAACAATTGTGGCAAAGAAGATTTGGATTCCTGGCTAGCTGGTGTATGCTGCGCTGCGCGCCAAACAACTGAGGCAAAGACCTGAAAGGCCTTCGCACTTCACTGCAAACAAGAGGATCCAGTATGAAACTAAACGCTATCAAAAACAGCATACGACTGCTCGCTTGTCTTATGCTTATCGTGCTGACAACCGCCAATGCGTCAACGCCATTGCCTCCACTGCCGAATCCGATACTGGTCTTCCTGGGACAGGAAGTCTATGAAGCCAATGGCAAGCAATGGATACGCTACCGGTACACAGTCGACAACCTGGATGCCTACCCTAACCAGCTGTTCGCCGCAGCGCCGGCATTGCCACCTTGTGGCAAGAACACAAAGGCCTCGCGAACGTGGATAGACTTCTTTGACCAGAGGGGCAAGAGACTTTATGGGTTTTGCGCTCTGGGAAGCCCCAACGATCTGAGCAAGATCTGGTTCGCGTTGGGAAGCGATGAAATCCCACCCAGTTGGGTCTACATTGAGATGAACGATCGGCAGACCAGCACCAAGTACAAATCAAACCTGGCAGACACTACCAACTGAAGCGCATGGAAACGCTTTTGGCCTGCGGAGCCTTCGCTGCGCGAGTTGCCGGTAAACGCAGGCGCGTGGTTCAATGGGCCCATCAGCTCTACAACTAATCATTCCCCATCGGGGAACCAAGAGGAGAAATCTGCGATGAAACGTCTCAGTTTAATCTTGACCGTAGTGTCCTTGCTTGCCGCGACAGCGCTGATCGGCTGCAACAAGACTGCAGAATCCAATGCGAACAACGGCAACAAAGCCGTCTCAACCGCAACACCTGCGGCGCCGGCAGCTACAAAGTCGGCAGCCCCATCCACAGCTGCGGATACCGGCGTCGCGGTTTGCGACGAGTACCTGACCAAAGTGGAAAAGTGTTTGAATAATCCCCACGTGCCCGAAGCAGCGAAGGCGGCGTACAGGACGAGCCTGGAGCAAAACCGCAGTGCCTGGAAACAAGCGGCGTCAACACCTCAGGGCAGAGCAGCTTTAGAGACAAGCTGCAAGGCCGCGCTGGATAATGCAAAGTCTTTCCTGGCAACGTGCAAGTAAACGGAATTCCGGAGGCCCTAATTTCAATTTCTTTGTCCCTATTTCCCTCCCTCTGGGAGGGGTAGGGAGGGCCTGCGCCGAATCAATCAAACATTCCATTAACGCGCGGCCTCGATGGCCGCGCGCTGTTTTCAATGCTGGTGACAGTGACATCATCGAAACGACGCGCGGCTATCGAGGCCGCGCGTATTTCTTGTGACGGGAGCTGCACGCCAAGCCCTCCCCAACCCTCCCAGAGGGAGGGAGTAAGCGAGAAGAGCAAACGCAAATTAGGGCGCTATCACGTAAGCCAAGCTGTCGATTGCCGTGCGATCATTTTTGTATCTGGCCATGACACGGGCGCCATCAGCGCGCTGTGGACGGCACTGGCCAGGGTGTGCCTTTCGCGGGTACTCTCGCTGCCATCGCTCTGCCCTCCGGAGTCTGCCATCTGTGACCGTACAAGAAACCCGCCCTGACCGCCTCGGGAAAAATGCGCCTGTCTATGAAGCTGCCACCAGCCGGGATCTCCGTCTCAACCAGATGCCCGCCGGGAAACAAGCTCAGCCCGGCGCTGCCTTCCTCGGGATGTGGCGCGACGCTCCCGTCAGGTCCAACTGTCCAACGCCACGTACGCACAACGTTTACTCCTTCACGATAGGTGCATTCCCAACGGCCCGGATGCTCCTCCAGTTTTGTGTAGTTCTGATACATGCCCTGCCGGCCCCAGGTTAGCGGCAAGACCACGTAGTACTGGCGAAAGTTAATCTCGTCTCTGTATTCCGTTCCGCGCTTGAACTCCGGCGCCAGACGATCAGTTTGGATTTCCTGGTAGTCGCGGGAAGTGGGGCGGTTATTTAGCACTTTGTCGTTCTTGAGTTCAATCTTCTGCCCATCGACCGTGCAACGCAGGAAACTGTATTCCCCGCCGATTTGCTGACCTTCATCCGTGGTCGAGGAGTTATAGACGATCTCCACGCGATTTTCCCCGAAGGTTCTCGGACGAGTGTCAATTACGTACGGGTCGGCGCCGGCGGGCCGCAGATAGATAATGCTGCTCAGCACTTCACTGTGCCGGGAGACGTAATAGTTCGGAACATCCGGCTGCGGGTTAGTAACCGACCCACGCACGCGATCCACCTTATGAACTTCGATCTCGTAGTTGCGTACCAGTCGCCCGCTGTCGTCGTCACCGTTGACGAAGTAGATCGCCACGCCGAATTTTCCTTCGCCCTTAACGAGTTGAGTATCGTCGTAGCAGTGTCCGGTCATTGGCAGAAAGGATGGGCGCGCCTGGTTCACGGGCACAACAGGTATCCCGCCTTCGCAGCGAATGGTGGCTTGCGGCTGGCCGGTCTTCGTGACGACGATCTTAAAAGAGCTGTGTTGCGGCATCGAAGGGCCGATCATGCGCAGATAGCTAAGCAGGCTCCAACCCTTGTCGATTGGTTTGCCATCCACGTAATCCTTCTTGCCCCGCAACAGAAAGAAGCTGTACCCATCGTCAATGATCGTGCCGACGGGCGCTGACGCCCGCGCCGGATCGTTCGATGGCGGTTTGCTTAGCGTATCGGCGCCAGTCGCCGTCGGCGTCGATGTCGGTGTATTCGTAGAGTCAGTTGACGACGGTGGAACTTTTCTTTCAGGGCGTGGCCGGGGGATTCTGACTCTAATTTGTGCCGAGACCTCCGCGGACGGGGCCGGCCAGAATGTCGCCGCCGCGATACCACAGAGCAAGTAACCCAGGAACCGTTGTCGCATGATGATCTCTCCGTGTTAGTGATTGCTACTGCCGCACCAAATGAAGCCGGAGCGAATCACTTTTATTTTTCTGACCGAACGCTAACTTCAAAGTTCTGGCTCAGGTGAAAACGTCGAAGAACGCGGCAATCGTACCGTCAGAGTTAATGATCTGGAGGACACCGGCATCAACGTGCGTAGTACCGGTATAACCGCTGATGATTGCTTCTATGCGAACGCCATCAAAGCCTCCCTGGCTGATGTCCGCCGAAGCAGCTTCATCCGCAGCGAGTGTTATTGGAGCTGAGGTATCCTGCGCCACCGCGCTGCTCTTCCACACGCCGCCGTTTGCGCTGCCTGTATAGTACATTCGCCTGAAGAGAACAGTCAGAGTGTCGTTACCCGCCTGACCGTGGACCGTGATGCGAAGAATCTGACCGTAGTCGAGCCTGAACACTCCGCTGTCCACCTTTAGTCTCTTTCCCCCTTGTTGACCGAGCACCGCCGGCGCGAAACTCAGCCACAGCAGCCCACCCAGCATCAAAGCTATTGAGAATACCTTTCGACTTTTCATGACGTTGTTCCTTTCATAGTGTTGCCCCCGGACCATTAAGAGAATCAAAGGGCGCTGAGAATGGCAATGATGTTTCCCCGTCGTCATATCGACAATCATCGCATTCACTCGCAAATTCACATGCTCGCTCAAAACGATCGCGCGAATTGGCCCTACTGGTCGACGAATGGTGCTGGCGCATCACTCGGAGTGCCGATGTGGTTTCTTCCATTCGAAAGGATCGAACCTCCGACGTCCTGTTCGAGTTGTAGACTCGTATTGTGAAACGCCGTTAAATTGAAAATGCGAACGACCCCGGCTTGACCGGTACCTCCCGAGTAGACGCCGAACTGCCGGTTGTTATTCGCAGTGCTATCCACGATGTTCATCTCAGCATCTCCAATGCTAACTGGATTGACCACAAAACCGTTGAGCGTATTGTTCGAGGCGACGCTGTTCTTTACCACGCCAAACGAGTTCCCTTCAAAACGAAATCCCTGCTGATTGAGACTTGCATTCACGTTGTTGACCGTGACGTGGATGATCCCAGCTGAGCCGGCGAGGGTACTGAGGGTGCGAATGCCGCTGGTGCCGTTATCGATTATTGCGGAATCGTTGACGACCAGGTCGCCGCCGGGCCCGTTGAAGAAAATGCCCTCGTTGACGAACCCGTGAATAATCACTTTTTCGACGAACAGCTTAATAGGGGCATCGTTGGCGACGGTGACGTGAATGCCACGGGCCCCGGTTCTACTGCCGATTTGTCCGCTTAATCCGGTCCCATTAATATCGAGGCCGCGTATACGCACAGTGCGAAGCGGGTCGTTGACGTTCGATGCACCTAGACTGACACTGATCGCGGTCAAGATGCCGGCAATGGTGGCTCCCTGTGTATCCTCACAATCGATTGTGATCGACTTCGCGATCGTCACTGTTCCGTAGCCGCCTGGATCGAGACAATCGATCTCACCGTTGATTGTGGTCTTGGCCTGCGTACCCGCAAAGGTCTTACAGGGAGCGGTACGGCTGCACGGGTTGACGTCGTCGCCGGTGGCGGAAACCCAGGTTCTGATGGCTTGCGCCTGAGCAACTGAAGCGCCGACCGCGATAAGAAACACTGCTACTAGAAGCGTAGCGAATTTGTAGGATTTGCTCATCTGAAATTCCTCCTTCAAGTTAGTCAGAAACTAAGTTTTGTAGCACTTGCTACACATGTTTCAATCGTCCCTATGCTCGAATTCTGTGCGGTGAACTCAGCTTCTGCTGCTATTGGCCCAGGTAAACAGCCAGCTTAGTATCGTCCGACTCTGACTTTGCCAGGATGCGTACCGTGCTCACACGCCGGCCGTCGGCAAAGTCGAGCAGCCTGTAGGTTCCGGTGCCGTGCGTCCGCTCGTTGAAATCGACGACCTGCACGTTGCCGTTGGCAAAGGTAACCTCGGCGAAGTTGAGCTTGGCTTTGCCGTTAATATCGAGGAACAGCGCATTGCCGGAACTGTCAATGCCGAAGTTTGTATCGACCCATCCTTCATCGCGTTTGATTTCCTCACTGTCCTGCCACACCAGCCGATCGCCGGACGGCAGCGACACCGTTCTTGCCATCCACGTCAAGGGAGGTAAGAAAATCAGCGGCGCTCCCACCACCACTGTTTGGTGCGCCGGTCGGACAACGACCGTAGCAGGTAGCGCCCGGCGAATGGGATGATCACGGTTAACAACTAGAGTGGTGTGAACGACGGGATGGCGAACCACTACTGGACGGCGGACTACCACTCGACGGCGCTGTCCCACGACACATACCGCCGGCATCACTGCGACCATGACAATCGCAAGACCGACAAAGCTCAAAATTAGTTTTTTCATCTTTCGGCCCCTTCACCGTATTAACCGACTATTTGCTCCTGGTCGTTCAGGAGAAATTCTTCGTGCTCACCTATACACGCAGGAATTTGGGTCAGGAAAGCTCAAGCCGAATGACGATTCTTTGAGTTCGTCCGGGTTTGACCCCATTTGCGCGCCATTGCCAAGTGATTGCCGCTAAGCTAAATTCACGGCCAGATTGTTCTGGAGGGATTCATGGACGCCGGGCCGCCGACCATAACGCAACTGCTCGTGCAGTGGAGCAACGGTGACCAGCAAGCCCTCGACCAACTTACGCCGCTCGTTTACGACGAGCTGCGGCAAATGGCCCGGACTTATCTGCGTCGCGAACGTCCCGATCACACGCTGCAGGCAACCGCGTTGGTGCATGAAGCATATCTTCGATTGGTCGATCAGCACTCCGTATCATGGCAAAACCGCGCCCATTTCTTTGGCATTGCGTCGCAGATGATGCGAAGGATCCTGGTAAACCACGCGCTGGCCCGAGCCACTGCAAAACGCGGCGGCGACGCGGAGAAGCTTTCACTTGATGAAGCAATAAGCCTGGCCAGCCAACGCGAAGTGGATTTGATCTCTCTTGACGAGGCGTTGAACGAATTGGAGACTCTCGACCACAAACAAACTCGAATTGTCGAACTACGGTTTTTCGGCGGGCTGTCGATAAAGGAAACAGCGGAAGTTCTGAAACTCTCACCCGCAACGGTCAAACGTGAGTGGGAGACGGCCAGGCTCTGGCTGCGACGCCAAATTGCGAAGTAGATATTGCCGGCTCTATAAATCACACTACAATTTTGCGATCATGGATGAAGCGATGACCCCCGAACGCTGGCAGGAAATAAAGTTAGTGCTGGGCGCGGTTCTGGAGCGCTCGCCTGAGGAGCGCGCCTCGTTCCTCAACCAGGCTTGCGGCCACGACGAGCTATTGCGCGCCGAAGTTGAATCGCTCATGGCCCATAAGCAGCCCGGCGACAGCGTGGTCAATTCTTTGGGGATGTATCAGGAGCTCGGGGCGCTCGACGCGGCTGAGCAGCAGGGCTCAGATGATGAATCAACTCTGGAGAGCTACCAGCGGATAGGCCCTTACAAGGTTCTTCGTGAACTGGGGCATGGCGGGGTGGGTGCCGTGTACCTCGCCGCGCGGGCCGATGACCAATACCGCCAACAAGTGGCTATCAAACTCATCCGGCGCGGCATGGACACGGATTTCGTCCTGCGGCGTTTTCGCAATGAACGTCAAATCCTGGCTGCCCTGGATCATCCAAATATCGCCCGGCTGCTCGATGGTGGCTCGACGGAAAATCATCGCCCTTACCTGGTGATGGAATATATCGAAGGCGTGCCAATCGATACCTATTGCGACAGCCACCGCCTGAGCACCGAAGAGCGGCTCAAGCTCTTTCAGCAGGTCTGTGGCGCCGTTCATTATGCGCATCAACATCTGGTAATTCATCGCGACATCAAGCCCAGCAACATTCTGGTGACTAAAGAAAGCGCGCCGAAACTGTTGGACTTCGGAATCGCCAAACTTCTGAGCCCTGAACTGGCGGCGCAGACGCTCGATCACACCGGCCCTTCCTTGCGTTTGATGACGCCCGCCTACGCCAGCCCTGAACAGATCAGGGGCCAGCCGATCACCACGGCAACGGACGTGTATTCACTGGGTGTGCTGCTCTATGAGTTGCTGACCGGACACCACCCTTATCGAGTTCAGAGCCATGTGCCGCTGGAGCTGATGCAAGCGGTGCTGGGAAAAGAGCCAACAAGGCCAAGCACGGCGATCATGACCACCGAAACGTCGCCGGGCCCTGACGGCTCTGCTTCCATCCGGCTCACACCCGAGTCGGTAAGCAGTACTCGGGAGGGAAACCCTGACCGGCTGCGGCGGAGTTTGCGCGGAGACCTGGACAACATCGTCTTGATGGCTTTGCGCAAAGACCCGCAACGGCGTTATGCCTCAGTGCAACAGTTTTCTGAAGACATCCGCCGTCACCTGGCACGATTGCCGGTGATTGCCCGGGGCGACGGACTTGCTTATCGTACTTCGAAGTTCATTCGCCGGAATAGAGTTGGCGTGGCGGCTGCAACCATGATTTTGTTCACTCTCGTGGGCGGCATCATCGCAGTTAATCAGCAGCGGAGGCGCGCAGAGCGTCGCTTCAATGATGTGCGGCAACTGGCGCACTCGGTTGTATTTGATTATCACGATGCCATTGCTGATCTTCCCGGATCGACCCCTGTGCGCCAGCGGATGGTAAGGGATGCCCTGAAGTATCTCGATAGCCTGGCCAGCGAGGCCAGCAATGATCAGGGTTTGCAACGTGAGCTGGCCACGGCCTATCGCAAGATTGGCGACGTTCAGGGCAATAGCAATATGGCCAACCTCGGAGATACAACCGGCGCCCTCATCAGCTACCGGAAATCGCTGGCGATTCGTCAGGCCCTGACGCAATCGCAACCCGACAACAAGGAGTTGCAAATTGAATTGGCGGAGAGCTACGAGAGAATTGGGGATGCTCAGCGAACCACAGCCGATGTCGTTGAAGCCGATAAGAACTACCAGCACGCTATTGGCCTGCTGGAGAAAGCGTCAACGGGAGATTCATCGCAACAGCGAAGACTCGCAGACCTTTTGTATCGCGTGGGTAATCTAAAAGGCTATCCCCGCACCGCCAATCTCGGCGACACAAAAGGCGCATTAGAATTCCACGGCCGGGCGCAGGTTATTCGTGAGTCGCTCTCAGCCGCGAATCCAAATGACATCAATCTGCGAATCGATCTGGCTGAAAGTCATCGATCGATCGCAAATATCCTGGCCGCAGCCTCCAATGATCTAACAGCAGCGGAACCGCACGCGAGGCAAGCCGTATCCATAGCTCAAAGTTTGGTTAGTACGAACCATACCAGTGCGCGGACTCTAAGAGTGCTTACCGAAGCGCAGGATGCACTGGCCCGGCTGCTGATGTTGAATGGACAAACAACTGGAGCCCTGGAGGTTTGTCTTAAGTCACTGGAAACCGCGGAACGAATGCTGGCAATCGATCCCAAAAACATGCAGGCGCGTCAGGATCTTGCCTCAGGTCACACGCTCGCCGGAAACATCTGCACGAAGATGGGTGATGGGAAGAACGCTCTAAGGCATCATCGCGAATCGCTTTTGATGAACCAGGCAATCACGGCTGACGATCCCACCAATGAAGCGGCGAAGGTCTGGATCGGCCAGAACTACTTGAATATCGGTAGTGCTTTCGCAGAGACTCACAACTTACAAGCGGCCCTTGGGAGCTATCAGCAGGCGGTGACGATCTTCGAAGGGCTGCGTCAGAAAAAACCGGGTGGCATTCAAGCGATACAGTTTGTCGCCCGGGCGTACGACAAGTTGGGTGAAACACGCTTGAAACTCGGTGATCTAAAAGCCGCGTTGGAAAGTCTGCGGCATTCGGTTGAGTTTGCCGAACAATCGCTGGCTCGCGATTCCGCAAATGACATCATGCGTCGCCTGGTGGCCGTGACCTATTCTAATCTTGGCGAAGTTCGCAGCCGTCTCGCCGCGCAACGAAAGGCTCCAGAAAGCGAGCGCAATGAACAATGGCTCGAAGCGCGAAAAGCTTATCAACGAAGCTTGGATTTATTCCTGGATCTGCGGGACCGTGGAGTCTTGACCAAAGAATTTTATGACAAGCCTGAACAGGTCACTCTCAAGATCGCCGCGTGTGATGCGGCGCTGCGGCATCACGGAGATACAATTCAAACTCAAGCCGGGATGCGATGAGAGCATTTTTGCCTGTGCGTCCTCAATCGACTCGGGCCCTCCCGCGTGGCGCAAACACTCAAACCGGGGTGCCCACGCCGGCAGCCCGCGTGGGGTGGTAGCTCAAGACCCTGAACGGAGGTCCGGCTAAATGAAAACTCTCAATGACGACCTGGTTGAGTTTATCGCTGGCTTTCGCCAGACGGTTGAGGTGGCGTCCGCTCGCCTGCTCGCCATTTCGGAAGAGGAAAGTTGTGTTGCCGGAAGCGACCGTAAATGGTCAGCGAAGGAAATTATCGGCCACTTGATTGACTCGGCTGCGAATAACCATCAGCGATTTGTGCGGGCGCAGATTAGCGACGACCTGTTTTTCCCCGGCTACCAACAGGAAGAGTGGGTTAAGATACAGCATTACAACGACGAGCCCTGGCCCCGGCTGGTGCAGTTGTGGAAACACTACAATCTGCATCTGGCGCACGTCATGGCGACAACCCCGGGGCACAAGCTGGCCAACTTGCGGGCGGTGCATAATTTTGACGAGATAGCGTGGCAGACGGTAGATAAGAAGCAGCCTGCGACGCTCGAGTATTTCATGCGTGACTATGTTGCGCACCTGAACCATCATCTGGAACAGATATTTACTTAGTTAGGAGAACGTTTACATGGAATATACCTTCGAACAGTTGAAGCATAAGACAGTAGTCGAGTTGCGCGAAATCGCTAAAGGGATCGAGCACGAGGCGGTCCAGGGCTATACCCAGTTGAATAAAGAACATCTTCTGGTCGCTATTTCAAAAGCTCTTGGTATTCAGCACGAGCATCACGAGGTGGTCGGAGTTGACAAGGCTGCGATCAAGTCGCGAATCAAAGAACTAAAGAAAAAGCGCGACGAGGCGCTCTCGGCGCACGACCACGCCCAGCTCAAGACGGTGCGGCGCACAATCCATCGCCTTAAGCGCCAGATTCACAAGGCCACGGTCTAGGTGGTTAGGGCCAAGCGCCAAAGGCGCGAAATGTAATAGCCTGGGCCAACGGCCCAGGGACGAACATCAAAAACGATTTATTGAGCGCTGAAGGTGCGAAATCGTCAGTACCAAATATATCGTTCGTCGTAATCAATTCCATAAGCCTTGAGGAACTTGCGATACTCCTCCTGAAATGTGACACGCCGGTGGTGTTCTCTCTGCCTGGCTATGTAACGTTTCATGGCTGGTACTTGTGACTGGCCGATGGAGAATGCGCCATAGCCGTTTTGCCAGTAAAAGTTTCTGAACTCGGGTCCTTTCGTCCTGATCCACTTCGAAGATTCTGTCTTAACCTCTTCAACCAGGTCAGCAACCGCGATAACACGTCCGAGCGAAAACAAAATGTGGACATGGTCCTTCGCGCCGCCAATCGTCAGTGACGGCGACTTCAGTTCGCGAAAGATTTTGGCCATGGAGGGGTGTAATTCCGTTTCGATTGTTGGCGCGATGAAGGGCTCTCTATGTTTGGTACTGAAAATCAGGTGGATGAGGATTGATGATAAGGATTGAGGCATTCTTTTTGTGTTCGATTTCGCGCCTTCAGCGCTCTAGTCCGTTTATTGAGATTCTTCCCTGGGCCGCTGGCCCAGGCTATTACATTTCGCGCCTTTGGCGCTTCAGGTGGGCCTGGTAACCACAAATCGAATTACCCGGGAGCGAACCCCGGTTCACCTTCGAGTGCTAGACGAGTATCAAGGTGGCTCTTAGCATAGGGCGGCACCGAAGCCGACCATCCCGGAAGAAGAAGCTCTCCAAAGTTTTGCCAATATCTTTGCTTCAACAGTCGCCTCCTATCATCAGTTGACTTTTGTTGGCAGTTGGCATAGAAACTCCGCGACAATTCTCCTTCCTAATAATAGAAATAAAGTGAGGTAGCTTATGGAACGGGCTATCAGCGTAAACGTGAATGGCGCTGCCTACCAGCATGAGGTTGAGCCGCGTCTCTTGCTGGTGCACTACCTGCGTGACGTGCTTAATCTGACAGGTACGCACATTGGCTGCGAAACTTCGCTCTGCGGCGCTTGCACCGTGATGATCGATGGGCAGGCCGTCAAGTCATGCACGATGTTTGCCGTGCAGGCAGACGGCGCGGAGGTCACCACCATTGAAGGACTGGCGCAGAACGGTGAACTGCATCCGGTACAGGAAGGATTCTGGGAAAAACACGGTTTGCAGTGCGGCTATTGCACTCCGGGAATGATCATGACGGCGGCGCAGTTGCTCGACCGCAATCCAGATCCCTCCCAGGAACAGATCCGCCATGGGCTGGAGGGAAACCTCTGCCGCTGCACGGGCTATCAGCACATTGTGGAGGCGGTAGAGCACGCTGCCAAGAAGGCAGCTAGTAGTTGACGCTATGGTGCCAAGGGATCAGGTAGGACCGACGAGCAGCAGTAGGAAGGAAAGCTTTTGGCAGCACCTCGTTGCTAGAGTGTTTGTGGCCTTCGTAGTCCTTTTTCTGATGACTGCGCTTGGAGGCTTATTCCTGCTTGGCTTTATGAGAATTCTAACCCGCGAGCATTAGCTTAGCGTCGAAGCGGATCCGGAGAAATCATGTCGAATAAGAAATACGTCGGACAGAGAATAAAGCGGACCGAAGATCCGCGTTTGATCAAAGGTTTGGCCCATTACGTTGACGACATCAAGCTGCCTGACACCCTCCACGTTTCATTCGTGCGCTCGATCTATGCGCACGCACGTATTACGAACGTGGACGTTAGTGAAGCCGCCAGGGCGCCGGGCGTCATCGCAGTGTTTACGGGAAAGGATGTTGCCAAAGTTGGTCCGGTTCCCTGCGCCAGCGCTCTGCCCGATTTGAAAGTTCCGGATCATCGCGTGTTGGCAAGCGATAAAGTCTATTTCGTCGGGCACCCAATCGCTGCTGTGGTCGCCACCAGCCGTTATGCGGCTCGTGATGCCGTCGATCTTGTCGCGGTTGACTACGAAGACTTGCCCGCCGTAGTTGACGTCGAAGACGCGGCGAAAGGAGGCACGGTCATTCATGAAAGCTTCGGCGACAACATCGCTTACAAAATGACGGCCGGCGAAGGTGACATCGATGCAGCCCTCGCTGGCGCCGACCACGTCGTTAAGCAACGCCTGGTTCATCAGCGACTGGCCCCAATCGCCATGGAGGGCCGCGGCGTGCTGGCGCGTTATTTTCCCGGCGAAGAAGAACTGACGGTTTGGTCTTCCACGCAGATTCCCCACCTGCTGCGGACGCAGCTCGCTTTGATGATTGGCATGCCCGAGAACAAGCTGCGCATCATCACGCCCGAAGTCGGCGGTGGCTTTGGATCCAAGCTGAATGTCTATGCTGAAGAAGCTTTGCTCGGCTGGATCTCGATACAGTTAGGCAAGCCGGTGAAGTGGATCGAAACGCGGCGCGAAAACATGCAGTCAACAATTCACGGTCGCGGTCAGGTGGGATACATCGAGGTTGGTTGCAAGAACGACGGTACAGTTACCGGGCTGCGTTACAACGTTTTCGCCGATCTGGGCGCTTACCATCAGCTTTTGACGCCCGCAATCCCCACTCTGACCGGCTTGATGCTTTCCGGCGCCTACAAGATTCCCGCGATTCAAATCAACATCACCGGTGTGTTTACGAACAAGATGGCCACCGACGCCTATCGCGGGGCCGGCCGGCCTGAGGCCACGCACGTCGTCGAACGAGCGATCGATTTGGTGGCCGCCGAGTTGAAGATGGATCCAGTGGCGGTGCGGCGGAAGAATTTCCCCGGACCGGACGAGTTCCCTTTTCAAACTGCTACCGGTCTTTTTTACGACAGCGGCAACTACGAAGGCGCGCTGGCGAAAGCGTTGGAGATTTCCGATTACGCAAAGCTGCGCGACGAACAGAAGAAAGCTCGAGCCGAAGGCAAGATTGTGGGCATAGGCGTTTCCACCTATGTCGAGATTTGCGCCCTGGGCCCATCACAGGCGATGCCGGCCGGCGGCTGGGAGAGCGCCACGGTGCGCATCGAGCCCACCGGTAAAGTCACAGTCATGACCGGCGCATCTCCGCATGGCCAGGGTCAGGAGACCTCGTTCGCGCAGATTACCGCCGACGAGTTGGGCGTTGACCTCAATGATGTGACAGTCATCCACGGCGACACTTCGATTGTGCAATACGGCATCGGGACATTTGGCAGCCGGGCCACTGCGGTGGGGGGCACGGCGGTGCTGGTGGCGCTTCAAAGGTTGAAAGAAAAGGCCACTAAGATTGCGGCGCACATGCTCAAGACTGATGCCGCCAATATCGCATTTGCCGGATCGCGCTTTTCTTTGCTGGCAGCGGAAGCCGCGGCAGCCGGCGAAGCTCCTCAGCCGGTCATGCCCCATGGAGAAGCGCCTGCCGGGGCCTTGCCCGAACCGGAAACGAATGGCAAGGGCATCACGATTCAGGATGTGGCACTGGCCGCGCACATCGCTAAAGATCTACCGCCCGATATGGAGCCGGGGCTTTCGGCGACCTACTTCTTCGAGCCAAAGAATTTCACCTTCCCGTTCGGCACGCACATCGCAGTCGTGGAGATCGATCGCGACACGGGTCAGGTGAAGTTTCTGCGCTATGTCGCGGTGGACGATTGCGGCAAAGTTATCAATCCTATGCTGGTGGACGGCCAGATTCACGGCGGCATCGTGCAATCAATCGGCCAGGCGCTTTATGAAGAACTTGTTTACGACGAACAAGGGCAGCTGGTAACGGGCACGCTGATGGACTATGCGGTGCCGAGAGCTTCAATGATTCCCTGGTTTGAATTGGACCGTACGGAGACGCCTTCGCCGGTGAATCCTCTGGGGGTAAAAGGTGTGGGCGAAGCTGGAACCATCGGAGCGACTCCGGCAATCGTGAATGCCGTAGTCGATGCGCTGTCGCCTTTCGGCGTGCGGCACATCGATATGCCGATGAAGCCTGAAACGGTTTGGAGATTAATTAACGCGTAAATTGGGAATGCAGGCGCGACTTATGGAGTGCGCCGGCAGAGCGAAGCGGCGACGGCGCTTTGGTTAGACGTTCACTGATGGCTATCACAACTTAGGCGAAGCCCCGATCTAAAGCGGTGTCGCTTTACGCTTGCCACCGCGCTCCCAGAGGAGAGTGATTCAGATGATTCCAGCACAATTCGATTACGTCGTTCCGGCTACGCTCGATGAGGCCATATTGCAGCTAACGCAGCATTCCGACGATGCCAGGATTCTCGCCGGCGGCCACAGCTTGATTCCCGCGATGAAACTGCGGCTGGCGCAGCCGCAGTTGCTGATCGACATCGGCCGCATTAAAGACCTCTCTTATATCCGCGAAGAGGAGGGACAACTGCGCATCGGGGCAATGACTACACATTACCAAATAGAGTCATCGGACAGGCTTAAAGAGATTTGCCCCTTGCTGCCGGAATGCGCTGCGCATATCGGTGATGTTCAAGTGCGAAACAAGGGAACTATAGGCGGTAGCCTGGCCCATGCCGATCCCTCGGCAGACTGGCCCGCCGCGATCATCGCTTTGGGCGCCAGAATGGTTGTGGTCAGCGCCACGGGCGAGCGCTTCATCAAGGCTGACGACTTTTTCACCGACTTGTTTACGACGGCGCTCGCTCCGGGAGAAATACTCCGCGAGGTTCGCATCGGCATTACCGCCACACCCGCCGGTCAGGGTTACGCGAAGATGCACCATCCAGCATCGGGATTCGCAGTAGTAGGGGTCGCCGCCAGTATCACGCGCAACTCTGACGGAGCCTGCGAGTCAGCCAGCATCGGAA
>DASXRU010000166.1:0-2698 GCA_036506395.1 Pyrinomonadaceae bacterium | reverse complement strand
GAAGCGATCGCGCACGTATTGCTGCCCATAGTTTGACGCCAGCGTGGTCAGACTCGGAAGCGCCTCGCGCACTGCCAGGCCAGACCAGCGCACGCTGGTGATGGTATTCAGCAATTGAATGCCGCGAAATGCAGTCGTGGCTGCGCCGCCGTAGCGAAAATAGAGCGACGCCGCGCGCGCTGCCACCGCCGCAATCGTTCGCAACACTCCGCGACCAGGCGGATCGTGATGTGAACGCCACAGTTCACGTCCATTGCGAAAGTCAAAAGCTGCGACCTCGTTGGTGCCGCCAACCACCGCCTCTCCTTGTTCATTCAGCAAAACAAATGCGGCGTTTTTAACATGGTGCGACATCTTTGCGCGCCGCTTTCCGCTGGCCGCATCAAGCACGATCAGATCATCGCGATCGGCCAGGACAATCGTGCCGGGATCGGGCAGCGTGATGTTGGTGATCCCTTTGTCAGCGCCCTTGTAGCGCCAGAGGACTTTTCCCTTGTCCAGGTCGATGGCCGAGACGCCATAAGGCCCGCGCGCAACCGTTTCCCCATCTTTCAGCCGCGCAAACTGCCCGCCGGTGCGCACATATAAAACGTCGTGCGTCAGGATCATTTCGGGTACTGAACCCAGATCCTTTGCCTCCCAAACCGTGTCGCCATCGCTGCGCGAGATTGCGCGCACGTGCCCGCGCCCGGATACGTAGAGGTGACTCTCGTCGGCAACCGGATCCGCTTCCGTCAGAGCCAGGCCTTCTTCGTTGACGCGAAACTTTTCACGCTGCCGCGCTTTGCCCGTTGCCGCATCCAGCGAAGTGACGCCTTCGTAAAAGACGTAGAGGCGATTATCCGCGAAGACCGGCGGACGATAATTGTCGAGCGTGTAGGGGACGTCCTCACCTTCTTGCCAGCGGGCGGGCATCATCTCTACTTCGCTTTCCAGTTCATATTTCCACAGCTCTTCGCCGGCGTTGAGATCGAAGACGTGCACGACCGGCTTGCGCTTGAATCCGTCACGCGGTTTGGAACGAGCATCGCGCACCAGCACCAGGGCCAGCCGGTTTGTGTTCTGATCCAGGGCTATCTGCATCACTGCCCCGCGCAATTTATCGCTGCGCCATAGCGTGTTGCCGGTCATCAGGTCAGCAGCCTCGAGTCGCGTCTTGCTGCCTGACTCAAGATTCAGCAAAAGGATGTCGGTGCCCGGAACAGCGGCTACATCCGTCTCGTCAAGCTTCACATTTTTCCGCCGCCAAAGAATGTCGCCGGTCTCGCCATCCACGGCATAGAGCGACTTCTCTGTGCCGACGACCAGTACACCAAGTTCGGTTGATTGATAGAAGCGGACGCGCCCGTCGAGCTTAGCGGACCATCTTTGCGCGGAAAAACCTTCGTGGGCGACAGTGCAGAGCAACAGGACGAGGACGAAACGAGTTGGCGAGCGTAGTTGATACATTAGTGCCATCACAGATATTCGATTTGGCCAACCATCTCTTCGGGCAGCATGACTTCGTAAACCAGAATAAGTGCTTCGATGATTTCTCTTAGGGATTGGTTGGAGGTGTAAAACGCGACTCCGGGATGATCAGCCACTCGGCGGGCTACGCGGCAGAAAATCTTGATCACGAGTGACAATCACTCTGCCTTCAGAACGCGCAAAGTTAAGATGAACTTCATCGTCTTTTGTTCGAAGGCCGGCATCGTTTGTCGTTGTCACATCGATGCCTGCACGACGCAGAGCGGTGGCGATTGCTGGATCAACGTGTTCGTCAAGGTGGAAACGAATGCGGTCAGCCATGGGAAAGGGCTTCGAGTTTTGCGCGCAAACGTGAGGGATTGTTCTTTCGGAATGCTTCGGCTAATGCCTCTTCCTGATCCAGGCTCTGGTCGATCTCGTCCTTGTGATCGTAATAATACGCCATTGCCGCGTAAACCGCCGCGAGAGGTAGATCGTAGGTTCCAGCTATCTCTTCCAGAGCGCGGCCCAACCGCCGATGCATCAGCACGATATCGGCTACTGTGATCCGGGTACCCGAGATTCTCGGCTTACCGCCTCGAGTATCTGGCGTAATTTCGATATGATCTGACATACGTTTCTACCTTCATGTTTATGCTACTACAAAACTGGCAGTCGAAACAGTTCCACTAAAACTCGATCCCCTGCTGTGCGCGGATGCCCGCCTGAAACGGATGTTTGATCTCGCGCATTTCAGTCACCAGATCGGCGGCTTCGATTAATTCGGCAGGAGCATCCCGGCCGGTGACGACGATATGCAGGGCCGGCTGGGCGGCGCGAATAGAGCGAAATTCCTCCAGGACCTCTTCGAGCGGGAGCATTTGATAGCTCAGCACGTAAACCAGCTCATCAAAGACCAGCATGTCGTACTCGCCGCTCCGCATCTTCTCAACGCAGAGCGCCCAGGTTGCACGCGCCGTGGCGCGATCCTGTTCCGGATTCTTCGTGTCCCAGGTGAAGCCATCTCCCATCGTGTGCACTTCGATCCCCAGTTTCTCCGCGGAGACGTGCTCGCCATAGCGGTCCTTGCGGGATTTCATGAACTGGATCATGCAGCAATTCAGGCCGCGGCCTACGGCGCGCATCATCAAGCCCAGGGCGCAAGTGGTCTTGCCCTTGCCGTTTCCGGTGTGGACCATCAACAGACCTTTAGTCTGCTCCTGATAGTCCTCGCGCCGCCACTTGTATT
>DASXRU010000165.1:0-27795 GCA_036506395.1 Pyrinomonadaceae bacterium | reverse complement strand
GAATGGAATCCGGGTCGTGCGCATCTGGGCTTTCGGCGAAGGCGGGCCTGGTGACGTGAAACCTATAGCCGATCAGGTTGACTGGCCGCGCACACATTCATTCCGGCGCGCGCCAGGCCAATGGAACGAAGAGGAATTTGTCTTTCTCGACCGCGTGATAGCCGAAGCGGCGCACAACGGTTTGAAGGTGCAACTTTGCCTGGCAAATTGGTGGCGCGACACCGGTGGGGTCACGCAGTATCTGCGCTGGGCCGGCATTAACGGGGCGGACGACGATCGCAAACCCTTCGGCATTGATACCGAGCGGGCCATGCTCTTCTACACCAATGTGGAGGCGCGCCGCCTTTATCGCGAGCACATTGAGAAGATTGTCACGCGGCGCAACACTGTCACCGAACTTCTCTACCGCGACGATCCCGCAATCTTCGGTTATGAGCTCATGAATGAAGGGCAGGCTGTCACTGGCCGCTGGTCTGAACGTCGCGCCTGGATTGCCGAAATGAGCGGTTACTTGAAGTCGCTGGATGCCAACCACCTGATCGCGCCGGGCGATTGGGGCTATCGCTCGGCCGCCGAGCGCCGCGAGTGGCTCCTCGATCATCAGCTTGCCACCATCGATTATTGCGACGTGCACAATTATCCGCGCAACGATCTGGATCTGGTCGTCGATTCGCCGGACGCGCTGCGTCAATTCATGGAAAACCGTGCTGGTGCGGCCCTGTCTTTGAAGAAGCCTCTGGTTCTTGGTGAGTTCGGCATGGCGCGGGAAGGCTATAAAGGATTCTCGCAAAGCGCGTGGTTTCGATCCTATTTTGAAAGTGCGGCGCAGAATGGAATTGCCGGAGCAATGTTCTGGATACTAACGCCCGATCCACAACGCGGCTACGGCGTGACGTATTCGAATTGGCGAGATACCGCGGTCTTTGCCGAGATTAATCGGGCCGCCCGGTTGTTTGCTTCGCTGGAAAACGCGAAGGCGCCGGCTCGTCTCCTGGATGCGGGCCAGCACCTGGTGCCGCGACAATTCGCTTTCACGCGAATAGCGGATGATGCGGCGCTGAGGCCGGAGCTGATCACCCGCGACGATCGCACACTTCTCTATCGCTTCAAACCAGAGACGGTGATAAGCGGCCGCTTCGAAAAACTGGGAAATGGTCCCGGCTTTGTGTGGGGATCAGGGGTGGGCTTCTTTGAGTATCTCGTGCCCGGCCGGCCGGATCGTCGGCGCGTGGGCCATCTGGTAGTGCGCGCGCACCTTCAGCCGGTATTGCCGGTTGACGCCAGTCCGGCCTGGATTCGCACGCGCGTTAGTTTGTTTGTAAACGGAACTGATTGCGGTTCGCGCCTGATTCCAGTTGAAGATCCGAAGCAGCCTCTGATTCAGGAATGGATGGTTGATGAATTCTCAGTGCGTCTGCGCGCGGCGCGTGGTCTGCCGCTGACGATTCGCTTTGCAGTGAAGGTCGATTCCGATTGGCTTTACGGCGTTAACATTTCCAATTGGCCGGAAGGTTATGACGCCCGCGGCGCGACCCCGGTTGAGGTTGAAGTGAGGTGAAGCTCGGTCGCGAAGGAGCTTTGGTCGTTAAAGGAGCTTCTTGAATTGCTCGACGGTAAGGCCGGCATCGCGAACAATACCGCCCATCGTCAGCGCGTTGACTGGATTATGACGAGGAATGGTTAGCATGCGCATCCCATTAGACATTACTGTGTGTTTGCCCTGTCGTACGATCCTGAACTCAGCTTCCTCCAATGCTCTAACGGCTTGAAGGTGGTTGATGCCAGGAAGCTTTGGCATTGTTAGACCACTACCTCAACTTCGCGGACCTCGGCACCCTTAACCACGTCGTCGATGGCTCCCAGGTATTCGCGAATGGCGTCCTGGATATTTTCAAGTGCTTCCTCTTCTGTATCCCCTTGCGACCAACATCCCGGCAGACCCGGACAGGAAACGCTGTAGCCTTCTTCACTTTTTTCCAAGAGAATCTTGTATTTCATCTGCCCTCCAGTCCGATTCTATCGCTTTACATTGCGGGGTGAAAACTCTTCGAGGACTACACACTCACAAAATGCTTTTTGTCCTAGGTTTGCTTATCCGAACCCTAATCAACCAAGCGTCTTGATAACCTCGCGCGCGTAGTAAGTAAGGATGATATCGGCGCCGGCGCGCTTGATGCTCGTGAGCGTCTCCATCATCACGCGCGGTTCGTCGATCCAGCCTCTTTGCGCAGCGGCCTTAATCATCGCGTACTCCCCGGAAACGTGATAGGCCGCCAGCGGCAGATCGAAGCGATCGCGCAGCGCCTTCAAAATATCCAGATAACACGTCGCCGGCTTGACCATTAGAAAATCGGCGCCTTCCGAATAATCCAGCTCAGCTTCGCGCAATGCTTCGCGCGCGTTGGCTGCATCCATTTGATAGGCGCGGCGGTCGCCGAATGCGGGAGCACTGTCAGCCGCCTCGCGGAACGGACCATAGAAGGCGGACGCATACTTCACCGCGTAGGCCATGATCGCCACCTGCTCGAGGCCGGCGTCGTCCAGCGCTTCGCGAATTGCGCCCACCTGCCCGTCCATCATTGCCGACGGAGCCACAATGTCGGCGCCGGCTTCAGCCTGACTGACGGCAGTGCGGGCCAACAACTCGAGCGATTCATCGTTCAAGACTTCACCGTCGCGCACCACGCCGCAGTGGCCGTGTGAAGTGTATTCGCAGAGGCAGGTATCAGTGATGACGACCATGTCCGGGACGGCACCGCGAATCGCGCGCACGGCTTGTTGCACAATTCCGTCTTCAGCATAAGCTCCGGTAGCGGTTTCGTCTTTCGCCTCCGGCAGACCAAAAAGGATCACACCGCGCACACCAATCTGGTAAGCGCCTTCGGCCTCACGGGCAATTTCATCCACGGAAAGATTGTGCACGCCGGGCATCGACGCAATTTCGCGACGCACGCCTTTTCCAGGACAAGCGAAGAGCGGCAGGATGAAATCTTCAGGCGCGAGGCGCGCTTCACGCACCATTGCGCGCAGATTTTCAGTTCTTCTCGAGCGCCGGGGACGATGAAGGAGATGTGGCATGAATGTCCTCTAGAAATCTTGTATTGAGAGCTTCAAAGGACGGGATGATACCTGTCAAAGAATTAAGGGGCAAATTGAGGGGATGTAACGCAAACTGTTAGTTTGCGTCCACGAGCCTTTATTTGCCTTGAGCCAGGCAGGGAACACGAGCGCAAACTAACAGTTTGCGTTACGGGTAAGCGACATGAATACTTCCTCAAGCGTGGCCCGTTGCGGCGAGAGCTCCATTACCCGAATACCATGTTCTACCAACATAGCATTGACGTCCGAAATAGATTGGTGTGGCATCTTTACGTAGAGCGATTGCGGACCATTCCGGGACACTGAAAGCAGCGGATTGCTGGCAATCAATTGGTAAGCTTCCTCCAGCGGATCGACAGTGATCTTCACCGACTGCTCTCTGGCGATGAGGCTTCCAATCGCCCCCTGATAAAGCAGGCGGCCGCCGTCAATAATCGCGACAGTGTCACAAATCCTCTCCACCTCAGAAAGAAGATGGCTGGAAAGCAGGATCGTCAGTCCGCGTTCATCTCGCAAACGCGGCAACAGCAGACGAACTTCGCGGATGCCCTGTGGATCGAGACCGTCAGTGGGCTCGTCGAGAATAATGAATTCGGGATCAGGCAGGAGCGCCTGCGCTATGCCTAGCCGCTGTCGCATTCCGTGCGAGTAGGTGCGGACGGGATCACGAGCGCGATCCAGCAAATCAACCAGGGCCAGCGCCTCTTCGATCCGTTTGCGACTTGCGCCTCCGGACATTGCGGCCAGAATGCGAAGGTTGTCCCAGCCGGAAAAGTTTTCATAGAAGGCGGGCGATTCCACCATCGCGCCCACGCGCACCAGCGCTTTCAGCGGATCCTTGCCCATGTCGCGTCCGAATAGCATGACGCTACCACGCGTTGGCCGGACCAAACCCAGGGTCATGCGGATCACGGTTGATTTTCCCGCTCCATTCTGACCCAGGAAGCCGAAGATCTCGCCCCGCGCAACCGTCAGCGAAAGGTTGTCGACCACCAGACGGGGGCCGTACTTTTTTGTTAGCCGGTCGGCTTGTAGAACTAATTCGCTCATCAGGCGATCACAAAACAATTTCAACCAGCAGGGGCCAGTGATCCATTCGGCCAATGGCCGTGCCGCGCAACACTTCCGCTCGGCGCAGTGTCACTGTCTCCGCCGGACCAAAAACGTAATCAATGCGACGGTCGTTGATCGAAGTCTCACCCGCATCGCGCCCCAGATCCCGAAAATACTTCAGCAGGTAGGCGTACGCTTCGCTGTCGTGTTTCGCTTCATCAGTGAAAAGATTTGTCTTGTTCCTGATGCTGACCTCGAAATTGAAATCGCCGGCGATAAAGGCGATTTCACCTTTAGGACGACCGCGAGTCCAATCAACCACGTCGGCAGCAAACGTGCGGCGACGCGAGGCGCTGAAGGCATCTGCATGTGCGCTGACCAGAACAATCTCGGGCAGGTCCTTGTTCGGATGAAAGGTGGCTGCGGCCGCAAATCTTTCGCCTGTGACGACATCGTCGAAGTGGGCCCTGCGATCTTTGACCAGCACCGCTGCCACACGGTCGGCGCGGCCGAAACTGGATACCGATCCGCGATAGCGATTCTTCAAATGCGCCAGCAGCAGTTTCAGTTGATCTGCGCCGGTCAACTCCTGCAATGCGACAGCGTCCGGATCGTTACTCAGTATTATCTCGGCCACCGCGGGCAGGTCGGCCGACCGCGCTCGCGTGTCGGACTCAAGGTCGCCATACCCTATGTTCCAGCTCATCAGTTTCAGGTGTGGACCCTCCTGGCTGCGCGCGCCCAGAAGCGAACGCTGTCGCGATGGTCCGAGAAGAAACGCCACCGCGAGCATGAACACGAAACCGGCGCCGAGCAATAACTTAAACAGCATCTCAGTAGTTCGGTAATTTCAGTTTTGGTAACGCAAACTGTTAGCTTGCGCGCTAGCTCGTAATATCCTTCCGCTCAAAAACCACCACAGCCAGCAGCAGCAAGCCGAAAATGTAGGCGCCGCAGGTGGTGGCGTAGTGATAGAAGCTGGGCCAGGGAATTTCCGGTTTTAAGACGTCGCGCCAGAAGTCCATGTCGGTGGTGAAAAAGAACGGCCTCAGAGTTACGAAGAATTCGATGCGACCGACAATGTAAAGCATGAGATAGATTGCCAGCGTTGATGCCACGGCTGTAACCGGATTCTCGAATAACACAGAAAGAAGCATGGCAATCGCCGCCACCACCAGCAGGGCCCAGGTACCGGAAAAGCTGGCATAGAAGAAACGCCACAGCGCGTCGTCGCGAAGAATTCTGCCCGGCTCGTCAACGAGATTCAGAGCGCCCGGATACAATTGCAGATCGCCCCAACCGACAAACAGAAGTCCTACCAGCAGATTGAGTGCAATAAAGAAAGCCATCAGCAGGTAAGTATGAATCGCGACGATTACAAACTTTGAGAGCACCAGCGACACGCGCGATACCGGACGAACACAGATCATTCTGAGCGTGCCCGCGCGCCGCTCGCCCGCAATCTGCCCTCCGGCCGTCATGGCTACAAAGATTGGAATTAGGAGGCTAAAGGCAAAGACCAGAGAATAAAGTGTGAAGGTCAGTCCGTTGAAGTAGCTCTTCGATTCGTAGGTGTATTTGAATTGCTCGCCAGCCAGGCCACTGGTCTTTCGCTGGGCATATGAATAGAAACCCCAGAGCATCAGCAGGACGAATCCTGACAACGCGGCAAAGGACAGGTAGAAGCTTCGAGAGCGGAGCAGCTTAAGAAGTTCGAGCCTTAATAGAGTGGTCATTTCAGAAACGGGGTTGTGCCGCTGGATTCATGTCCGAGATAAGGGTAGTTCTCGGGTGAAGTAATTTCACGCGAGCAAGCCACAGGAGAGGGCTGTGGGTTTCACGGTAGGACAGACATTCCTGTCTGTCTTTTGATTCGCCAATAGACATGTTGGGCTAAGAGAAGAAAGATGGAGGCAAAACAAGAGACAGGCAGGAATGCCTGTCCTACTACCAGCGATGATAGGCGGGGTGGCCGGGCTTGACTGCCACAAAAGTGCCGCGACAGGTGGCGCAGACCTTGTCGTGGGCGATTAGCTCGCCTTCGACGGTGGCGCGATCTTCCTTCGCTTCAACCAGGCGGGCAACCAGGCGCACCGGTCGATCGGTCGGAGTCGGACGCAGTAGCTTGATGGCGTAGTCAGCGGTAACGGTGCAGGGTGGATGATCGGCGCCAGCAAGTTTCATCAGGTGATAGGCAGCGGTCCAGTTGCAATGACAGTCGAGCAACGTGCCGATGATGCCGCCACTAAGCACTCCGGGAAATGCTTCCTGATAAGCCTGCGGCTGAAACTCGGCCACGACTTCATCGCCTTTGGGAAAGCTGCGAATGTGCAGGCCCTGCTCGTTTGCCGGGCCACAGCCAAAGCATTTCAGATTCGGCGCGTAGGTTTCCTGGATACTTTTTTCAGTCATCAAGATTTCCTATCGAGACATGAAGAACGCAAGCAGCGCTCTGGGGAACACAAACATTCCACTGGGAACAGCCGAAGAAAGATTCACCTGAGAATAGCCGCAGTCAGGAAGGGGCATGCCCCCGCTTCAGTTCGGACGTCCCACAGGCTGTAACTGCTCTCTTAACTTGAACCTTTGAATCTTTCCCGTCGCAGTATAAGGGAGTTCAGAAACGAAGATATACCGTCGTGGTTGTTTGAAGCGAGGCAAATGTTCCCGTGCCAGAGCCCGCAACGCTTTTTCCAATTGCGTTTCCTGCGCGCTGGTTTCTGCCTGGCCAGTTGCGCCAACCCGCTGCACCACGAAAGCGCAAGCGCATGGCAATCCGTCCTCGCTGAAATCTTCCACCACCGCCGCGCGCATGACATCTTCGTTTCGCAGCAGTACGCCTTCGACTTCCACCGGCGAAACCCATTGACCGCTGGATTTGAAGCAGTCGTCAGACCTGCCCATGTGATAGTGGTAGCCCCCCGAGTCACGACGGTACAGATCTCCAGTGCGCACCCAGCCGTCAACAAACGTTCCCGCGGTGGTGTCGGGTCTTTGCCAGTAGCCTATCGCCGCGCTGGCGCCTTTCACCCAGAGGTTGCCTTCCGCATCGGCGGGCGTTGGCTCGCCGTTCTGGTCCAGCAGCCGCGCTTCATATCCCGGCAATACCTTTCCGCTGCTGCCATAACGCATATTGCCTTCGGTGTTCGAGATGAACATATGCAGCATCTCGGTCGAGCCGATGCCGTCGAGTACCGGCACGCTAAAGGTCCGCTCCCAGTCTTCTCCAATCTTTGCCGGGAGCGCTTCACCCGCCGAGATGCACAGGCGCAAACTGGAACAATCCAGCGCTCGCACGCGCTGATGATGATCGAGCAGCATGTTGTAGATCACCGGCACGCCAAAAAAGATGGTCGGCTGGTACGCATCGAAGACTTGGCTGATGACTTCCGGGGTGGGCTTTTCGCGACACAGAATCGAGGTCACGCCGTTGAGTAGGGGAAACGAGAAACTATTTCCCAGTCCATAAGCAAACGGCAGACGGGAGGATGAGAACAGCCGATCGCCTTCTTTTAGTTTCAGCACTTCGTGACAGAAGGTTTGATTGGTGTAGAAGATGTCAGACTGCCTGTGAATCGCGCCCTTCGGCTCGCCCGTGCTGCCGGAGGTGTAAAGAATGAAGGCAGGCTGATTCGGCGACGGCTCCGCAAACAGGATCTCTGGGGAGGCAGCGCCTTTGGAGTGCGCTGACTTGTCAGCGCTTTCGCCTGATCTAGTTTGGAGCGTAGTCATCACCCGGCCCGTCGAAGCGTCGAACGAATGAATTTTTACTCTTTGGCGCCCGGGAGTTGCTCCAGGCTTCCTCTGTGTTCGCTTTGATTCAGTGCCGAATTCTTTTTCTTTACCCCTGGAAATAACCACAACCTCTTTGAGATGAGGTAGGGCTTCGCCAGCGTCCTGCAGCAGCGAATCGCACAAATCCGACTCAGCGATAATTAGGGTAGCGCCGCAATCATTCAGAATCGTTCGCTGCTCATCGAGCCGCAAGCCCATGTTGATGGGAACCGCGATTGCTCCCATGGAAATGACGCCTATGAATGTCGCGATGAACTCCGGCGAATCATTCAGCAGAATGCCAACGCGCTGGCCGGCCGTAGTCTTCAGCGCGGACAGCAACCCGGTGACACGCAGAGTTTCATCACGCAGCTCAGCATAAGAAATCTCCCGCGCTTGGTACAGCAAGGCTGTTTGCGCCGGCGCTCGGTCACTAAAGATTGCATGAAAGAGATTCATTCCTGTTAGACCAGCCGTTTGAGCCACGGTTCTTGTGGACAACTAGTAACCAAGGCGTTTCGGATTATAATGTCTATGCCGTTTGTTGTAACCCAAACTGTTAGGTTGCGGTTTCATAGTCTTACGGTGGTGCCGCCTGAGGCGCGGAAGGTCTCTGCCCTTCTGTAACCGCTTCCACCGGTCCGGGGTACACGCTCTTCGGTCAGTTGGCGCTGTAATCGAGAATGAATGATGGATCAGTTTCAAAAAAGGAGTAAAGCGATGAAGCTCATTAGGTTGTTTTTGAATGCAATCCTGCTCACGGTTTTCTGCCTTCAGGCTGCCAGCGCGCAAGAGATGCAAATGCATCGGCACGACGCTTCGGAAAAACTTGGTCAGGTTAAATTTACCGTCTCCTGCAACGCCGCGGCCCAGAAGCAATTCAATCGCGCCACGGCTCTGCTTCACTCTTTCTGGTACGACGAAGCTGAAAAAGCTTTTGCCGCTATTAATAAAGTTGACCCGAAATGCGGTATGGCTTACTGGGGCGTCGCCATGAGTCTTTACCATCCAGTTTGGGCTCCGGCTAGCGCTGGGGAACTCGAGAAAGGCCGGGCTGCTGTTGAAAAGGCAAAGACTGTGGGCGTAAGGACCGATCGAGAAAAGGAATACCTAGCCGCGATAGAAACTTTCTATAAAGAGTCTGACAGAATCGATCATCGCACGCGCGCGCTTGCTTACGAGCGAGCTATGGAACAAGTCTACCTGCACTATCCGAAGGATCATGAGGCGGCGATCTTTTATGCGCTCGCTTTATTGGGTACCACTACCAACTCCGACAAGACTTACGCAAAACAAAAGCGAGCCGCGGAAATCCTTAACAAGGTTTTGCCTGAGGAACCAAACCACCCTGGTGTGGCGCATTACCTGATTCATAGTTTCGACTATCCACAGCTGGCACGGCTGGCGCTGCCTGCGGCTCGCAGTTATGCAAAGATAGCTCCTTCGTCTCCGCACGCGCTGCACATGCCATCACACATTTTCACGCGGCTCGGTCTGTGGCAGGAGTCAATTCAGTCGAACCTCGCTTCGGCAGCCGCAGCGAAAAGACACGTTGCCATGTCTCATCCCGGGGCTGCTTCCTTTGATCAGCTTCACGCTTTGGACTACCTCGTTTATGCATATCTGCAAGGCGCCGAGGATCAAAAGGCAAAGCAGATACTCGATCAAGTCACCGCGCTCGGCAAAGTTGATGCGTCCGTTTTGGCGGCGTCTTATGCTTTTACCGCGATACCGGCGCGTTATGCGGTGGAAAGACGCCGTTGGTCCGACGCCGCCAAACTCGAGTTGCATCCGGTTGATTTTCCGTGGGAGCAATTCCGTTACAGTGAGGCTTTAATCTATTTCGCGCGAGCTCTCGGCGCCGCGCGTAGCGGCGATCCTGCGGCCGCTCGGAAGGATGTGGATAGACTTTCGGCGATTCAGAAAGCGCTGGTCGAATCGAAGCAGGAATACTGGGCCGGCCAGGTAGAGATCCAGCGGCGCTCCGCCGCGGCCTGGCTTGCGCACGCGGAAGGAAACAACCCGGAAGCTTTAACTTTAATGCGCTCGGCTGCGGAGTTGGAAGCTTCCACCGAAAAGCATCCGGTAACGCCTGGTCCCATCATCCCCGCGCGTGAGTTGTTGGGAGACCTGCTTCTGGAACTAAAACAGCCGGAGCAGGCGTTGCGCGAGTTTGAAACGTCACTGGGTGATTCACCGAATCGATTCAATGGACTTTATGGCGCCGCGCGCGCCGCGGAACTTTCGGGTAACAAAAAGAAAGCCGGCGATTACTACGCAAAGATGGTGACGCTAACCTCGCATGCCGACTCCGACAGACCGGAGCTTCAGAAGATAAGAGAATTCGTGGCGCAGAAATAATAGGACGGTCCTGCCAGTACCACCTGCGTTAGTGGATGGTTAAGTCGCAAAGAACCACTCTTATTGGCGCACTCGAAAAGGAAACGGCGTCCAGAAGTCCTGGCAGGAGATCATCAAGTGGCTTGAACAGGACAAATAGGTCTCCACCCATTTGCGCAGCCTGCTACACAAGATATCGGTCGATATCCAAGGCGCCATGAAAGACTCCGAGAATGTCGATGTTGCCATCGGGCTTTATTAGATAGGTGATTCGATAATGACTGTAGAGAAGAATTCGGACGGCGCGAGGAGGTTCAGTTTGGTACTTGTATCCGGCTTCGGGGTGCTGTTCTAGTAATTGCGCTCTTTCGTAAATACCGTTAACGGTTCGGGCGGCAGCGTCTGGATTGTCCGACGCAATGTAGTCGTATATATCCTTGAGCCAAGTTTCAGCTTCCTGGGTCCAGTTTATTTCTGCCAAGTCTTTATCCGGCGATGCATTTCTTCGCTAGTAATGGTGCGGCCTTCATCTGAGTCCTTCAAGCCGCGCTGCACCATTAAGTCAAACGCAAGCGCGCGAATGATCTCGTCATATGAGCTATCGTCAGGCTGCTGCTTAACCAGTTCCGTGATTTGTTCCTTCGCCGTAGACATGTTTTGACCTCCAGAAGGATTCTATCGCATATGTCTCGGTAATTGAACGCCAGCGCTTTGTTTACCCGTTCGCTACGCTCCCGGTTTCTTTAACGAGCCTCCTGCCGCCGGGCTCTTCAATGCTCACTTCTCATCCAGCTTTCTGCCCGCATTCAGGTTATCGAAATTCAGAATGGCGTTGAAGACCAGGAAGTAACTGCCTTTCGTCTGTCCCCGCCAGATAGGATTCGTGGAGAAGAGGATGGTGTGACCCTGGCCCAAAGGCACGTCGATCACGGCAGCGTGTTGGGCGATTTCGTCGCCCCCGTCGAGCAGTCCCGCCACGAACAACTCGCGGCTGTCGCCATAACGCAGTACCACGCGCGGGCGTTGATTCGGTGGAATCAGGCCCACATTGTTCCGACGCTGTTCGTCTGTCAAAGGCAGCGCTTCCCAAACTTCCGCTTTCGGCGGTTCCGGTGGCTCAACCGGTGAACGTCCCTGGACGACGTCAGGATCGTCGGGAGTCCCGCGACCCGTGGCCCGCTGCTCGCGCGGGCCTCGTCCGCCACGGCCGCCAACAGAGTTGCTGACATTGAAGATTGGGCCATTTGAGCAGTACATCGCCAGCGAATCGCCGTAACCATAAGCGATCGGACTCGCGGCATCGACAGTTTTCACGCGCAGAATGTCGCCCACGGCTTTTAGACGTGACGAGCGCGTGATGCTGATTCCCGGCGTCAGGCCATAGCTGATGGCGAAATCAGACGTATCGTCCGTGGTTATAAAAACCCCGCCCTGCTGAACGAACTTCTGCAGGTTCATCAGACCGGACCAACCGAGACCGGGACGCATGTCGTCTGTCGCATCGATCTTCCCCAGATTAGGTGTCAGGGAAGTTGTCTTCCATGGCAAAGGATTGCCGTACATCGGTAGGCCGCTGATAATAGCCGCCGCGCCGCGTCCGACGGGCGCAAGAATAATCACGTCATACTTGTTTCTGAGGTCCGAGTCCCTGGCCGCATCCTGCGTGCTGATGTACGCGTACGGCACCTGCAACTGATCGAACGCCAGGCGCCACCAGCCTTCATCCTGCGTGCTCAACCAGGTGTGCATGAGGGCAATGCGCGCGGGTTTGACCGGATGAGTCTTCACCGTAACAGCTTCAGTCACCCCATAAACCTGAATGCCGAGTTGGTTGGCGATGCGATTCAACTCGTCGGGGGGCGCTTTGCGAATGATGAACGAGCCGCGATTGAATTTGTGACCGGCAGCTTCAAAACTTTCTTCCGCCGCTTCCACAGTCAAATCCCTCAGGCGATATCGCAAAGTCACCAGTGCATTGTCTGCGTTGTGGTTTATGAGATAAGTGACGCCGCTGCCGCTGACGGCGCCGCGTGAGTGCACCTCGTCGGTGATACTTTGCATGGGAGCGGCCAAAACGTTTCTGTCCATCACGCGGACCACTTCCACGTTTGCCAGTTCGCCCATGGTCCAGGCGGTGTCGTCATAAACACTCTGTTGTGGATCATGCGGGCTCCAGTACTGGTAATCGAGCAGGGCATCGGCGATGCGGCTGTAGGGCTGGTCCATGCGCACGATATAGCTGCCGGCAGGGAACTGGCGGGGCTCCGTTTCGCTTTTTTTCTCTTGCGAACGTTCTGTCACCGTAATCGACACTGACTGGGGCGCGGGTGGTGACGGGCTGGCTGATGCCCGCGGTACAGCATCCGAAGGTGTTGCTGTGGCGACTGGCGTCGAAGGAGTTCCAGTTGTTCCCGCTGATTCTGACGGTGATCCACCCGCTGGCGCCGCTGCTTTGGAGTCACCACGATCGGCTTTCTTCTTCTTAACTGTCACAGTGAACGGCGCATTAGCCTGGCTGATCTCAACACCCTGTGCTTGCAGCGTGCGCAACAGCTCGGCTTGATTGCCGGGACGGGGATCGTCTCCCGGAAAAACATACGCCGCCGGACCCTCGTTCATAGGCTTTTCCACGGAGCGCTTGCTCTTCAAGTAAAAATTCTTGAGGAAAAGTTTGCTGTTTTGATTGAAGTAGTTCAAAGAGATTAGCAGCGCGGTCTCTTCGTAGTTGTTGTTGTTGCGCTGCGACCAACGGGCGCGTGGCAGCGGTGGATTCTGGCGATACCACGTGCGTGAATACTCATCAGGCGAAAGCGTGCGCACTACTGTGTCGGCCCCGGCATTGCCGAACGTTTCATAAAGCCGGCTGATGCCGTTATGGGTGGCGGCAATGAACATCAAATAGCCCGGGGACCAGGTGTCGAATGTGCCGTGCGCGAAGACGCCGGGCATGCCGAACTTTGTCATCTCCGAAACGTTGTTCCAACCAATCATCTGCCATTCGTCAGTCAGTATCGGATCGACCCAGGCGTTGTAGGGGCCATCCCCGATAGTGTTGTCGTAAAGGTAAGGCACAGACTCATGCAGGTCGTGGAGCACCTGGGCTTTCCAGCCGGTAAAGGTGTTCAGCACATTACGCGTCAGTTTCAGCGACAGCCCAATCGCGTCGCGATTGTTGTCATGCGCGACGTAATGGCCCCAGTAGATTAGCGCGGGCCAGTTATCATTCGGATGCGCCAGATGCCAGTTGTAAACGTCCACCATGCGATCGCGGCCATCGGCTTCGACCACCGGCGTGATTAGCGTAACCATGCCATCGCGGATGGCCTTTATGTATGGGCTATCGTCCACGGCCAGCCGGTAGGCCAACTCCATGAGCGCGGTGGGTGCGCCGGTTTCAGGAGAATGAATCGTGCCCGTTATGTAGTAGACGGGAAACGAGGCTTCGACCAGCCGGTCGGCTTCGGCGTCATCCATCTTGATCGTCCGCGGGTCGGCGAGTTTGGCCAGCCGGGCGCGGTTTTCATCGAGCTTCGCCAGCAAACTTTCGGAAGCGATCGCCACCGCGATCATCTCGCGGCCCTCTTCGCTTGTGCCGATGGAAAAGACTTTGACGCGCGGAGTGGCCTTTTCCAGCATACGCATGTAGCGATAGACCTCAGCGGAATAAGGCAGCTTGCCCGGCGCTCCGGCAACGTCGCCGAGCACCGCTTTCGGTGTCGGCACCGTTGCTGATGCGGGCAGATAGTCAGTCAAAGGTGAGTTGAAGAATGACTCGGTGGTGTACTCGCGAATCTTCTTCGTGTATTCCTCATCGATAGGCTGAGCCGGGTCACGTGCGAGTTTGACCTGGGCGCTGGTCGAAATGGTGGCCGCGGCAATGAGAAGCACCGCTAAAAACAGGGAGCGAACGGGCATATCGCGAGTCATTTCATGTTCCTCTATGTTTCAGATCTGAATTCCGGCATAGTGGCGCAGCTCGCCCAGCCGGTTATTGAAAAGGGAGAAGAAGCTTTTAAGCTAAGGTGAAAGGTAAGTCAAATGGTTTATTTGAGGAATTGACCCCAGGTTAGTTCCTTTCTTCCAAATGCCTCGTCGTGCGTTCCGTTACACTGAACGGGGGTAGTGAAATCGTTGGTTTCTCCAGAGCGATCGATTTGGTTGGGTCTGTTGATTTGCGTGCAGGCGATATCAATTTCGCCTCGAGCAGGGTGCTCAAACCTGACCCGAACAGGAATGTGCCCCAGACCGCCATCCAGCCGAAGAAGATTGACCAAAGAACCAACCAGCCCAATAAGTCCTTCGCTACCAGGAAGCCGACTCCAGCAATCAAAGCCGAAACTAAAAGCAGCATACTTCCTTGAAGAGTGTGACGCAGGCCCTCTCGTTTTCGCTCCAGGCGCTCGTCCTTACCAGGTTGACTGCCGGATCCTTCAATTTTATTGTCCGCAGGGTTCTGTATTGCCGCCAGCGCCAGCGAAACTACCTCGAGGTTCGTGCCACAGACGCGGCAAAACTTGGCCGGTTCGAGGTTTTGAGTGGCGCATTCAGGGCAGAACATTTGCTGGCTCCGTTAGAGCCTATTACGCCGGGGAAGAATGATAATGTTTCAACGAAAGCAGCGAGGTTCGCCGGACGATGCTTGTTCAGCCGTAATCTGATCGAAGGAAATTGCATTACGCGGGGCCTTTAGGTAAGACTAAGTCATGCAGGGACGAATATTTCAACTCAACACGTCGCAGGGTGGCGTCCCCAAGCTGGCGGTGCGCGAAGCGATGCTGACAACAACAGGTTTGATGGGCGACGTGCAGAAGTTCACCGACATTCACGGGGGGCCGGAACGAGCCCTTTGTCTCTACTCGCTGGAACGCATCCTCGAGTTGCAGCACGAAGGCCATCCGATCTTTCCCGGTGCGGTCGGAGAAAACGTGACCCTGGTGGGAATTGACTGGGCCGCGCTCGGGCCGGGGATGCGCATGGCGCTCGGCGATGAGGCGCTGATTGAAGTGGCTTCATACACTTCGCCTTGCGACTCGATGACCGCTTCATTCAGCGATGGAAAGTTCATACGCATCTCGCAGAAAGTGAACCCGGGGTGGTCGCGCGTTTATGCCCGGGTACTGCGGCCGGGAAGACTTGCCGTAGGACAGCCGGTTCACATTGTGAATGGCAGCCGCGATGTGATGTTGTAAACGTCTATCGAGCCAACTAGAATTAGTCGCAACTACTCTCGCTGATCTCTATGTCTCGATGTGGTGTTCGCTGTCCTGGCGATTAACCACGGGACACAAGCACGAGAGAAGACAGACTTGAGATAGACGAGATGGCCAGCGAGAAACAAAGACCCCAGCCCAGCGCTCAGCCTCCCGAAGAAACAAGCCCTGTCCAGATCAAACCCATCAGGAAAGTCGCCGGCGGCATTCCTGCGATTGCCGCCAGCATCAAGCACGCCTGGGGCGAGATGGGTCCCCTGCGCGGCACGCGTACTCTGCTGCGCCTAAACCAAAAAGGAGAATTCGATTGTCCCGGATGTGCCTGGCCGGAGCCTGACGGCGAGCGCTCGCATTTTGAGTTTTGTGAAGAGGGCGCAAAACACGTAGCCGACGAAGCCACCACAAGTCGCGTCACGCCGGACTTTTTTCAGCAATGGAGCTTGAGCGATCTTTCCTGCCAGTCTGATTACTGGCTTAACAAGCAGGGACGCATTACGCAGCCGATGGTTTTACGCGAAGGCGGCGCGCATTACGAGCCAATCAACTGGAACGAAGCGTTCGCCTTGATTGCGAGCGAGCTGAACTCGCTGGCATCACCTGACGAAGCAATCTTTTACACCTCCGGTCGTACCAGCAACGAAGCCGCTTTCCTCTATCAGCTTTTCGTGCGGCAGTTCGGCACCAACAATTTGCCTGACTGTTCCAACATGTGTCATGAATCAAGCGGCGCCGCGCTGGTCGAGACTATCGGCGTAGGCAAGGGAACAGTAACTCTGGAGGATTTCGATCTGGCGGAGGCAATCTTCGTTATTGGCCAGAACCCCGGCACCAATCATCCGCGCATGCTGACCAGTTTGTTGCACGCGAAACGCCGTGGCTGCAAGTTGGTCCACATAAATCCACTGCCTGAAACCGGGATGACTCGCTTCAAACATCCGCAGGAGGTTTTTGGGTTGTTGGGGGAAGGCACAACACTCGCCGATCTGTTTCTCCAGGTGCGTATCAATGGCGACGTCGCGCTACTGAAGGGCATCATGAAGAAGGTGCTCGAGGCGGAAGAGCACCGCCCCGGCTCCGTTTTAGATCACGAGTTTATTAAGCAACACACCAGCGGTTTCGCCGAGTTCAAAGCGGCGCTCGATCAAGCCAGGTGGGGCGAAATACTCGAACAAAGTGGTGTGACCATCGGGCTGATCGAGGACGCCGCAAATATCTTCATGGCGTCTGAGCGAACGATCTTTTGCTGGGCCATGGGCCTGACACAGCACAAGAATGCTGTGGCCAACATCCAGGAGATCGTGAACCTGATGTTGCTTCGCGGCCAGATAGGCGAGCCGGGCGCCGGACTCTGCCCCGTGCGCGGGCACAGCAACGTGCAGGGTGATCGCACGATGGGCATCTGGGAACAGCCGAAAGATGATTTCCTAAACAGGCTGGCCGAACAATTCGGTTTCGAGCCGCCGCGCAAACACGGGTTCGATACAGTGAAGGCAATCAAAGCAATGCATGAGGGCCAGGCAAAAGTGTTCTTCGCCCTGGGGGGAAACTTTCTTTCCGCTACTCCGGACACGGAGTACACGGCCGACGCGCTGCGTCGCTGCCACCTGACGGTGCATGTGTCAACGAAACTTCATCGCGGACATTTGATTACCGGCAAGCAGGCTCTGATCCTGCCCTGCCTCGGCCGAACGGAAATCGATGTGCAGGCAAGTGGTCCGCAGTTCGTAAGCACCGAAAATTCCATGGGCGTAGTGCAAACGTCGCGCGGCAAGCTGGCGCCGGCATCTACCCATTTACTAAGCGAGCCGGCGATTGTGGCCCGGCTGGCGCAATGTACTCTTGGCAGGCGCTCGACGGTTGACTGGGAAAGCCTGATTGCCGACTACGATCGCATTCGCGATGCTATCGAGCGCATCGTCCCTGGATTTGCAAACTACGATAAGCGCGTGAAACAACCCGGAGGATTCTATCTGCCAAACGAAGCCCGTCATCGTCAATTCAAGACACCCGACGGGCGCGCCCACTTTACCGTTCACGATCTGCCGCAACATGATTTGCAGCCCGGCCAGTTCCTGATGCTAACCATGCGCAGCCACGATCAGTTCAATACCACGATCTATGGCCTGGACGATCGCTATCGCGGCATACGAGCCGGCCGCCGCGTAGTCCTGCTTAACCCCATCGATATTCGGGAGGCGGGACTAAGCGAGGGACAGCACGTCGATCTCATCAGCCATTTTTCAGATGGCGAAAGAACCGCGCGCCACTTCGCGGTCGTGCCATACAATATTCCGCGCCTCTGCGCGGCCACATACTTTCCCGAAGCAAATGTTTTGGTGCCAATCGGCAGCGTGGCCGACAAGAGTAATACTCCCGCGTCGAAATCAGTCGTGATAAGCTTGCGACAGTCCGTGAATGTTGACCCATCTGATTAAGCTTCCTGTCCTTGATTACAATACGAGGCTGAGTTAGCCTTCGAATCGCTTATGAACAATCTTAGGATCAAAGTGCCCCAGAATAAGATTGACGAATTTTGCCGTCGCTGGAGAGTCCGCGAGTTGGCCCTCTTCGGGTCAGTTTTACGCGAAGACTTCGACGGAGATAGCGATGTGGACGTGTTGGTCAGCTTTTCCGCCGACGCGCAATGGAGCCTTTACGAATGGGTGGACATGCTCGAAGAGCTGAAGAAGATTTTTGGACGCGAGGTTGATTTGTTGTCCAGTCGGGCGTTGCGTAACCCCTTTCGACGGCACGAAATTCTTTCAACCCAGAAAGTCCTGTATGCCGCCTGAAACAAATGATGCAGCCTACCTATGGGACATGCTGGACGCAGCCCGCGCAATAATGGGATTTGTATCATCCTCATCGTATGAAGAATATTTAGAAAACCGAATGTTACGAGGCGCTGTCGAACGCCATCTTGAGGTCATTGGAGAGGCAGCTGGTCGAGTCTCGTTTGAGTTTCGGAAGACACACTCGGAGATTCCCTCGTCCCGAATTGTCGGACAGCGCAATGTCCTGATTCACGAATATGGAGAAATTGATGATGCGTTGGTTTGGGAAGTGGCACGTGTCCACATGCCGGACTTAATCATGAAACTTGAGCCACTAGTACCACCCCCGCCATCTGAAAATTAAACAGTTACTTTTTCCAGGAGACACACCAATGCGATCCAGACGAACTAGTTTCCTTTTACTCGTTCTATTGTTGGCAGCCGGCCTGATTTACCAGGGCAGCTTCGTCGCATCCGCTCAGCGGGCGCTGATTAAGCCGCCGCCGCCAAAGACGCGCGTCGATAACGTTACTGAAACGCTGCACGGCGTCACAGTCTCGGATCCTTATCGCTGGCTCGAGGATCAGGACGCTCCGGAGACACGCGCCTGGATTGAAGAACAGAACCGCTACACCCAATCGGTAATCGGCTCGCTGCCCGGACGCGACGCCATTCACAAACGCCTCGAGCAACTGCTGAAGATCGACGTCATCGGCATCCCGACCGCCCGCGGCGATCGCTATTTCTTTTCCAAGCGGCTGGCTACGCAGAATCAATCGGTCATCTACATGAGGCAGGGACTCAAAGGCCAGGACGAAGTGCTGATCGATCCCAACAAGATGAGCGCCGATCAAACCACGTCGGCAGGCATCGTCGATATCTCCGAGGATGGAAAATGGCTCATCTACAGCGTGCGCCAGGGCGGTAAAGACGAAACGGTCATCCGGCTAATGGATCTTGATTCGCGCAAGGACTTGCCCGATCAGATGGCCGAAGCGCGCTATTCAGGATTTCAGATGTTGCCTGACAAGAGCGGCATCTACTACTCCAAAGCAATCTATCCGCCGGGCGAGAAGCGCACAGTTTCGCGCGTCTACTATCACGCGATGGGCACGTCCCAGGCGCAAGACAAGATGATCTTCGGCGAAGGCTATGGCTTCACTGACACCGTTGCCCCCGACATTTCACTGGATGGCCGCTATCTCCTGTTGTACGTCTTTCACGGATCGAGTGGCGACAATACCGACATATATTTTAAGGACTTAAAGACCGACGGACCCATCACGACGATCGTCAAAGACATGAAAGCGTCGTTTGGCGGCACAATTATCGGTGACCATCTTTACACTACGACAAACTATCAGGCGCCGAACCGGCGCGTGATTGATATCGATCTGCGAAACCCTGCGCCCGCGAACTGGCGCGTGGTGGTTCCTGAGGGTGCTTCCGTCATTAACAGTTCTTCGATCGTGGGCGGAAAAGTTTTCGTTAACTATCTGGAGAATGTCAGCACGCACGTTAAGATCTTTGAGCCCTCCGGCAAGCTCGTGCGCGAAATCTCGTTTCCCACCATCGGCACCTCAGGAGGCATGTCCGGTCGCCAGGATCGCGACGAGGGCTTTTACTCCTTCAGTTCGTTCGGCCAACCTTCCACGATCTATCGCTACATTCCCTCCACCGGTAAACAGGAGGTTTGGGCCCGCCTAAACGTTCCCGTCAACAGTGCTGAGATCGAAACGAAACAAATTTGGTATCCGTCGAAGGACGGCACCAATATCCCCATGTTCCTCGTTTACAAGAAAGGCACGAAGCTGGACGGCAATCGGCCCACTTTCCTGACGGGCTACGGTGGATTCAATGTGCGCCAGACGCCCGGGTTTTCATCGACAGCAGCGTTTTGGGCCGAGCACGGCGGTGTATTCGCTCTGCCCAACCTGCGCGGCGGCGGGGAGTTTGGCGAGAAGTGGCACAAGGCGGGAATGTTCGAGAATAAGCAAAACGTCTTTGACGATTTCATTGCCGCGGCTGAGTGGCTGATCAAGAACAAGTACACGAATCCATCGAAGCTGGCGATCTCCGGTGGATCGAATGGCGGCCTGCTGGTGGGCACGGCGCTAACCCAGCGACCCGATCTGTATCAGGCCGTGGTTTGTTCCTATCCCCTGCTCGACATGGTGCGATATGACAAGTTTCTGGTGGCGAAATACTGGATCACAGAGTACGGGTCAGCAGAGGACCCGAAACAGTTCCCCTACATCTACAAGTACTCGCCGTATCACAACGTGCGCGCAGGGACAAAGTATCCGGCCGTTCTTCTGATCACCGGAGATTCAGACACGCGCGTGGCGCCGCTGCACGCCCGCAAGATGACGGCTCTTTTGCAAGCGGCAAGCGCATCCGATCGCCCGATTCTTTTGCACTACGATACCAAAGCGGGACACTCAGGCGGTCTGCCTTTGCGCAAACAGATTGACGACCTGACGGATACGTTGAGTTTTCTGTTCTGGCAGCTTGGGGTGACGCCCGGTTGAGGCCGCGACGGTGTGACAGGTGAAGCTTTAATAGATTGGCGATTGGCTTGCGCCTTTGGTAATCGAAGAACGGAAGGCGCAAAGGCAAAAGGCTTCAGGAAGCTCCGAACAAGTACATTCGACGCGTAGCGTCGGCATGAATTTAGCCCGGCCTTTTCAAGGCCGGGAAAGGTCAAAGAGTTATTCGCGTCGCTTAGCGACGCCTGAAACTAGAGGTGGATTCACTCGTCGCTACGCGACGAGGATAGGAAATCACCTGATCCCCGGCGTTGAAACGCCGGCTGAATTCATACCGACGCTACGCGTCGAAGACACCCAATCAGGGGTTGCTTCGGTCTGTTACTTTAAGAAGAGGCTGCTTCAAAAAAGGCAGCCTCTTCTTTTGTTACCTCATGAAATGCTCAGGTTCTTTACTCTTCTTCACCACGCGTCACTTCAATTCGCCGCGGCGCATAACTGACGCGGCGCAGTTCATGCATTCGACCTTCGTCGAGAGTGCCTTCGACGATTTCGTAGCCCAACAACGCCAGAACACGTCCGCGCACAAACAGCGGGCGCGCGTTGCCGTACCAGTCCACGCAGGAAGCACGACAAGCGTCGTCGGTTGCCCGCTCCGGCCGGGCGCCCAGTTCGCCAACTTCCTCGAAATGCAGTGAATCGTTATGCAGGAATAGAATCGCTGCCGAGTCCTCAAATAGATGGCGATAACCGGGACGTCCGGGCACGCTTATCGGCAAGCCCAGAGTCCCTGAATCCGGGCCATCCGGCTTATAAAAGAATCCATGGCTGCGCAGTTCGCCCTGCGAAGCGCCTTTGCGCGTGTAGCGACCGGCGACCTCTGGAGACTCCCCGAGTCGAATGGCGGTGAAATGTAAATCCTTTCCGTCGGTGCCCACTACCACCGCATCCGATCCCATTTGCTCGATGCGATCCACTCCGTGCGCAAGCGAGAACTCGTGCGCATCGTCCCCGGCCCAACGCACCGCGTAGAGATTCGCATGATTCTTGTTTTGCGGATATCCCCAGCCGCTGCCCGTGCCATACAGCAGATAATCGCCCACGAACCTGTTCTGAAAAGTGTACCCCTCCGGCTTTGCGAGTTTGCGATAGCTTGACGAGGGCGCGAGGCTGGTTCCATCGGTAAAGCTCGCCAGGGGCACGCGCATCAATGCCATGTCTCCGGCGGCTACTTCCGCGGCCCACATTCCGTCGCCGGCTGAATCTGAGCGCACCAGCACATTCAGGTGAGCGTCTTCGCTCTCCAGGAAAGAGAACTGATCCACCGGACTACCAGACACGCCGAGAGCGCTGGGACCAGAGCCATCCAGCGGCATGCGATAAAGCATCGACTCAGCGCGCATCTGATCGCCGCGCTCCGCCCAATCAGTAGTCCATACGTAAACCGACTCCGGCGAAACGTAGAACACACGTCCCGGGGGGCCAAGTACGGCTGTGGCCTGGCACGCGAACCCGCCGTTAGCGAGATCGCAAACCGTAACCGTGTGCAGCGCCACTCCGTAGCTTGCTTGTATCTCATGCTCGGGTCTGTAAACCCGTGTGGCGGAAACTATCCGGCGGAATTCGTCGTTCTTGGCGCCTTTGTGCCATCGGCGCACGGCGGGAAAACTCTGGAACGGATCCTCAGCGCCCGGATTCAAATAGAGCGGTGTGTAGAAGATTAGCTTGCTGCCAATGAGACGGCTGGCATAGTTCCGTGAAGAGTAATAATCATTTGAGCGCAAATGATAAGTGGAGCGATAACTAAGTTTGCCCGCGCCATCGATTTGGAACAAGCCCACTTCGGTGCCGCCGCGCTCGTAGCTGTAACCGATCACAGCGATGGTGTCCTCGGAAACCAGCATCTCGTCGTACCAGGTGGAGCGCGGATTTATGTCCGGCCCAAATGCATCGACCGCAGAAATTGGCTTCAACGCACCATCACCGACCTTCACCGTGAACAAGCGGCCGCGGCGCAATACCACCAGATGGTTGCCATGCAGCTTAACAATTCCGCCTTCGTCAACGCCGGCATGCTGGACGTTAGTGACTGACTCGTCCTTATCATCACTCGCTTTTTCCTTTGCCGGACTGGCGGGTATATTGGAGGTAACGGCGTCTAACGCCTGCATCTCCACCCTTCGTCGACTATTCTTCTGTTTTTCCGCCAGTGCCCGAAGATAACTCGCAAGTTCCTGCTCCGAGCGGAACGGGCGCATCGTCTTTTTGCCTGGTCTCATCCAGCCGCCAGTGTCCGGCGGAGGGATGCTGCCTGCGGGCACTTCCGTACAACTGGCCAGGGCTGCAATCAGCAATCCTGTTGCTATGGCGATCAGGAAGAAGGCTTTCATAAGTCGAGTCACCTCATATTTTCAAAATCGAACCTGTCTCGTTTGGATCGAGTCTCAGCCATATGAACGCCCTCCCGAAGGAAAACTTGCGCGCGATCCTTTGCACCTGCTACGGCTCCGGGCACTCTAAAAACACTTAAGGCGGCACTGACATTCATGCCGCCTTAGACACTTCCAAGATGAGATTGTTCCACGGTCGGGCTACTGCCCCGTTTGCTTCAACCGGCTACGCGGCGCGCAATCGTCGTTGCGCCACAACCAGCCCCGTCAATACAAATGTCACCAGCGCGGACAGTAAACAGAACTGGCAGAAGTGATGAATGACAAACGCCTGAAGGTAAAGGACCCACAGGGTCATCAAAAACATAATCACTACCAGGAGCGCTAGAAGCGTTCCGGCGTGGCGATAACCGAATGCGGCCAGGGTTGCGAGGCTGAAGACTCCAAAGTAGGCGGCGGCGCCAACGGCAGCCAGCGGGATGCCGGCTACAACCGCGTACGAACTGCCAAGGACTTCCGAACAACCGGCAATAACGGTGCAGCGAACGCTTTGGCCGGTGATATGCTCGATCGTCAGATAGATGCTGTCGCCCAGCCCGACTAATGACACGATAGCGGCCAGCGCGTATGGCCACACAGAACGCCTTCTTAGATCCGCTGACATCAACGGTGGTTCCTTTTATGAGCCCAGCGATTGATAACTGATGGGCGAGAGAATGGGATTCGCACCGGCTCGGTCAGGGACCGGTTCCATTCAGCGCGTTATTTATCAACGGGCGGAGGCCTTCGACCGTCATAAAAGCCGGGAACGGCGCCGGGCGATTGTTGATATAAACGGTGGGGGTTCCCTCGATGCCTAGTGCGTGCGCCCGCGTGCCATCCAGAAAAATGCGCGTCTCAACCGCCGGCCCATCAAGGTCGCGGGTGAAACGGTCCACATCAAGTCCCAATGATCGAGCATAGTCAGTGAAGACCGGACGCGCATCTGCTAAATCACTCCAGGCTTTCTGGTTCTCGTACAGCTTGTCGTGCATTTCCCAGAAGCGGCCCTGAAGCCCGGCCGCTTCAGCCGCGCGCGCCGCGGGTAGGGCGTTGGCATGCATGGGCATCAGAGGGCGCTCCCGAAAGATTACCCGCAGACGCGAGCCGTATTCGCTTTCGATCTTTTTCAGTTCAGGATAAAGCAGCCCGCACGGCGGACACTGGAAGTCACCGTACTCTTCAAGCGTCACCGGCGCATTGACATCGCCGCGCACGTGCGGAGGCTGAGCACCGGGCGGAACTACGGGGCCCGAAGATTCCGGCGCCTTCGGCGCGGTGCCGGGCCCCTGCGAACCTATCAACATCCACCCGAGAAGAATCGCGCCTAGCAACACCAGCGCGATGATTGCGAACGGAAGAAAACGCTTCATCTACGCCACCCAGTATTCAACAGTTTTGTCGAGCGCCCCGTTTACATAGACCTCGCACTTGTATTTACCGGTGGGCCAATCGCGCGGCACAGTCAGATGGCCATGAACGACGTTGTCGCCGGCGCTGGTGGTGTAGTCGATCTCCTTGATCTTTTCGTTTTTGGTCCCACCCGCATCCACGATCCACCATGCGAATTTGATCCTGATCCCTTCCTTCGGGTTGTTTAGTTTGGCCAGGCAATGCACCGTGTGATCGCCGGGCGCAAAGGTGTTGGTTTCGTCTCCGGGACTCCCGTTGTTGTCTTTAGCCATATGGATCTCGGAGATGGCGCCGGAAGAGGTTGAGTTAGAGTTGGTGGAAAAATGGCAGTCCAGCACTGCAAAGACTAACAAGGCGCCAGCCAGCCACGCGGAATGCAGTTTCATTTAAAGTTCCTCCTGAAATTGAGACTGGAAAATCGCTCTTAAGCCGCCGCCGCGGCCAGGGTGCCGGCGAGCGAACGAAAGATATCGCGGCCATCGCTGGAACCCAAAAGATCTTCACAAGCACGTTCCGGATGTGGCATTAAGCCCAGCACGTTGCGCGCCTGATTGCAGATGCCGGCGATGTTGTCGCGCGACCCGTTGGGATTGGCAGCATCAGTTGTTTCGCCCCGCTCGTCGCAGTAACGAAAGATAACCCGGTCTTCGCGTTTCAGCTCCGCCAGGGTAGCATCATCGCAAACATAGTTGCCTTCGGCGTGCGCAATGGGAATGTGCAGCACACTGCCGCGGGATAATTCGTTGGTAAAAGGCGTATCCGAGCTTTCCACCCGCACGTGCACGTGGTCGCAGATGAAATGGAGATCGCGGTTGCGTATTAGCGCCCCGGGAAGCAGTCCTGCTTCACAAAGGATCTGAAATCCATTGCAGACGCCGAGAACAAACCGTCCCTGCGCAGCAAACTGTTGCACTGACGTCATTACCGGCGAGAAGCGCGCCAGGGCGCCCGCGCGCAGATAGTCGCCGTAGGAAAACCCGCCGGGAATAATCACTGCGTCATAGGAACTGAGATCCGTGTCGCGGTGCCAGATAAAATCCACCGGCTGGCCCACGTGCTTCGAGATCACGTGATAAGCATCGTGATCGCAGTTCGAGCCGGGAAAAACTATGACGCCGAATTTCACGCTTCAATCTCCACGCGATAATCTTCGATGATTGGATTGGAAAGTATTTCACGGGCCATCCGGGTGGCTGACTCGCGCGCCTGATCCTCGCTCAGGGCGCCGTCGATTGCAATCTCGAAATACTTTCCCTGGCGCACGTCCGCAACGCCGCTGAAGCCGAGTAATTCGACCGAATGCTGAATGGCTTTGCCTTGCGGATCGAGCACGCCGGGCTTGAGTGTGACGTAGACTCTGGCTTTCATTGCTATTCTAACTGCTCCTTGCGAGTCCTAAGGATTCCCACGGCTGACATTGCATACCGCGTGGTCCATGACATAAGATTTGCGCCCAAGAAGTAAACCTGATCGCGTATCCTTGATACGAAGCTCGAATTAGACCGGCCAGTAAGAGCTTTGATCTAACCCTTAGACGGAAAGTAGGAGAGAAAATCGTCATGCAAAATATGTCATCTGACAAGTCAGCTCTGGGACTTGATGCTAACGTTGTTGCAGGGCTGTGCTATGTGGGAAATCTCGTATGCGCCCTCGGCCTGATTTTGAGTATTGTCACGATCGTTACCGACAAGACCAACAAGCTCGCCCGGTTCCATGCTTTCCAATCCATTTTTCTGAGCGTGTTGGGATTTGTCCTGGGCTTCATCTACTGGATAGTCGCCATTGTCGGGATCGTCCTTGATCGCTCACTCGGCTTCCCGATCTTTTCGCTGCTCTTGACTTTACTGGTGCTGCTAATCGCCCTGGTCCTTTTTATCGGTACAGTTTTCGCCGCCATTAAGGCCTTTCAGGGACAGATCTTTAAACTCCCTGTCATTGGCAAGTTCGCCGATCAGTATTCCAACTAGAGCCTCTCCTGAATGTAACACCGGCTGTTAGCTGGCACACAAACTAACAGTTTGCGTTACGAAACGCGCAATCAATGACCGGTCAGCCTAAAGTAGCGAGGCTAACCGCTCCTTGATTTGACGGCTCCGCCCGCGGCGCGAACACCCGCGCGAAAATCGTATCGACGTTTCGCAAGTACGCGTCGAGCGAGAACACTCGCGCGATTTGCTCGCCTGAGAGATGCGCGGAAATGTCCGCATCCCCGGCAACCAGCTTTCTAAAATCTTCACCATCATCCCACGCTTTCATCGCATTGCGCTGTACCCATTCGTAGGCCGACTCGCGAGAGACACCTGCCCGGGTAAGCGCCAACAACAATTGGCCGCTGAAAATCAGGCCGCCGGTGGCCTCGAGATTCTCCAGCATGCGTTCAGGATAAACCACCAGCCCGTCAACCAGTGACATCATTTTGTGCAGCATGTAGTCGAGGGCAATACTGGAATCCGGCAGCACGACGCGCTCGGCGGATGAGTGCGAAATGTCGCGCTCGTGCCACAGAGCCACGTTTTCCAATCCGACCACACTGTTAGCCCTGACGATTCGCGCTATGCCGCAAATTCTTTCGGAGAGAATCGGGTTGCGCTTATGCGGCATGGCGCTGGATCCTTTTTGGCCCTGCTTGAAGCGCTCCTGGGCCTCGCGCACCTCGGTGCGTTGCCAGTGGCGGATTTGCAGGGCGTACTTATCCAGCGACGACGCGATGACGGCAAGCGTGCAGAGGTACTCGGCATAGCGATCGCGCTGGATGATCTGAGTGGAAACTGGCGCCACCTTCAGTCCCAATCTGGCGCAAACTTTTTCTTCAACTGTTGGATCAAGATGGGCGAACGCGCCCACTGCGCCGCTGATCTTGCCGACGGCGACTGAGGCGCGCGCCAGCGCCAGGCGCTCACGATTGCGGTGCATCTCGTCATACCACAGCGCGAAGGTCAATCCGAAGGAGGTTGGCTCGGCATGAACCCCATGCGTTCTTCCCACCTGGGGCGTGTCCTTGAATTCAAACGCGCGGCGCCTGAGCACAGCCATCAGGGCATCGATCTTTTGCAGCAGCAGATCGCAGGCGTCGCGTAGCAGCAGGGCGTTCGCGGTGTCAACCACGTCCGAGGAAGTGAGGCCGTAATGAACGAAGCGCGCCGCGGCGCCGATGTTTTCCGCCAGGTTCGTGGTAAAAGCGATGACGTCGTGGTCAGTCGTCTTCTCGATTTCC
>DASXRU010000164.1:0-27927 GCA_036506395.1 Pyrinomonadaceae bacterium | reverse complement strand
ATCGAAGGCTATAAACTGCACCTTCGGATTCTTCTTACCCAACACTTTCGTTATCGCCGCCGTCAACGTCGTCTTCCCGTGATCCACGTGCCCTATCGTCCCGATGTTCACGTGCGGCTTGCTGCGATCAAATTTTTCTTTTGACATGCTGAGATGTCCTCTTAAGTTTGAACTAAGATTTAAGCCTCAACTCGACTGTGCTTAATGGAGCCCGCGATGAGATTTGAACTCATGACCTCCTCCTTACCAAGGAGGCGCTCTACCCCTGAGCTACGCGGGCGCTTCGTAGCGCAAGCTGTTCCCTTGCGGGCTAGCCCTATCAACGACTAACGAGGACAAGTTCATAACTTGTCCTATATACAAATCTGGAGCGGGCGACGAGGCTCGAACTCGCGACCCTCAGCTTGGAAGGCTGATGCTCTACCAACTGAGCTACACCCGCCCACTTTGAGATCTCAAATTTGAGATCTTAGATCCCAGACGGTGCAGGGGGCAGGATTCGAACCTGCGTAGGGCGTTAGCCCGCCGGGTTTACAGCCCGGTGCCATTAACCGCTCGACCACCCCTGCAAATTACATTTCAAACCTTTGCAGACAGGCGGCGAAAACCTGAACCTGTTGCACCCAGAACAAAATCCGGCCTAGCCGCAAATTCGCAACTTTAGCTGAGTTCAATCCAGTTTGCAAGTTGCACTGCAGCTCACAAACTGCTTTCGCTCAGGACGTTAACTTGTGGCGCCGCCCCGGCGGCATCGTACCCCTGGGAGAACAGATCGCAATCGGTGACGAGGCGTCAAAATGGAGCCGGCGAAGGGACTCGAACCCCCGACCCTCTGATTACAAATCAGATGCTCTACCAACTGAGCTACGCCGGCCTGGTCATTGTGGTCGCAGACAATCACAGACGACGAAATACTAAAGTAGAAGAACTCAAAATGGAAGTTAAGGGTGAAACCCAATCTCCAAACTTGAATTGCCGCTAATGATTTGCGTGACCTGTATCGTCCGCCCTCCAATTGTGGAACACTCAGCCGCACCCTATTCCTAGAACCAAGAGCGCCTTGACAATTTTTAGACCGCTTCTGTATTCTAGCCGTTCGCGTCTTAGAGGCTTAAAATAGAAAGACTTATCTATGTCAACGTACTTTCCTAGCGGTACCGGGCTGGCGCAAAATCGCAAGTGGCATGTAGTTGATGCTGCGGGCCAAACCGTGGGCCACCTCGCCACCGAAGTGGCCAGCATTCTTTGCGGCAAACGCAATCCTGCCTGGACTCCGTTTTTGGACATGGGCGATCACGTGGTTGTCATCAACGCCAGCAAGGCAGTTTTCACCGGATCGAAGGCAACGCAAAAGGTCTATCGGCGACACACGCTTTATCCTGGCGGACTGCGCGAGATTTCGGTCGCCGACCAGTTTGCCAAACATCCGGAGCGCGTGATCGAGCTTGCCGTGAAGGGAATGCTGCCAAAGTCAAAACTGGGTAAGGCAATGGCCAAGAAGTTAAAGGTATATGCCGGGGCGGCGCACCCTCACGCAGCGCAGCAACCGCAACCTCTCGAACTTCCTTCCCACAGAAATCAAAAACAAAATTCGAATTGAGAAACTTAAAGGATAGGAAAAGCTGTGGCTGAAATTGAATACTACGGAACTGGGCGGCGTAAAACTTCGACTGCCCGAGTTTATTTGCGTCCGGGCGACGGCGAAGTAAAAATCAATCGCAAAGCTTTCGAGGTTTATTTTCCCAACGAGACTTTGCGCATGATCATTCGCCAACCGCTGCAACTTACTGAGACGGTTAACAAGTTCAACATTCTAATAAACGTAAATGGCGGCGGCCCGGCGGGACAGGCCGGGGCTATTCGCCACGGTATTACCCGCGCTTTGATGGAATACAACGCCGACCTTCGTCCAGCCCTGAAACAAGCCGGCCTGGTTACGCGAGATCCGCGCATCAAGGAACGCAAGAAGTACGGACAAAAAGGAGCGCGCAAGCGTTTCCAATTCTCGAAACGATAGAGCGATTGACAGCTTAAATCCATTGTCGCTGCTTTGGTTGGTTGCCCTTTCCATTAGGTTAGGCGTTCATGAGCGGTGACGAGTACATTAAACCAATTCACACAAAGGAGACTGCTTTTGGTTTCGGTTACGATGAAAGAACTTCTGGAGGCCGGTGTTCATTTTGGTCACCAGGTACGGCGCTGGAATCCGAAAATGAAGGAATACATTTTCGGCGAGCGCAACGGCATTTACATAATCGATCTGCAAAAAACTCAGAAGATGTTTCGCGACGCGATCGCCTTTGTGACGAATATGGTGGCGGAGGATCGCGGCAAGTTCGTATTGTTCGTTGGCACGAAGCGCCAGGCGCAGGACGCGATTCGTGAAGAGGCTGAACGATCGGGTCAGTTCTACGTGAACCAGCGTTGGTTAGGCGGCTTGCTGACAAACTTTCAGACAGTGCAAAAGTCCATCAAGCGTTTGAAGGACCTCGAGGCGATGCAATCCGACGGCCGCTATGAAAAGCTGACGAAAAAAGAGCGCATCAAACTCGATCGCGAACGGCTGGGTTTGGAAAAGAACCTTTCCGGAATTAAGAGTATGAATCGGTTGCCCGATGCGTTGTTTGTGATCGACGTGCGCAAAGAAGAAATTGCGGTAGCTGAAGCAAACCGTCTGGGCATCCCGGTGGTCGCGGTTGTCGATACGAACTGCTCGCCCGAACATATCGATTACGTTATTCCCGGAAACGACGATGCGCTCCGCGCGGTTCGCCTTTTCGCTTCGCGCATTGCGGATGCCGTGCTCGAAGGACAGCAAATGCTGACCGAAGGGGCAGCCGAAGAAGGATCAGTCTCGGAAGTTGGACCGACCGGGGAAACAGCCGAGGCAGCAGCGGAGCCGCCGGATGAGAATCTCGAGCCTGCGCCCACTGCTGAGGCACAGAGCTCAGTTCCGGGAAACAAAGGATTTGGCACCACCGGACAGCAGCCGGACAGCATTGGCGATCACATTCAGGCGGGAAGCGGCGCTCCGGTGAATGGAGCAACGGGCAGTGACAAGTCGAGGGCGACAGCGCCTGACCCCGCCGGGGAAGAGGACAAAAGCGCGGAAACCGTCGTCGCAGCGAGTTAACAAACAAGAGTAAGTTTTCGACGAGCGCAGCCTCTCCAGCGGAACAACTCCGCCAGGCTGCGTTTTTGTTATACATAGTGGCACAGACATTGAAGTCTGTGTTTTAGCGGTAATATCACAGACTGAAGTCTGTGATATTTAGCGGGAGAGATAGCTAACATGGGAGATATTACAGCGGGTGCAGTCAAGTCGCTCCGCGAAAAAACGGGGGCCGGTATGATGGAGTGCAAAAACGCACTTACCGAAGCTGCCGGCAACGAAGAGCAGGCAATCGAGATTCTGCGCAAGCGCGGCCTTGCCTCAGCGAAAAAGCGAGAAGGCCGCATCGCCGCTGAAGGCGCGGTTGGCTCCTACATACATATGGGCGGAAAAGTCGGCGTGCTTGTCGAAGTCAATTGCGAAACGGATTTCGTCGCACGCGGGGAAGAGTTTCAGCAGCTCATCAAGGACATCGCCATGCACATCGCGGCGGCTGAGCCTCGCTACGTGACGCGCACAGACGTGTCGCCCGACGCGCTGGATAAGGAGCGCGAAATCGCTCGGGCCCAGGCGAAGAACGATCCTAAGAACGCAAACAAACCGGAGCAGGTCATCGACAAGATCGTGGAGGGCCGGCTCAACAAGTTTTACGAGGAAGGCGTGCTCCTCGACCAGCCATTCGTTAAGGATCCTGCAAAAACCGTTGGCGAACTGGTTACTGAGAAGGTCGCCAAAACCGGAGAAAAGATCACCATCCGGCGATTCACACGCTATAAAATGGGCGAAGGACTGGCAAAACGTGACGAGGACTTCGAAAGCGAAGTGGCCGCGCTTGCCGGGGGTAATGAATAGAGGTTCAAGTCTCGGGTTCGGGTGATGCCTGGAATTGAAACTTCAACTTGAAACTTGAAACCTGAAACCAACAAGATGTCAGCCCCAAACGCCAGAGGCACCGGATCGGCTTATCGCCGCATTCTCCTGAAGATTTCCGGAGAAGCGTTGATGGGCGAACAGAGTTACGGCATCGACGTCCAGGTGGCGCGAAACGTAGCCGAAGAGATCAAGGCCGTACACGCGCTCGGTGTGCAGGTGGCAGTGGTAGTCGGCGGCGGTAACATCTTTCGCGGCGTATCAAAAAGCGCGGGAGACATGGATCGCTCATCGGCCGATTACATAGGCATGCTGGCCACTGTAATGAACGCCGTAGTGCTGCAAGACGCGCTGGAAAAAATCGACGTGAAGACGCGCGTACTTTCCGCCATAGACATTCCGCAGCTCGCTGAATCCTTCATTCGCCGTCGCGCGGTGCGTCACCTGGAAAAGGCACGCGTCGTCATCTTTGCTGCCGGCACCGGCAATCCTTATCTGACAACCGATACAGCGGCCGCCCTGCGCGCGCTGGAAATTAAGGCCGATGTCATCCTGAAAGCGACAAAAGTAAAAGGCGTCTACTCCGCCGATCCAATGACCGATCCAAACGCGGTGCGCTATGATTGCATCACCTATCAGGAAGTTTTGGAGCGGCAGTTGAAGGTGATGGACGCTTCGGCGATCTCTCTTTGCATGGATAACAACCTGCCCATCGTTGTTTTTAATATGCGCGAATCCGGAAATATCATGCGCGTCGTGAAGGACGAACCCGGCATCGGCACGTTAGTCTGTTTGCAGAAACCTGAGGTTCGGAAGCCGTAAACTGTGAAATTGTGAATAGACCGGCTGTTTGCGTCACCCGCTATTTGCGATTCACATTGACGATTTACGGAGAACTTATGAGCGAGAAGGATGTAATCAAAGAGACCCGTCCGCGCATGGAGACGGTAATCGAGGACGTGCGACGGAAACTGGCTACCGTGCGCACGGGCCGCGCTGCGGTAAGTTTGCTGGACAGCGTGATGGTCGATTACTACGGCACGCCGACTCCCCTAACTCAGATGGCTTCAGTGCATGCTCCCGAACCGCAGATGCTGACCGTGCAACCCTGGGATCAAACCCAGTTGGTGGCCGTGGAAAAGGCTGTTCGTGCTGCCGATCTTGGCCTTAATCCGTCGAATGACGGCAAGCTGGTGCGCATTCCGATTCCGCCGCTGACTGAAGAACGGCGGAAGCAGTTGGCGAAACAGGTGCATGAGATTGCCGAGGATCATCGGACCGCAATTCGCAATATCCGTCGCGACGCCAATGAGCGGCTGAAGAAAATGTTCAAGGACAAAACTATTTCTGAGGACAACGAGCGCGATGGTCTGGACGAAGTACAGAAGCTCACGAATACTTTTACTGGCAAGATCGACGAACTGTCAAAAAGCAAAGAGCACGAGCTCATGAGCGTCTAACATTGCTGAGCTGGCGCAAAGAGGAATGCTGTTCTCAGCTCTTTGGTAAAACTCGTTTCTGCCGGCAGCATTGACAGGCAATTCATCAGATGATCGCGCATCTCTCCGGCATCCTGCTTTCCAAGCAACCAAACTCTATTATAGTCGACGTCGGCGGCGTGGGCTACGAGCTCATTATCCCGGTATCAACCTTCTATGAGCTTGAAGAAACAGGTGCTAACACTCAGTTGCGGGTATACACGCACGTGCGCGAAGAAGCGCTCCAGCTTTATGGCTTTAAGACCGCGCGCGAGCGGGAGTTGTTCCTGCAGATCATTTCTGTCAGTGGCATTGGGCCAAAGATCGCGATTACCCTGCTATCCGGGATGGGCGCGAACGAGATCATTACTTCGATCCGCACTAACAACCTGGCGCGCTTAACTTCGATCCCCGGAGTGGGCCGAAAGACCGCCGAGCGTTTGGTGGTGGAACTACGCGACAAAATCACTGCGCTCTCGTCGCCTGCGCTCGAAGAAGAGTTTTCAGGCGAGCCCGGCCAGCACGCAGGCACGTCTGCAGATGCGATGCGCGGTGATGCGCTGTCGGCCCTTTTGAATTTGGGTTATCAAAAGACCGCGGCTGAGAAAGCTATCAAGGCCGCAATAGACGAAGGTGGCGATCTTTCCGTCGAGTTGATTCTGCGTCGCGGCCTGCGATCGCTCTCAAGATAAAAATCCCCAAGCGGGTCGACTTGCGGTTGACGATTAGTCGTTTCCGAGTCACGATTCACATCCAGAATGTCCAATAAAGCGCAGCCCGCAGAAGCCAGGAATCTGCCACCCTCCGAAGATGAGAAGCAGTACGAGCTATCGCTGCGTCCTACCCGGCTGGCTGAATACATCGGCCAACGCAAAGCCAAAGACAATCTGCGTATTTACATGAAAGCTGCGCTGGGCCGGAAGGAAGCGCTGGATCACGTCTTGCTGACAGGGCCCCCGGGACTGGGGAAAACTACGCTGGCGCACATCATCGCTAACGAGATGGGCGCAGAACTGCGCGGCACGGCCGGACCCGCCATCGAAAAAACGGGAGACATTGCGGCGCTGCTGACCAATCTGCAGGAAGGCGATGTGCTCTTCATCGATGAGATCCATCGTTTGATTCCAGCGCTGGAAGAAAAGCTTTATCCGGCCATGGAGGATTACCATCTGGACCTGTTGATTGGCCAGGGCACTGCCGCGCGCTCGATAAAGCTGGAGCTGCCGAAGTTTACTTTGATAGGAGCGACAACGCGCGCCGGGTTGATTACGGCTCCGTTGCGCGGACGGTTCGGAATTCAATTCCATTTGGATTTTTATCCGAACGAAGACCTGGAAGTGATCTGCAAGCGCTCCGCGGAGATTCTTGGCGTGGAGATTGATGACGCCGGCGGACGTGAAATCGCCCGGCGTGCGCGCGGTACACCGCGAATCGTCAACCGCCTGTTGCGGCGCGTGCGTGATTATGCTGAAGTCGATTACGATGGCCGGATCAGCGAAGACGTAGCGCGGGACGCGCTCAATCGTATGGAAGTCGACACCTACGGCCTGGATGAAATGGACCGCAAACTCTTAACTACAATCATCGAGAAATTCGATGGCGGCCCCGTCGGGCTGGGTACGATTTCAGCTTCCATTCACGAAGAGAAAGACGCTATCGAAGAGATAATCGAGCCCTACTTAATTCAGATTGGGTTTCTTAATCGCACCCCCCGCGGTCGAATGGCGACGCCGCTCGCCTACGAGCATTTCGGCATCAGGACCTCAAGGCCGGATAAGCCCAGCCTATTCGATTCGGTTTAGAACAGAACCGGGATCTTCAAATGCTACGTTTCATGAAATGGCTCGCTTCTTTTACGCGTCACTCCTTTGGTGTTCGCAACCGCTCGCCCTGGATCACCATGTTCGGTCATACCGTTCATGAGTTTGACGAAAACGACCTATTCACGTCTGCCGCCGCGATGAGTTACTTCGGGATTCTGACACTGTTTCCAGCGTTGCTGTTGTTGCTGGCGTTGAGCAATTGGATCACAGCCGGCAGCCAGATGTTGGCGCATGTGGTTCAGGTTTACCCGGGATCAAGCAAGTTTCTGAGCGATACAATTCGCGCCCTCTCGGGCTTAGGAACCGGAGTAATCATCACCTGCGTAATCTTGACGTTTTGGGCGGGCTCATGGGTATTTGCCGTCATCGAACGCGCAATGAGTCGCATCTGGCGGACAACTCCCCGCACTTTCCTGCATGGTCGGGCGCTGACCCTTGGCATGATCGGCATCGTTGGGTTGTTACTGTCATCCTCAGTTCTCGTCACCTCAATCCTGGTCGCGCTGCAAGAGATCGCCCTGCGGCTCTCGCCGCGGCAACTCGAGAACTACAGACTGCTGGCCTCTGTCGGCAGCGCGTTTTGGCAACTCATCTTTGCTCTGGTCAGCGTACTGGTCACGGTTGCTCTCTTCGTCATTGTCTATCGTTTCATGCCCAATGCCTACGTGACTTTTCGCGATACGCTGCCGGGTGCGGTGGTGGCCGGGCTGTTATGGGAAGCAGCAAAATACATTTTTGCCTGGAGCCTGAACTACTTTCATTATGACGAGATTTATGGGTCGGTTGGCGCCGTGATCGCCGTGCTCACGTGGGGTTACGTTTCCAGCCTGGTGCTTTTATTTGGCGCGCAACTGACCGCCGTTTTTCACTACGAACATACTGATCAGCTCGAACATGTGCCCACTCCCGCCGAAGGCATCGCTTCGGTTTCTTGATCGTTCCTGAAGAAGATCTTTCCGCCCTGAAGTACCCAATCCTGACATGCGCCTCTCCGATTTCGCTTACGAGCTCCCGGAAAGACTTATCGCGCAAGAGCCCGCGACGCCGCGTGATGCTTCCCGCATGCTGGTAGTTAATCGCGCCGAGAAAACGTGGCAGGACGCACATTTTTTGGACTTCCCTTCCTTCGTCCAGGCAAATGATGCCGTCGTTCTCAACAACACAAAGGTCTTCCCTGCGCGACTGATTGGCGAAAAAAAGGTTTCCGGTGGGCGGGTTGAGCTTTTTTTGATTCGCGAGCGAGAACCAGGGATTTGGGAAGCTCTGGTGAAACCCGCGCGCAGGTTCGGGGTCGGCGCGCGTATCAAGTTCGGCACTTCATCGCTCGGCGCGGAAGTAATCCAATGTCTGGAAGAAGGACTACGTCTCGTCAAACTTCAATGCGAAGGATCGTTGGAACAGGAGCTGGAGCGAGTGGGACAGACTCCGCTGCCGCCTTATATAAAGCGTCCGGGAGGTTCGTCACCTGAGGATCGGAAACGCTATCAAACTGTCTACGCGCGCCGGCGCGGAGCGATTGCGGCGCCGACTGCCGGGCTGCACTTCACACCAGGCATCCTGGACGAAGTGACGGCGCGCCAGGCTCGGCTGATTGAAATAACGCTGCACGTGGGCTACGGCACTTTCGAGCCCATACGAGTTGATGAAGTTGACGAGCACTCGGTCGCACCTGAACGTTACGAAATAAGCCAGGACGCAGCTACCACGATAAACCAATCCCAGGCGTGCGGCGGTCGAGTTATGGCAATTGGAACCACTACTGCGCGGGCGGTTGAGTCAGCAGTTGATGACGCGGGTCAGGTGCATCCCCGCAATGATTTCACATGGCTTACTATCAGGCCGGGTTATCGATTTCGCGCTGTTGAAGTACTGCTGACGAATTTCCATTTGCCGCAGTCTTCGCTGCTCGTCCTGGTTGCGGCGTTTGCCGGACGTGATCTGGTGCTTCAGGCTTACCGGCATGCGGTCGCAGCCGAATATCGCTTTTACAGTTACGGTGACTGCATGTTAATTATCTAGCGACGTGACGCCCGCGGGGCGGCAAGTTATAATAGCGTTCGCGTCGCTTCAGCGAACAACTGATAACCCATGGCTGTACTGAAGAAATTTCGTTCGCGTTGGTGGTCTCAGAGCCAACCGCCGCCAACATATCCGTCGCCGGCGGATCCCTTGATCGTTCGATATTCTGATCCGGCGGACGCGGCCTACGATTTGCGACCGCTTACCATTTCGCAGCTCGACGATTGCTGGAGACTGGATCAACGCTGCTTTGTCGATGGGGAAGCCTACAGCCGCGAGACGTTCGAGTATCTTCTAACGGCGGGCGAATCCGTTTCTTACCGGGTGGTGTCCCACAACGGCGCGATGGCTGGTTTTGTAATCGGCCTTGTCGAACCTGATCACACCGGTCACATTACGACTATCGGAATCGCTCCCGAGCACCGGCGAAGGCGCCTCGCAAGCTTGCTGATGCAAAAAGTGGAAGAAGGATTTCGCCGTCGCCGTGTGCGCCTGGTTCGCCTGGAGGTGCGCTCCGCCAATGTTCCCGCGCAAAAGCTGTATCTTAACCTGGGCTACGCTGTCACACAGAATCTTCCGCGTTATTACTCAAATGGCGGTGACGGCCTTCTGATGGTCAAATCGATAGAATAGCTGAAGGAACTTTGTTGGGCGAGATGTCTAACTCTTGCGGAGCTCGGTCAGTACTTGCTTGGCTACAGCCTTCAGCGTGTCGAAAACACCGGCGCCGCTGGCGGCAACTGCTTCAACTACGGGTTCACCCTTGCGCTGAAGTTCTGCGGCCATATCGGCTGCCGAGACGATGTTGGGCAGATCGCGCTTGTTGAGCTGTAACGCGTAGGGTAGCTTCATCAAATCATAACCCTGTGAACGCAAATTCTCTTCGAGGTTGTAGAGCGATTCTATGTTGGCGTCCATGCGCTCTTCTTGCGAGTCAGCAACAAAAACAATTCCATCCACGCCTTTCAGAATCAACTTGCGCGATGCGTCATAGAAGACCTGGCCTGGCACAGTGTAAAGGTGAAACCTGGTCTTGAAGCCTCGCACGGTTCCCAGCTCAAGCGGCATGAAATCAAAAAAGAGGGTGCGATCTGTCTCCGTAGCCAGACTGATCATCTTGCCTCTGGCCTGAGGCGACGTGGAATCAAATATGTATTGCAGATTCGTCGTCTTCCCACACAGTCCAGGACCGTAATATACGATCTTGCAATTGATTTCTCGCGAAGCGTAGTTAATGAACGTCATGATTGGGTTTGTTGAGGATCGGTGAGTCAGCCGCAAGGGCGAATTCGCGCGATTATGCTACGAAAAAAGACTCTCGATATCTTCGTCAGTGATCTCTCCGAATGGTAACTGTTCGCTGGGCTCAAGGTGCTCGGAGCGACGCGAAACCTCTTCAAAAATTGTGGCGAGCTCCTGAGCCACCTGACGAGAGCGAAGCTTTACCAACCCCAGGCTGGACCGCTCATTAAATACGACTACCAACAAAAGTCGGCCCACAACACTAATGTGAATGCTTTCGTGCTCGCCCTCGTGTGAAAGAGTAGGAAATTCCTTTTCGCCGATCAACTCGGCCATCCCGCCGGTGGCCGCGACATTGCCCGCGGCCAGCGAGGCCAGGCTCGTGGTATCAAGCCCTGTCACATCACCGTGCGCGGCGATTTGTTGGCCGTCCTTATCCACCAGGAACACCACACGAGCTGCGGAGTCCAGACGGAGCCGCGCCAGAACAGCTTTGATCTGGTGATACTGCTGCTCGCGCATTAGGATGGGACCGTCTGCCATTAATACAGCTTTCTTGAAGCGCTCAGAACGAGCAGGACCGAAGGTCGAACGAAAATTGGCGGGGATTGAGTCTGAGAGCTAAGTAGTTTACTTGAAAGGCCTTTCATATTCCCGCACGAACGAAAGGCCCTCGTCTTGACCTGTTTGAGCCAGGCCGAACTCTATTAGTGACATTAGCATAGCGCAGACAATGACTTCAAGTGTTTTCCTCTGTTTGGCTGGGCTTTCAGCAGTTCAACCTCATGGGCCGAGAGGCAGCCGCAAACCCTACTCTTTAGTTGATTTAGAAGAAAGCCTGTGTTAAGGTGGCGCGAGTCTTTTCCAGGGGCAACTCCTATTGAGTTAGCTGTCCTTTCGAAGTCGGAGGCTTTGCATGAGCAGTCCTATGGTTAAGGGCGTCAAAAGGTCTCCGTTGCGCTCGACCTCGCGTCAATCTTCAACGTCTACAACTGCTAGAAACCGCAGCTTGGCGGGCAAGTCAGTGCGCCTCAAGCCGATCACCAAACGTTCGTCTTCAGGGAAAGCTCCAGCGCAAAAGGCAAAGAAGTCGGGTTCGGTGTCAGTTTCGAAAGGCAAAGCCGCTGGGAAGAAAAAGGCTGCCTCCTCAAAGAACCGCTCGCTTCCTCGCCCGCATAAGGTTGTGAAGCCGCGAAAAGCGGCCGGTAAAGTATCCTCTGTCGGGCGGTCAAGCAAGCCAAAAACGCGAGCTACTCCAATACCAGCACGCCCGCTTAAGCCTGCGTTACGCACGCTGCCGCGACAACCGGCGCCGCCTCCACCTGAACCGAAGCCCACGCGAGACGAAGCCGCGGCGCTGAAGGCCTTTGAGCGCGCACATAAAGAGTTTAGCCGGGGACGGTTCGCAGAGGCTCGGAATCAGTTTCGAGCCCTGGTGGAAAAATACTCCGGCGTTTCTGAAATAACCGCGCGTGCTCGAACCTATTTGGCTATAGCGGAAGCTCGCTTGCGCACGGAAACGATGTTGCCGCGCGATGCCGATTCTCTTTACGATCGAGGTGTCATCGAACTCAATCGCGGTGAGTATGTCGCTGCCCAGGAGCTTTTTGAGCGCGCTCTTAAGCGCGAGCCAAATGCCGGTCATGTGCACTATGGTCTCGCCGCAACTCGCGCGCGCCTCGGCTCGATCGACCTGGCACTCGAATCACTACGACGCGCGCTGGATGCTCAGCCCAGCCTACGCATCCGGGCCCAGCATGATCAGGATCTCAGCGCCCTCCGTAACGACCCTGATTTTGATAAATTGGTCTTTACGCCTCGACCGTAGGAGTTTGCCCTCTCTGCCACGTATTTCTCCTTGTTCAATTTGCTTCATTCTGTTTTGAGAGGCCTGTCCTTTTCGGTATCATTCCGAAGGGCGTCTTGTTCAGTCGCTTGCGGAGGTTGGACTTGCAATCTATTGAAGTAAATCACGGTCTTAAGCTGGTTGCCATCGGAGGCGGCACAGGCCTTTCGACTTTGCTGGCAGGCCTGAAGCTATTGGTCGGTCACGATACTGAATCCTGCACCAGACTGGAAACGCTTTCAGCTATTGTTACCGTCTCCGACGATGGCGGCAGCTCTGGTCGCTTGCGCGAAGAGTTGCAGATGCTCCCTCCCGGGGACATACGCAACTGTATGATTGCACTTTCGGAAGACTCGACGCTCTTGTCGCGTTTATTTCGTTATCGCTTTCGTGGGGACGGCGAGCTCGGGGGCCACAGTTTTGGAAATCTCTTTTTAGCGGCGCTAACCGAAGTAACCGGTGACTTTGTTGAAGCAGTTCGGCTATCGTCGGAGGTTCTTGCCAGCAAGGGTCATATCTTCCCCGCCACCATAAATGACGTTCGCCTGGTCGCGGAACTCGAGAATGGAACGGAAGTCCGCGGCGAAACCCAAATCACGGCTTCACGTACTCCAATTCGGCATTTGCGGCTTGAACCGGAGCAATGTCTTCCCTTGCCCGAGGCGCTGACCGCAATTCGGGCCGCTGACGTGATCACGGTAGGGCCAGGCTCACTTTACACCAGCATCTTGCCGAACTTACTGGTTTCGCGCGTAGCACAAGCTATTGGTGAGGCTCGGGCTACGAGGATTTTTGTTTGCAATCTGATGACCCAGCCAGGCGAGACAGACGGTTACACGGCAGCTCAGCACCTCGAAACGGTGCGACGCTACGCGCCGGAAATCAATTTTGACTTCGTAGTCGTAAACGATCGGAAAATTACCGCCGAACAGGCAGTCCGATATGCGGCCGATGGCGCCCACCAAATCAGCGATCATGACATCGGTTTAGATAGCTTCTGTGCCTGCGGAACCGAGTTGGTGCGCGCGGATCTCCTGGATGAAGACGAGAAGGTTCGCCACAATTCAGAACGGCTCGCTCGCGTTGTAATGGCCTGCTGGGAAAAGGTCCGCTCGACTGCCGGCATTGCAGTGCACTGATCGCGATGCAAACACAACCTACCAGTCGCACCGATAATCCAGCGCTCGATGTCTTGATAATGGCCGCTGGATTGGGAACGCGCATGCGTTCGGCCAGGGCGAAGGTGTTGCACGAACTGGGCGGGCGTCCGCTGATTGCGCATATATGTCGCGCCGCCTTTGCATTGAAGCCCCGGCACACCTACGTCGTTGTCGGACACCAGGCCGACGAAGTGATGGCCGCTGTTGTCGATGAGTTCGGCGACCAGCACGTGTCGTTCATCAAGCAAGTGGAGCAACGTGGCACCGGCGACGCAATCAGGGCCGCGCGGGACGTCCTTTCGCAATCAGATTCCACTGTCCTGGTGCTCTCCGGCGATGTGCCGCTCGTTCGTCCGGAAACACTGGGCGCACTTATCGAGCAACATCGCAATTCCGACGCGCAGGAGGGCGGCTGCACGCTTTTGACTGTGAAACTGGAGAACCCCACCGGTTACGGCCGAATTGTTCGCGACAGCGATGGACGTTTTGTGAAGATCGTTGAGCAGAAAGACGCCTCAGCAGACGAACGGCAAATTCGCGAAATAAATGCGGGCCTTTATTGTTTTCAAGCGCGGTCCCTGCTCCAGGCGCTCGATCGCATCCAGCCCGTCAACGAGCAGGGCGAGTACTACCTCACCGACGTGCCGCAGATTTTGCGCAGCGAGGGCAAAGCGGTGGAAATCTACCTTCATTCCGACTCCCGCGAGGTTTCGGGCGTCAACACGCGCGCCGACCTGGCCGAGTTCGAGAACATGCTGCGCCGGGGCGCCATACGCCGCCTGATGATCGACGGTGGAGTTACGTTTATCGATCCTTCCCATGCTTATGTTGATATTGACGCTCAAGTGGGACGCGACACCATCATCCATCCCGATGTCAGTATCGAAGGCAAATCCGTAATAGGAGAAGGCTGCGAGATTCGCTCAGGCTCGCGTATCACCAATTCTCAGATCGGTAATCGGGTAGTAGTTAAAGATCATTGCCTCATAATTGATTCGGAGGTTGGCGACGATTGCGCCGTCGGTCCGTTCGCGCATTTGCGCATGAACACCCGGATGGAAACCGGCGCCGTGGTGGGAAACTTTGTCGAAGTGAAGAAAACGCGCATTGGTCGCGGCACCAAGTCCATGCATCTGACCTATCTTGGCGATGCAATCATCGGAGAGAATACGAACATCGGCGCGGGCACCGTCACCTGCAATTATGACGGCAAAGACAAGCATCAGACGGTGATCGAGGACAATGTGCGCATCGGCTCTGACACCATGCTGGTCGCTCCCGTGCGCGTCGGTAGTGGATCAGTAACCGGCGCAGGTTCGGTTGTCACGGAGGACGTGCCGCCAAATACTTTGGTCGCAGGCGTGCCTGCGGTCGTAAAGAAGCAACTTGATGAAAGAAAAGCTGAACACATGAAAGCCAAGAAGTAACTACTTCCATCTTTACTCAATCACCTTAAACAATCCTTCTTTTTAGAAATCATGTGCGGAATAGTTGGCTACGTCGGGAATAAACAAGTCGTCCCTTTGATTATCGAGGGACTGCGCAAGCTTGAATACCGGGGCTACGACTCGGCCGGCATTGCGGTTGTTGACGGCGATAACCATCTTGAAATACGCCGGGCTGAAGGCAAGCTGCGTAACCTCGAGGAAGTGATTCGCCTCGATCCCATCGACGGCACTTACGGAATGGGCCACACGCGCTGGGCCACGCATGGTCGTCCCACGGAAGAGAATGCGCATCCTCATCGCGACTGCACCGGCCGCATCGTCGTGGTCCACAACGGCATTATCGAGAACTACCTGCAACTAAAAGACCGGCTGAGGCAAAAAGACCATCAGTTCGTCACGGAAACCGATACCGAGATCATTGCCCATCTGATCGAGGAATATCAAAAGACCGGTGAAGGCTTTGAAGCGGCAGTGCGTCTCGCGGTAAAAGAGCTGCGCGGCATTTTTGCGTTGTCCATCATCAACGCAGACGAGCCGGACATGATCATCTCCGCCCGCGAAGGCCCGCCGGTAGTCATCGGCCTGGGCGACGGTGAATACTTTGTCGCCTCAGACATTCCAGCGATCCTGCAACACACGCGTGATGTTTTCTTTCTTGGCGACGGCGAGATTGCCGTACTCACGAAACAGTCTGTCCGGGTCACTGATTTCGACGGCAATCCAGTCGAACCCGTGAAGCAGCGCATTACCTGGGATCCCGTGCTGGCGGAAAAGGGCGGCTTCAAGCATTTCATGCTCAAGGAGATTTACGAGCAGCCGCGCGCTGTCCGGGACACCGTCCAGGGTCGCGTCTCGCTTGATACCGGACGGGTGTTTCTTGATGAGATGAAGAACATCACCGAGGATGACTTCAAGCGATTCAATTCGATCAAGATCGCCGCCTGCGGCACGTCACTGCACGCCGGGCTGGCCGGCAAATACATGATCGAGCAGCTCGCGCGTTTGAACGTAGAAGTGGATTACGCCTCGGAGTTTCGCTATCGCGATCCGGTGCTGGATGAAAACACTTTACTGCTGGTCATTTCGCAGTCGGGCGAAACAGCAGATACGATTGCGGCGCTGCGAGAAGTGAAGCCGCGCGGCGTCAAAGTGCTGGCAATTTGCAATGTGCAGGGCTCCATGATCATGCGCGAAGCGGACGGCACGATCCTGACGCACGCGGGGCCCGAGATAGGAGTGGCTTCGACCAAGGCTTTCACCTCGCAGATGATTGCCCTGTACCTGTTGGCGCTATACCTGGGACAGTTGCGCGGCGTACTCAGCACCGACGAAGCTAAGTATCATGCGCAGGAACTCGCGGAGCTGCCCGTGAAAATGGAGCACCTGCTGAATGACTCAGACGGAATTGAAGAGTTATCAGGTAGGTTTTTCCGCGTCACTGACTTCCTCTATCTCGGGCGCGGTATTAATTTCCCGATTGCGCTGGAAGGCGCACTCAAGCTTAAAGAGATCTCCTACATTCACGCCGAAGGCTATCCGGCCGGTGAGATGAAGCACGGTCCCAACGCTCTGATCGACGAGCGTCTGCCGGTGATGTTCATCAACACGCGCGAAGACGGTAACCGGGGTTCCGAGCTTCGGTACGAAAAGACGCATTCAAATATCGTCGAAGTCAAAGCTCGCGAAGGCGTAGTGCTTTCCGTTTTGACTGAAGGCGATTCGATGTCGTCGATAGTTTCCGATCACGTGATTAGCATTCCTCCATCAAGCGACCTGCTATCCCCAATTCTTTCAGTCATTCCCCTGCAGCTCCTCGCGTATCACATCGCCGTGCGCCGCGGTTGCGACGTGGACCAGCCGCGCAACCTGGCGAAGTCGGTGACTGTCGAATAGACATTGTCAGCAAAGAACGACATCGAGCCGCGGATTCACGCGGATAAACGCCGATTAGAACAAACTGTGGATAAACAGCCTGCGGCTCCTTACAAACCAACCAGAGAACAGCTGCTAGCGTCCGCGGGCAAGACGATTTCCGACGTTGTTGCGCCGGACCTGCGTGTTTTGTTTTGTGGAATCAATCCCGGGTTGTATTCCGGGTGGACCGGTCACCACTTCGCCAGACCAGGCAACCGGTTCTGGCCGGCTCTTCTCGCGAGCGGATTTACGAATCGACTCCTCTCGCCGGCGGAAAAGCGCGAGTTGCTTAAGGACGGTTACGGCATTACCAACGTCATTGCCAGAACTACCGCGTCCGAGACTGACTTGAAGAAGGATGAATACACCATCGGCGCGCGACGACTCAGAACAAAATTGCGGCGATATCAGCCAAAGTTCCTGGCGGTTTTGGGAATAGGCGCGTATCGCGTAGCCTTCGACAAACCAAAAGCAATACTGGGCCGTCAGGAAGAAAAGATCTGCGATACCATTGTGTGGGTGTTACCAAACCCCAGCGGCTTGAACGCGCACTACCAACCAAAAGAACTGGCGCGTCTGTTTCGCGAATTGCGCGAGGCGGTTGAGATTGAGTGCGGCGTATAGTTCACAAAGAAGGAGCATCCAGATGATCAGAAAACTTAAATCCGGCGGGTATCGCCTCTACTCAAGAAAGAAGGACCCGAAGACGGGGAAACGAAGAAATCTCGGCACCTTCGCGACTCGAGCTGCAGCCGAGAAGCACGAGCGTGCCGTGCAATTCTTCAAGCGTAAAGGCTGAGCCGCATAAGTAAACCAAGAAGCGGAGGCAAGCCCGCCTTCCTGACTGCAAGTAGTTAACGCTGAGTCAGATACCCAGACTTGGAAAAGGCTAACGCTCAACTGGGAACACATGCAGTCAGGAAGGTGGGCTTGCCCCCGCTCGTTCGCGATTCCCGCTATCACTGACGTCCCCATTTACATCTTCTCCATTTCTCAATTCCCCACAGACAGACTAATATCGATACTTCAATTCTAATGACTGACTTTCTCGCTTCACTCAATGAAGAACAGCGCCAGGCCGTCACCGCGACCGAAGGCCCGCTACTAATTCTTGCCGGCGCCGGCTCAGGCAAGACGCGCGTTATCGCTCATCGCATCGCTTACCTGATCGCTGAGCAAGACGTCGCGCCCTGGCACATTCTGGCAGTTACATTCACCAACAAGGCTTCGCAGGAGATGCGCAGCCGCGTCGATCAGCTCCTGAAAGGCCTGGAGCTCAACAGCGCGCCGCTGATATCAACTTTCCACAGTCTCTGCGTGCGCATCCTGCGACGCGACATACAGGCGCTCAATGAAGGCTACACGCGGTCCTTTACGATTTATGACCAGGACGATTCGCTGCGGCTGGTGAAGAATTGCATCAAGGACCTCGGCCTGGACGACAAGCAGGTTGGACCGCGCGCCGCACAGTCCGCCATTAGCGCGGCCAAGAATCGCGGCCAGGACCCGGACAGCTATGCGGCGCAGGCTGAGCACATCGACGAGAAACGCGCCTCCATCGCCCGCGTCTTTATTCTTTACGAAGAAAGACTGCGCCATAACAACGCCCTGGACTTTGATGATCTGCTGATAAAAGCGGTGCGACTGCTGCGTGACGTGCCGGAAGTGCGCGAGAAGTACAACGACAGATTTCGTTACATCCTGGTCGATGAATACCAGGATACAAACTCTTTGCAGTTCGCGCTGGTCAGCTTCCTGACTGAGAAGCAGCAGAACATTTGCGTCGTCGGCGATCCGGATCAGAGCATTTACAAATGGCGCGGCGCTGACGTCAGTAACATCCTGAACTTCGAGCAGCACTTTCCGGCCACCAAAGTAATCCGGTTGGAACAGAACTATCGCTCTACTCAGAACATTCTCGATGTCGCCAGCGCGATGGTCAAACACAACATCGAGCGCAAGGAGAAAAGTCTCTGGACGCAGAATCCGCCCGGTGAACGCATACGTTACTACCAGGCACTCGATGCGGAATCAGAGGCGCGCTTCGTAGCCGCGAGAATCGAGGAACATCGCGCGGCTGAGTCCGACATCCGCGCGGCGGTGCTCTATCGCACCAACGCGCAATCGCGTGTCTTTGAAGAAGCAATGCGCCGGGCCAGTTTGGCGTACAACATCGTGGGCGGCTTCTCGTTTTACGAGCGCATGGAAGTGCGCGACATCATCGCCTATCTCAAGCTGGCGTTGAATCCCAACGACTCGATTGCCCTGCAGCGCGTCATCAACAGCCCGCCGCGGGGCATCGGCAAACTAACGCTTGATGAAATCGAACGCCACGCGAAAGATTACGGCGTTTCATACTGGGAAACGATTTCGCTGTTGACTGCCGATGGTCCGCAGCGCTTGTCGCAACGTGCGATTGCGGCGCTGAAAAGCTTTCAGAGCATCATCCTTCATCTTTCTGAACTGGCTAATCCTGGGAGCGCGGACGACGGGCCAGCAACGCCGAGGCACAGCCTCGGCGATTTAGAAGACGGCGAGGTGCCGGAAAGGCAGAGCCTTTCCGCACATCAGGCGGCAGAGCCGGAACGCGATCCAGGCAACAGCGCTACCGCAAGCGACGGCTCCGATCGGGGCAGTAGCCCGACCGTCAGGGAGGGCGTCGATCTTAGCAGTGCGCGCGATCACGTCACCGTCTCCGACACGCCCGTCTCCGATCTCGTCAAAGCCGCCATCCTCGACACCGGCTACGAGAATGCGCTTAAGGGCGAAAACACCGACGAAGCCGAAGCGCGTCTGGAGAACCTGCAGGAGCTCGTCAACGCCGCAGTCGATTATGACGAACAAGGCGCCGAGGGCTTGCGCGAATTCATCGATCATTCGGCCCTGGTCTCCGATACCGATCAATACAAGCGCGACGCGCCGGTGACCTTGATGACTGCGCACTCGGCGAAGGGCCTCGAGTTTCCTCTTGTCTTCATTGTAGGTCTGGAGGATGGATTGTTTCCGCATTCGCGCGCGGCAGCCGATGCGGCGGAGATGGAAGAAGAGCGGCGTCTCTGTTACGTGGCAATGACGCGCGCGGAAAGGTTTCTGTACGTGACGCATGCGGTCAAGCGCCGTGTTTACGGTAAGGAACTTGCTTCGGAGCCTTCACAATTTCTGAACGAAATGCCGCTCGAGTTGATCGAAGACCTCTCGCGGGGAAACTCCTGGCTGGCATTCGCGCGCGGCTCATCCACATTGAAAGACGATGGCGAACTGAAATCCCATCGTGAGACTAAAGCCAGGGCACAGTACGCGGGCAAGACCTACGACAGCGTTGAGTCGATTGCGGACTTCTTTCGCAATCGCGCCGCCAACATGCCCGGAGGGGTCTCAAATCTCAAATCTCAAATCTCAAGTTCTGAACGCAAAACTCGAAACTCGAAACTCAAAACTTCCTCGTCCCAACACCCAACACCCGACACCCAACCCCCTTCCGACTTTCCTCCCGGTTCCTATGTTCGTCATGCAAAGTACGGTCGCGGCCTCGTGCTCAAGCGCGAAGGCGTGGGCGACTCGTTGAAGCTGACTGTCAGCTTCCCCGGTTACGGACAAAAAAAGCTGGTGCAAAAATATGCGGGACTGGAATTAGCCTGACGCAGGATTATCCGTCATGTAACGCAAACTGTTAGTTTGCGGAGAGCCTAACAGCCTGTGCCGCGCAACAAGCACGCGGGTCAATAACCCTTCGCTTTTCAATCCGAAATTCGAAATCCGAAACCCGAAATTCTAAGGCGCCCAGCCCGCGGCTTGCGCTTTTGGTTCGGGCGTTAGACTTTCACGAATCTTGCGCAGCAATGATTCGTAGTCCACTGGTTTGGCGAACACCTCCGTGCAGCCGGCGTCAATTGCGTCCTGCTTCACTTCGCTGATTGCATAAGCGCTGATTGCAAAGATTGGCGTTTGCGAAAGCGCTTGCCGCTGTCGAATTTGCCGCGTGGCTTCGACCCCATCCAGCTCGGGCATTGCCAGGTCCATCAGGATCAGATCCGGAACGATGCGATTCGCCTGAACAAACCCTTCCCTGCCGTCTTTCGCTTCGACAACTTTGTAGCCGTTAGCGCGCAGCACCGCCGCCAAAAGCGCGCGGGAGTCGGAATAGTCTTCGATTATCAGGATAGTGGGATTAGTCTTGTCAGCCATCTCATTCCCCTTCGTTAGTGGAACGTGCCTTCGGGACTCTTTCGAGCCCGTCTTTCGGGGGTTAACGTGAGATGGGGCACTTCTAAGATAGCGCCGTCGGCACCGCAAAAGCAACCGAGCGCCGCGAAGTGCGCTGGTACCGGTTTCAAACCCAATACTGGCGGGACGGCGGAGGGTGGGCCCTTCTTTTAGCCGCGTTCAGGCGGCTTTCCCGCAGGGTTACTAGACCAGCGCTTTTTAGCGCTGGAGTCAGCTGCGCAGGTTCGTTATTAGCGCGCTTCAGCGCGCTTTGAATCCACAGCTCAGCATCGCGGCTAAAGCCTCCAACATAAGCCCGTTGAAACGGGCTTTGGGATTCTAATGCGACCTTAACCGGGCGTAAAACGCCCGGTCTAGTAACCCTGCGGGAAAGCCGCGTGAACGCGGCTGATTATCAATCCTCAAGCAATTTCCCACTAAACAGAGGTTGCCCCGCCAGACTGATATAGAAACCGTAAGCCGCCAGCGCGACACAAATCACCAGCGCGATGACAAAGTCCTGCGCGTACCAGGCAGTGAGTTCGGTCGTCATAGGAAAGAAGACCCAGAGATGCGCAAAGAAGTGAGCAAATACCGCTGCCAGCAGCCCATAGCGGTACAGCACAAAGGCTGCCAGGAACGCTGCCAGGGCCGTAACCGGTAGCATCAGCACGTTCGTTTGAGAGAGCAGCATGCTGATCACTGTCAACAGAAACCAAAGCGCAACGAACGCCAGCCACTCGCGACGCAGAACGACGACGAACACGAGCACCATGAACATAGAGATGAAAGCCACAAACGTTCCGGCCATCAGCTGGGTTACGAACTTGCCGATGAAGAGATGTGCGCCGATGTTGGTGTTCCCGGGATTGAGACTTAATTCCGTCGGTTGCCCGACTAGTCGCAACCCCACCGAAGTCAGGAGGCTGCAAACTATCATGCCGGCGCCGAAGACAGCGCCAATCAGAATGTCGCGCCCGACCAGTGGATCGCGATATCCCCCCGTCAACAGCCGGCTCCAGGCGATAATTCGCTCAGGCCAGCGGCGCCGGACGTACGGCTCGAGAGCGACGTAAAGCAGCCACAGAAAAATCGCGATGAAGAGGGCCCTTTGCAGGTCGAAAAGGAACACATCGAATTCTCGCCCCGGCAATCCGTTGTGGTGCTCCATGAACGGCCAGCGCAGCATAATCACTATCAGGAATAAAAACGCCATGCGAGTGGCGCCACGACGGTCGCCGCGCCCCAGCTTCAGATTCCTGCGCGCCAGGAACGCGCTGCCGGCCAGCGCAATGGTGTAGATCGCAATCAACAGGAAAGTCAGTACTTGATCGTTGGTGCTCTCCGGCGTTTGCTCTTGCCGAATAGGCTGGTCCCACGGATAGATGGTCTCGAAGTAAACCAACTTGCCGCGAAACGCCGCCGCCTCGACGTGGGTTTTCAGTTCGGGATGCGCCGGGTCCGCTCCGTCCCAGGCTGCGCGCGTGTCGTAGGCGTGCAGCGGGACCGACGTCGATGGGACGAGTTCAAAGTTAGTCATGTCCAGTCCCGCTTCATGGAAAGGAAGCGACCAATCGGGCGCTGAAGAATCTTGTCCGGGCGGCTCCCGTTGCGGCGGAACGCCAACGAACCAGTGCAACCGCCCATCCATGTCCAGATAGACGCTCGCCATACCGGAAACATCCAGCGACGGCGTGTCAACGTCGATCTGTTCGATGGTGTCGAAGAACCGGGGACTCTGGCGATACCAGAAACGGTAAGGGCCGGGCCCTTCCGTGCGCAATCTGTTCCAGCGTGATGAAGATTGATCGTGTGCCTCGATATATCGCAGGTAGTCTTCCTTGAGGATGACGCCGTCGGCGCGGTCGAGCACTGGTTCTGTGTAACCCAGCTTTTTGATCGCATCACGCGCACGGGCTCGCAAGGCTTCCGGCGGCTCATCGAGCGACGTCAAGCGATAGATAGCTGTGTACTTCGTCAGCCAACAACAAAGGGCCAGCACAGCGATGAATGACACGAAAAGCGTACCGGCGATTGCAGGACGAAGCATTCCCTTCGTCGGCGCGGCCGCAACCATCTCGGGCGAAGGCGTTTCGCCGGCGGCAAGTGCGGCCGCAATCGGATCGCCACCGGGAAGCGCCGCCGCTACTTGCAATGCCGAAGCCGGCCTTTGCGCCGGATCTTTTTGAATACAACGATCAATTACCTTTTCGATGAGCGGGTCGAGATCCTTGACGATGGAGGTGGGTGTGGTTGGCGTCGCATCGCTGCGGCGTAGTTTGATTAGTTCATTCAGGCTCGATGCATCAAACGCTTTCCTCCCGGTGAAGAGCTCGTATAGCACAAGGCCCAGCGAATAGATGTCGGTGCGTACCGTCTGGTCTTTTCCTTCGAGTTGTTCCGGCGCCATGTAGCCGGGCGTTCCCGCCGCCAGCTCGTCCTTCTGAAACTCTTCGGCCAGTCCTGCTAAACCAAAGTCAGTGATGCGCGCGTTGCCGTGCTCATCGATCATCACGTTTGCAGGCTTCAGATCGCGATGAAGCACGCCCGTGTCATGTGCGGCGGCGAGCCCGGCACAAATCTGGCGCGCGAGTTGAATCGCCTTATCTTCCGGCAGGCGGCCAATACGACGCAGCAACGACGAGAGCTCTTCGCCCTTGATGTATTCCATCGAGAGGAAGTGATGACCGTCGATGTCGCCAATGTCATAAACGCGGCACACATTTCGATGCGAGACCTGGCGCGCCACGCGCACCTCGCGATGAAAGCGTGCCAGCGCCGCGCCGTCATTCAACAAACGATCGGGAAGAAACTTGAGCGCGACTGGTTGACCAAGTTTCAGATCGTCGGCGCGATAGACTTCGCCCATGCCGCCCTTGCCGAGCAGGCCGACGATGCGATAGCGCTCGGCGAGTATTGTTCCGGGAACAAATCGCGCGTCGTCGATTGAGTCGAAAGAGGATGCTGAGCGAACAGATTTTTCGCCGCTGCCTGACTGGACCAGAGGACGCTCGCTGGCTGGTTTCGTTGGGGAGGGCTTCTCGGCTGATCTGATCGTCGGCGACTCTTCCAGATCAATTCTCCGCGTCGGTGCAAACGAATCGCTCACCGAAGCTCCGCAAGACGGACAGGAGAGTTTTCCTTCAGGCACTTCCGCCGAGCAAGTTGGGCACTGGGTCATTGGGGGGATCATCGGCGGCGGGATTGTAACGCATTTCCTTAGCCGCGTTCACGCGGCTTCCCCCGCAGGGTTACTAGACCGGCCGTTTGACGGCCGGGTCAATACGTACCCGGAATTCCAAAGCCCGTTTCAACGGGCTTAATCTCTGAAGCTTTAGCCGTTACGCTAGCGCTGCTGATATTCAAGCACGCTGGAAGCGCGCTAATGGTCGGTGTGGTCCGCTAACCCAGCGCTAAAAGCGCTGGTCTATTAACCCTTCGGGAAAGCCGTCTGAAGACGGCTCTGCCGTCACTCTCGTAAAAGCGAGCGCTTAAGAATCGGCGCCCCACCCAGCGACATGTAGAAAGCATAAGCAACCAGCGCCAGCGCAATCGCCAGCCCGAAAATCGCGGATGATGCATACCACACGGAGAAGTCCGTGGTCATCGGAAAATTGGTGAATACCGATAACAGGAACAGCGCGGCCGTCAGAGCCAGCAAACCAAATCGAGTTGCCACGGCTATAAGCAAAGCTGAGTACACCGCCGCGCAGCTCAGGCTGACAACCAAATACCGGCTGTTTAAACCGGACCCTAGTGTGAACAGAAGCCAGGCGACAACGAGTGCCACCCATTCCTTACGACGAAAGACAATGTGCATCAAGAGCAGCAGAAAAAGGCATGACACCGCGAGGAAAACGATCAGCGTCACTCCGGTAAAGAAGAATTCACCAACCGCTTCGCGCACTCCGAGCAGAGTGTGGAGCTTAACCACCGACGGCGCGCCAGGGTGGCCCAGCCATGCCGGAATCTGTACCCAGAGGCCGAAGACGATTACCATCGCCATTCCAAAAGCTGATCCGATAAGAAGATCTCGTCCAATCAGTGGATCGCGGAAGTCGCCCCCCAGCAATCTGCTCCACGAGATTATCCGGTGCGGCCACCAGCGGCGTACGAAGGGCTCGAGCGCCAGGTAGAAGAGCCACAACAACACAGTCGGTAGCAGTGCAAATTGCACGCCCACCAGGAACAGGTTCAACTCCTCGCTGCCATAATGGTGAGCCCGGAAAACCCACGAAACCATCAGGGCTAAAAATATATAAAGCGCCAGCCTGGCTCCGCCTTTACGATCGCCGGAACCATCACGCAGATTTCGCCTGCCCAGCAAGACTCCAAGAACCAGAAACGCTAACAACGCCGCGCCTATTACGAAGAGGAAGATCTTGCTGAACAATCCGGGCTGAAAGTGATTCGCCGGCGGTTTCCCATTCCAGGGGCCGATGATCTTGAAAAAGACCGGCTTGCCGGCATAAGCAGCAGCCTCAATTCTGAGCGGCACCTGCGGTTGATTCGGAAGCGTACCTTCCCATGCAGCTCGGCTGTCACTGTTCACTGGCGGGATCCACTTTGACGGTGTCGACGTAAAGCTAGTCTGGTTCAGCCCAGCCTCTTCAAACAGAGCGACCCAGTTCGGCGTCGCAGCGGGAGGAGGAGATTCTTCCTTCTGAGGCGGCACGGCGAGGAACTCAATCAATCTTCCCAGCGGATCCAGCTCCACCCTGATCATCCCGGGCCGCGTCACCGGTGGATCACCTTCCGAAGCGCGAACTCCGAGGCGCACTATTGGCATCAGCAATTCCGGACTCTGCCGATACCAAAAGTAGATTGCCGCCGGCCGTGCAGTCGATAGCTGCCCCAACAACGAAGGATTTTCTCTATCAACATATCGAAGATAATCAAAGTCACTGCCCAATCCATAAGTGCTGTCCGCCGGCGAATCGGTGTAACCAAGCTTCGCGATAACTGTGTGGGCTCTTTCCTTCAGTGCCTCAGGTGATTTTTCCAGCGGAACCCGCCGGTGCAACTGGGTCTTTTCTGAAAGCAGAATAACGGCGCCAATAGCTAACAGGATGAAAGCCAAAAGCGAGACCGCCACGGCAGGTTTCAGCGACCCTTCCTTCGACGCTGCCGCCACCATTTCCGGCGAAGGCGTCTCGCCGGCAGCCAGGGCCGCGGCCAGCGGATCACCACCAGGCAAAGCGGCGGCAACCTGCAATGCCGAGTCAGGACGCTTCTCCGGATCCTTCTCGATACAGCGCAGTATTACTTTCTCGACCAGAGGCTCCATGTCTTTGACGAGGGTCGATGGGTTCGTCGGTGTGGAGTCGCTGTTGCGCAGGTTCAGCAGTTGGGGAAGTGTCGGCGCGCTGAAGGCTTTTCTCCCCGTGAACAATTCATAAAGGACCAGCCCAAGCGAGTAGATATTGCTTTTGACTGTCAGTTCCCCGCCCGCAAGTTGTTCCGGCGACATGTAGGCGGGCGTGCCCACGCGGCTCTCTTCATCACTGCTTTCTTCTAACAGGCTGGCGATGCCAAAATCGGTGATGCGCACATTGCCCTCACCATCGATCATCACGTTCTCCGGTTTCAGATCGCGATGCAGGACGCCGCGATCATGCGCGGCAGCAACTCCGGCGCAAATCTGGCGCGCGATCTGAATCGCCTTGTCTGCAGGTAAACGACCGATGCGCCGCAGCAGCGAAGAGAGCTCTTCGCCTTTTATGAACTCCATGGAAAGATAGTGATGGCCGTTCACTTCTCCGATGTCATAAACGCGGCAGACATTCTTGTGCGAGACTTGGCGGGCGACGCGCACCTCTCGATGAAAGCGGGCGACCGCGGCGCCGTCGCGCATCAGATGATCGGGAAGAAACTTCAGCGCGACAGGTTGGCTCAGTCTGAGATCGTCGGCGCGATAGACTTCGCCCATGCCGCCCTTGCCGAGCAGGCCCACGATACGATAACGCTCCGCCAGCATCGTCCCCGGCACGAACCGCGCATCATCAATTGACTCGAATGAAGTTGAGCTGGTACTGCGACCAGCGTGGGAGTCCGAGCCGCGAGCATTGCCGGATCCTCCTGCGTTGCGCCCGGAACCACCGGAGCCTGGTGCCTCCAGCCGCTGCGTAGCCACATCGTCAAACGACGTAGCGCACGCCGGACAAGCCGTGGCGTTCTCAGGTATATCCTTTTGACAGACAGGACAGCGCATTTGTCAGAACCGCCTGCGGTAGCGGGCGGGCCCCTCTCGGTTGGGTATGATCAATCTGATCGTCAGCATCGCGTTTGTCAGAACCGCCTGCGGTAGCGGGCGGGCCCTCTCGGTTGGCGGAAAATCAATGTGGTCGTCAGCTCGCCGATGGACGAAAACTTTCGGTGCCGGATTGTACCATCGCTATCGAATCGTCCGTTACGGCTATGCCGCCTGATGTGCAGCGGGGCTACGCCCCGCCGTCACCTGACTTTTTTGATCTTTGGGGCTATGCCCCGGTGCGCAGCCCCACTCTAAAAGCGGCTTGACGGAAGGGCACAGCCACTTCCGCACATCAGGCGGCGAAGCCGTAGCAACGTTCCGCGACTTTACTCCCGGTAGTTTCCCCTGGCTGAATTGCGAGTTCACCCCGCTGAATTGCGATAGCTGGCGGTCCCGATGAGGTCAGTACCACCACGCGGTAGCGGGTGGGTCGCCCCATTGCCAATTGCCAATTTCCGATTGCCAATTAGCTTCTTGCCAAAACAGCCAATCGGCATTTGGCAATTGGCGATCGGCAATGGTTCGACCCCGCTTCTTAATCTTGTCATGCCATCTTCAT
>DASXRU010000163.1:0-30135 GCA_036506395.1 Pyrinomonadaceae bacterium | reverse complement strand
AGTAACTGTTCCAGTACCTTGTAGGGCATCGTTCCAATGTCCGAGCCCAGGCGCGCTGCTTCGATCACGTGAATTGGGTGGCGCAGGCTCGCCGCCAGCACTTCGGTCTTCCAGCCATAGTTGCGATAGATCTCAACGATGTCCGACAGGAGTTCGAGACCGTTCTGGCCAATGTCATCAAGGCGACCCAGAAAAGGACTGATGAACGATGCGCCCGCTTTCGCCGCGCAGATTGCCTGTGCCGCGGAGAAGCAAAGCGTCACGTTCACCTTGATGCCTTCGTCGTTCAAAATGCGCGTCGCTTCCAACCCATCGGCCGTCAGCGGGCACTTGATGACCACATTCGGCGCAATCTTCACATATTCGCGCCCCTGCCGCAGCATCTCGTCTTTGTCGGCAGTGGTGACTTCGGCAGAGACCGGGCCCGAAACAATCTTGCAAATCTCGGCAATGTGCTGCTTGAAATCGACGTCGCCTTCCTTGGAAATAAGCGTCGGATTCGTTGTTACGCCATCCGCTAGTCCCAGCGCCGCAGCCTTGCGGATCTCTTCCAGGTTCGCAGTATCGAGAAAGAACTTCATGTTAACCTCCGGAATTTTCTGATGCGGATAATATAAGCGAAACCTGAGCGGATTGACAGCGCAGGTTCTTCACAGACAAAAAGCCCGACTAAAGTCGGTACTCTGAACGCCCGCTTGGTCAGCGATACACGCTTCGCGGGGCTCGGGCTACCACCCCGTTGCAGGGGCCTCCTGCACTTCATTCCGCAGCCTGCCCACTCCGCTAACTGAAACGTCCACGACATCGCCGGTTTTCAGTGCCGAAACTCCGGAAGGCGTGCCGGTGGAGATCAAATCACCGGGCAGCAGTGTCATGATGCGGGAGATGTAGCGAATCAGATCGGTAACCGGGAAGGCCATCGCTGACGTACGACTGGATTGGCGAACGTCGCCATTGACTCTTGTCGTCACCTGCAAATCCGAAGGATCAATGTCCGTGACGATGAACGGTCCAACTGGACAGAAAGTGTCAAAGGACTTTGCCCGGGTAAACTGAACATCCTTGCGCTGCAGATCGCGAGCTGTGACGTCGTTCACGCAGGTATAGCCCAGCACAAAGCTGAGCGGATCGTCCTCATCTTCGACATGGCTGGCGGTGCGGCCGATAACCACACCTAGTTCACCTTCGTGCTCAACCTGCGAAGATTCAGGGGGTAACAGGATTATTTCTCCGTTGCCGATGATCGCGGATGGGGCCTTCAAAAAGAGTAGAGGTTCTTCCGGCATCGGATTGCCCATCTCTGCGGCATGGTCCTGATAGTTACGGCCTATGCAAATGATCTTCGATGGCGCGACAGGCGCAACCAGACGTGCCGTGGCGAGTGGTATCGGCCCATCAGTTCGTGGCGATGGAAAAGACGCAATCGTCTCGCCTTGCGTTAACGGTCGAATACTTTCGCCGTCGATAATTCCGAGTCGCGGCGAATGGAACCCTGTAGTTGTGAAGCGGCAGATACGCATAGTGGCACAGACTTTTTGGAGTGCGGCGCCTTGTCGCCGCTTTGGTTTGACTGTCCCGTCTTTGAAAAGGCACCCTAAAGACCTGCTCACGACCGAACAAAGCGCTGACAAGTCAGCGCACTCCAAAGTGTTGACGCCTACGGCACGGTTTCCGAGACAACTTCCGAGGGCGCGCTGACATTACCTGAATTATCGACTGCCGTCAGGTAGTAATAATATTTCTTCCCAGCCTCGACGTTCTCGTCCTGAAATGTCGTACGGGTTAAGAGCGTGCGCGTTAGCTTTATCCATAGCTCTTTGGCCAGAGCGGCATCGGTCGATCGGTAGATGTTGTAGCCAGCCACGTCGGGTTCAGGATTTGCCGGGAAGAAGATCGAAAGCTTGCCGGGAGCTGCGGCGACAGTTATCGAGGAAGGCGCCGATGGCGGATAGATGTCCACCGGAGCCAGCTCGATACTGTTCGAATTCAAACTCTCCACCTGCGCGCCCTCAGTTCCCAGCGAGACTGCGCGCACAACGTAAGTGTAGTGCTCGCCAAAACGGAATAGCTTGTCCTGATATTGGGCGCCCGAAATTAGTGACGAATTGAGCGGAGTCTGCCCACTTTCAGTTTGCGACGCTGTGACCCGGTAGAGATTATAGCCGAGCAGATTGACTGGAGTGGATCCATCAATATTTGCGGCAGGCGGATTCCAGGTAATCGTGATCGCGCTTTCAGAAATCTCTTTGCCCGTCGTAACGATGGTTGGCGGTTGAGCGATGCGCGCGGCGGGTTCAATCAGGAGAAAGTTGGAAAACGCCGCCCGCTGACCTGATGCGTTGACGTAGCGAACTGCATATCGCAAACGGGTGGGTTGGCCGGCAAGCTCAAGCGTGTCCGTATAGTTCAACTCGTCGCCGGCCTTCTGAATCTCCGGGTAGGGGACCGAGCCGATCAGCGTAGAGCGCGCGGCGAATTCTTCTTCGGTAAGCGGCAGCGGCGCCGTTGGCTTTTCAGCCAGTCGATAGACGTCAATCCTGCGAATGCTTTGCACACTGCTGTCGGGGGCATTACGTCTGAGCGAGGGCCAGCTCAGAATGACCTGGTTCCCGCGTTGCGCTCCGGAAAGCAATTCCGTGCGTTGCGGGATGTGCTCGATCGGAGGTAAAGGTGGCCGGCGCTTGCCGCAAGACAGGAGGCAGGAGGCAGGAGGCAGGAGGCAGAAAATAACAAGAATCGTTCGCGAAAGGCCCAATGAAAAACCGCGCGTCCGCTTTCGGGCGCAGTTTTGGTTTACCTGCCTCCTGCTTCCTGCCGTCCGCCTACTGTTCTTCACAGAATGTACCGGCTCAGATCCTGGTCCTTCACAGTCTCGGCCAGCATCTTGTCGACATACCCGGCGTCAATGGACTGATCCTTGGGCTCCAGGTCCGGACCCTCGAAACTGATTTCGTCGAGCAGCTTCTCCATAATCGTGTGCAGACGGCGAGCGCCTATGTCCTCGGTCTGCTGATTAACCCGGGCTGCGAAGTTGGCAATGGCGTCGATAGCATCCTTCGTGAAGTCCAGATTGACGCCTTCAGTTTCCATCAACGCTTTGTATTGTTTGATGAGCGCATTCTTGGGCTCGGTCAGGATTCGCTTGAAATCCTCCACCGTCAACGACTCCAACTCCACCCGAATGGGAAACCGGCCCTGAAGCTCGGGAATCAAATCTGATGGCTTCGAAACATGAAATGCGCCGGCGGCAATGAACAGGATGTGGTCCGTTCGCACCATGCCATAGCGCGTGTTTACCGTTGTGCCTTCGACGATTGGCAGAATATCGCGCTGCACTCCTTCACGAGAGACGTCGGGACCATGTCCCGATTCGCGACCGGCGATCTTGTCGAGCTCATCCAGAAAAATTATGCCGGCAGATTCGACGCGCTCCAGCGCCGCCCGCGCCACCATGTCCATATCGATCAGGCGCTCTTCTTCCTCCTGCATCAGATACTCCATGGCCTCGTCGATGCGCATCTTGCGACGTTTGGAACGTCCCTGGAAGAGATTGCCCAGCATGTCCTTCATGTTGATGCCCATCTCTTCGACGCCCATCGGGCCGGCCAGCTCTATGGTGGGGAAGCTTTTCTCGCGCACTTCGATTTCCACCAGACGGTTTTCCAGTTTGCCGGCGCGAAGCTGTGTCCGCAGCTTTTCACGCGTGCGGCTGAACTGATCGTCCTCGGTCACCGAAACCGTAGTGGCATCAGGAGTCGCGACCTCTTCCGAGTCGAAATCGAAATAGCTCGAAGAAGTGGCGGACTTCGGCGGCGGCAGCAAAAGATCCAGGATGCGCTCTTCAACGTTCAGCTCGGCTTTGTCGGCGATTTCTTCAATCTTCTCCTGCCGCGTCATCTCGATCGCAATTTCAGTCAAGTCACGAATCATGCTTTCTACGTCGCGCCCGACATAGCCGACTTCGGTAAACTTTGAGGCTTCGACTTTCATGAAGGGCGAGTTCGACATACGGGCCAGGCGCCGGGCAATCTCCGTCTTGCCAACGCCGGTGGAACCGATCATGATGATGTTCTTGGGAATAACATCGGCGGCCAGCTCGGCCGGCAGCTTTTGACGGCGAACGCGGTTGCGCAACGCAATCGCCACGGCCCGCTTCGCTGCCCGTTGCCCGACGACGTGCTTGTCGAGCTCGGCGACGATCTGGCGCGGCGTCATGTCGTCCAGACGTACTTCCTCTTCTGTCTCGCCGGAAAGATAAATAACCATATTCTATTAATCAGTGATGGGATGCTCCGGACAAGTCTGTCAGGCCCTTCGACAATTGGTACTTCAGAGCTCTTCTACGACGATGTTCATGTTGCTATAGATGCATATCTCGCCCGCGATGCGCAGCGCCTGGAGAGCAATTTCTTTGGCGGGCATTTGCGTGTGTTCCATCAGGGCGCGCGCCGCCGCCAGTGCATAGGAGCCGCCTGACCCGATCGCCAGCACGCCATCATCCGGCGAAATAACGTCGCCATTTCCCGAAAGCAAGAACGAGCTCTTTTCATCGGCGACCACCAGCAGAGCTTCCAGGTGTCGCAGGATCTTGTCTGTGCGCCACTCCTTGCTCAACTCGATTGCGGCCCTTTCCAGGTTGCCGTGATACTGCTCGATCTTTCCTTCAAATCTGGTGAGCAGAGAAAAAGCATCGCCCGTCGCTCCGGCAAATCCAGCCAAAATCTTATCGTTGTAAAGGCGGCGGACCTTTCTTGCGTTGGCTTTCATGACGGTTTCACCGAGCGTGACCTGGCCGTCGCCGGCCAGGGCCACGCGGCCGTCTCGACGCACCAGTAAAACGGTTGTGCTGCGCATTACGGGAGAGTTTTTGTTCGGCATGGGCAAGTAGGCACTATAGGAACTCGCCCGAACGTTAGTCAAGCGGCGGTAGGGCAGACATTCTTGTCTGCCTGGGCTGATAATCATGACAGGCAGGAATGCCTGTCCTACTCATTCTTGTTCATTGAACCAGCACCTTGACTGCCTGTGCTGATGCAGTTTGCCCCAGTGGAAACACGATAGCTGCGGTCCGATGAGGTCAGTACCACCACGCGGTAGCGGGTGGGTCGTGACATTGCCGATTGCCAAATGCCGAATGCGGATTGCCTGTGTCGTCAAAAGCCAATTGGCAATCGGAAATCGACAATGGGCAATGAAGAGACCCACCCGCTACCGCGTGGTGGTACTGACCTCATCGGGACCGTTCGTTGTACCAAGGGCAAGCGCTCAAACTCCATCACAATCGACGGCGACGCTGGTTACTTGTGTTACTAGTTTTGCGCTATCATGGTTCAGATCGATGAAGCGAAACTGATCCAGGGTTCAGCAAACTAATGAAAAGCACCCGGCCGGTAATCGGCATCACCACGCGTATCGAGTTGGAAACCGAGCGCTTCTATCTCTCTAGGTTTTATAGCGAAGCGGTTGAAGCAGCAGGCGGCGTCCCGCTTCATATTAGCCTGATACCTCGCGCCGATTACATCGGCTCGCTGATGGACCATCTGGATGGTGTGTTATTGCCGGGAAGTGATTCCGACGTTGACCCGCAGCGCTATGGCCGCGACCCGCACGCGAATCTGGGAAGCGTGCATCCGATTAAAGATGAAACCGACTTGCTGGTGCTGGAGGAAATTGAAAGACGGCGCCTGCCTCTGTTCGCGATCTGTTTTGGCATGCAGATTCTGAATGTATCGCGCGGGGGGACGCTGATTCAGGACATCGCCAGCGAAGTGCCCGGGGCAATCAAACACGAACAAGGCGCTCCTCGCGATCGACATTCTCATAATGTGCGATTGCTCGAGGGCAGCATGCTGGCGGGACTCGCGAATCAAACCGCCGCCCCGGTCAACAGCCATCACCACCAGGCAATCGAAAAGGTGGGAAGGGAACTGGTAGGCACAGCATGGGCGCCGGATGGTCTGGTGGAGGCGGTAGAGGATCCGCGCGACGATCGATTTGTGCTTGGAGTGCAATGGCATCCCGAGATCGGTTGGGAGCGGGATCGATTTGCGCAGACTTTATTTGAGCGCTTTGTGAACGAGGCCACTGTGTTCGCGAACTCGCGATCGTCTGAAGGCCAGGAACGGGCTCATAATTCAGCCCTGGTGAGGTAAAGCACTTAAACTCAAAAGTCGCAGTCAGGAAGGGGGCATGCCCCCGCTTTTTTTGGCTGTGGTCCCCAGCAAATGGAAAGGCTTGGAATTCCAACGTCGGGCGGGGGCATGCCCCCTTCCTGCTGCGGGTTTTCTTAGAGCTTCAGTTGGACACAGTTGATAGGCTCCTTTTGCTTTACTGTACCGACGGTTTATCCTCTCTGGCTTAGTATGAGTGAACCATTTACGAACAACGATCTTCAGCGAACGATAGAAGATTCTCTCGGAGTCAGGGGAAGAGTAGCCGTGGTTACCGGCGGGTCACGCGGGATTGGTCGCGCGGCAGTTGATTGCTTCGCCAGGCTGGGTGCCCATGTGGTCGTCAATTATGTCAGCGACGAGCGCGCCGCCGTTGACACAGCCACCAATGCGAAAGCCGCCGGCGTCAGAGCTATGACCGTGCAGGCTGACATCTCGCGACTCGCTGAAGCGGAGCGGCTGGTTAACGAGACCCTCGACCAATTCGGCCGCATTGATTTCCTGGTTTGCAATGCCGGAATATGGGAGGCAGCGCCCATCGAGGAAATGAGCGAAGATTTGTGGGACCGGACTATCGATCTCAATCTCAAAGGCACCTGGACCATGTGCCGGGAGGCAGTGCCGCAGATGAAGAAGCAGGCGTTTGGACGCATCGTTATTATCAGTTCAACTGCGGGACAACGCGGTGAAGCGGGTGTTTCAAACTACGCTGCTTCTAAGGGCGGGCAGATTTCGTTCACCAAGTCACTGGCAGCCGAACTGGCGTCGTTTGGCATCAATGTTAATTCGGTTGCGCCAGGTTGGGTCGATACGGACATGTGCGCTGAGGTCTTCGCTGATCGAGCGTATCGGAAGTCGATCGAGAAAACGATACCATTGGGCCGCGTTGCCACTGCGCATGACATTGGCTGGCCGATTGTGTTCCTGTGCAGCGAATGGGCGCGAAATATTACCGGCGAGATCCTGAATGTGAACGGAGGTTCCGTGCTGTGCGGGTAAAGCGCGCCTCCTGGAGTGCGCCGGCAGAGCGAAGCGGCGACGGCGCTTTGGTTCCCCAACTGAGGAATCACGTCAAGGTCTAAACAAAGAATCCAAAGCGGTGTCTCCCGACACGTCGGGATTGCCACCGCGCTCCAAATAGATGAGCACTTGCAAACCAACACCCGTCGTACTTGGCGTAGAAAAGCTTCTTGGAGACCGGACCGATCTCCTGGGCGGCGCGCGCATTGGTCTGGTTTGTAATCAGGCGTCCGTCAACCACAATCTGCGTCACGTCGCCGATCTCTTTCACGAGCACCCCGACATCAAGCTCACCGCGCTGTTTGGACCGCAGCACGGAATAAGAGGCGACGTACAGGACAACATGGTCGAGACGGAGCATGCCGTCGATCCCGTCACCAGGCTGCCAATCTATTCGCTTTACAGCGAAACTCGAGAGCCGACTGAGGAGATGTTGAAGAATGTTGATGTGCTGGTTTTCGACATGAAGGACGTTGGCTGCCGCATCTACACCTTCGTCTACACCCTCGCGAATTGCATGCGGGCGGCGCAGAAATTCGGCAAGAAGGTAATTGCCTGCGATCGGCCAAATCCGATTAATGGCAGCCAGGTCGCCGGAAACGTACTCGACCCGGTGTTTGCTTCATTTGTCGGACAGTTTCCGATTTCCACGCGCCACGGTATGACTGTCTGCGAACTGGGCCGAATGTTCAATGAACACTTCGGCATCGGTTCTGATCTCGAATGCGTCGCGATGGACGGCTGGTCACGCGAGCTTTGGTTTGATGAAACCGATGCCCCCTGGGTCATCCCTTCGCCGAACATGCCGAGCCTCGCCGCCGCGACCGTCTTTCCCGGGACCGTGCACGTCGAGGGCACGCAGTTGTCGGAAGGGAGGGGAACTACACTCCCTTTCGAGCTGGTGGGCGCACCTTACGTCGATCCGGAGCGATTAGCCAAAGAGCTGGCCCGGCTAAATCTGCCAGGCGTGTATTTTCGCTCGTGCGTTTTCCGTCCTACTTTTCAAAAGCACGCACACCAAAGTTGCGGTGGTGTGCAGCTGCACGTAACCGACAGGGCGGCTTTTGAACCGGTGATCTCTGGAATCGCGGTCGTGAAAATGATTCATGATTTGTACCCGGAGGAGTTCAAATGGAAGTTACCTCCTTACGAGTACGAATACGAGAAGAACCCTTTCGACGTCATCGCGGGTACCTCGTCGCTGCGGGAGGCATTTGAGCGCGGAGATTCACTTGAGAGTATTGAAAGCAGCTGGCAAGCGCCACTCGCGGACTTCAAGAGCGTTCGGAAAGGCTACCTTCTTTATTGAGTGATGCTATGCGAAGGTGCTTCATTCAAAGAATCGCTTTAGATGTGTTAGCTTAGTATTGTCGCCGTGCCGACTTTCATGACTGGAAGGTGTCTCGATTTTAGCGGGCGTTTAGAGTACCGACTTTAGTCGGGCTTTATGGTTGGGAAGAACCCGACTGAAGTCGGTACTCTAAACACCGGTTTTCCAGAAGGGCCCCAGGGACTCGGAGGATTAATTTGGCTTACAAACAAAACGTAATGGAAAGAAACGAGGACGCGGAAACCCCTGCAAGCGCGTGGTTGTTAGGGCTGGCCGCCTGGGCCGTTCCCGGCGTCGGCCACCTGCTGCAGGGAAAGTGGCTGCGCGGCCTGCTGCTGGGCGGGGCCGTCTGGTCAATGTTCATAATTGGCTTCCTGTTCGGCGGGCACCTGTTCGCTCCGGTCGGAAAGGAGCACGGGATAGCCGGGCTGATGCAGGTGCCGCCCATGATCGCTGACCTTGGCACCGGTTTGTTCTACGTTCTCTGCTGGACCGGCGGATTTGGTTTTACTGAGAACGCAAGACTGGTGACCTACGAATATGGAAACACTTTCCTTATGGTCGCCGGCCTTCTAAATTATCTCGTCATGCTGGACGCATTCGATATAGCTGTACGGAGGAAGGCTTGAAACACTTTCTGATAATGTTACTTTTTGCCGGTCTAACCGCCGTAGTCTTCGGGGCAGTTGGGAAGGGAACTCATCGAGATCGAGCGCTTTACGGTGTTAAGGTTTTTGCTGAGTTTGTGGTCATTGGTCTGGCGCTGGCTTGGCTGCTCTACTTTCTGCCTTTCTAATAAAACTCCGGACTGCTATGGATCTCTCCAGCCGCGGCGTTATTCACACCGAAGAATCCAATGGGACTTGTCGATACCGAGGCCCTCGTCTTGAGGAGTTACAATTTGGCGGAGGCCGACAAGATTGTTGTGTGCCTGGCTCGTAGTTCGGGCGTGATTCGGGCCGTCGCGCGCGGAGCGAGACGCTTGCGGAACAGATTCGGCGCCGCCCTTGAGCCTTTCACTATCCTTAGAATTACCTACTACGAGAAAGAGAATCGCGAGCTTGTCACCCTGAGTCACGCTGAGATTGTAAGGTCGCACTTCAACCTGTCGCAGAGCGCTGACATTGTCGCGGCCCTGGCCTACTTGAGCGAGCTGCTAATCGAATTTTCACCGCCGCACGAGCCAAACGATCACCTCTATCGCATGGCAGTAGCGTGCGCCGACGCTATGGCGACTGTGCCGCTTCAGACGGAGTCAATCACTCGATACTTCGAAACCTGGATTCTTAAGTTGGGAGGGTTTCTTCCTGACTTACGAAAGTGCTCGGAATGCAGCGTTCCATTCAGCAATCAGGAAGGCGCGTTTTTGAATGCTGAGGCGAGGCCGCGTTGTTATAAGTGCAGCAAAGGAACGGGAGCGGCGTTGTCCAATGAGGCTCGTGAGCGTTTGCTGGCCACGCAACGCCTCGGGCCAGTCGACTTTGCGAAATCCTCGGAGAGCTTAGCAGCCGCGGCCAGAACTCAACTTGCAAGCTTCACGGAACAGATGCTGGTCGGCATACTCAATCGCCGCCCACGCGGCATGCCGGCGTCGTAACGCAAACTGTTAGTTTGCGGATGGTATGATCACTTAAGCGCAAACTAACAGTTTGCGTTACAAGAAGAACCCAGACTGAAGTCTGTGCCACTAGGTGCCGGTCTCCCAACTCGTCATGTATTCGATCTGCTCTGGAGTCAAGGAATCAATCGACAGGCCCAGCGCACGCAGCTTAAGGCTGGCAATCTCCTGATCAACTTCAGGCGGAAGCAAGTGCACCCCTGGCTCAAGTTTGCCCTTGTTCTTGACCAGGTATTCGACCGAGAGAGCCTGGTTGGCAAAGCTCATGTCCATGACACTCGCCGGATGACCTTCCGCCGCCGCCAGATTAATCAATCGTCCCTCTCCCAGTACAATAATTCGGTTTCCGGTTTTGCGAACCTTGTATTCTTCCGCAAAGGGTCGAACGTGGACCGATGGCTCGCTCATTTCACCCAGGCCCACCAGGTTAAGCTCCAGATCAAAATGGCCGCTGTTACAAACAATCGCCCCGTCCTTCATGACTGAGAAATGCTGGCCGTCGATCACGTGACGATTTCCGGTTACGGTCACGAAGATATCGCCCAGTGGCGCGGCGTCCGAGATGGTCATTACGCGGAAGCCGTCCATTACCGCTTCAATGGCTTTGATGGGATCCACCTCGGTGACGATCACGTTGGCGCCCATGCCGCGAGCCCTGAGGGCCACGCCCTTGCCGCACCAGCCATAACCGACGACCACCAGATTTCGGCCGGCCAGCAGTATGTTGGTGGCGCGAATTATTCCATCCAGGGTTGATTGCCCGGTGCCGTAACGATTATCGAAGAAGTGCTTGGTCTGGGCGTTGTTCACAGCAATCGAAGGGAAGGTAAGCACCCCGGCGGTTTGCATCGCGCGCAGCCGTACGATGCCCGTCGTAGTTTCTTCCGTAGAGCCAACAATCTGCTTGGTTTGGTCGGGGCGCTCCTTGATCAAAGTCGCTACCACGTCGGAGCCATCGTCAATGATGATGTCGGGCCGAAAATCCAGGGCAGTTTGTACGTGGCGCCGGTAGGTGTCAGTGGTTTCGCCCTTGATGGCGCAGACGGGAATGTCCCAGTCGGAAACCAGGGAAGCCGCAACGTCGTCCTGAGTGGAAAGGGGATTGGAAGCTATCAAAAGTGAATCGGCTCCGCCCGCCTTCAGTGCTCGCGCCAGGTTCGCAGTTTCAGTGGTTATGTGGGCGCAGGCCACCAGGCGCAAACCACTCAGGGGGCGCTCGGCGCCAAATCGCTCCCTTATCAGACGCAGGACCGGCATCTCTCTCTCGGACCATTCAATGCGTCGTTTGCCTTCGGGCGCGAGCTTTAAATCTTTAACGTCATATTGTTGGGCAGGCGTAGCGCTCATTTTAAAGTTTCCTCATTGCGTAAAATTTGTCTTTGCTTCTGAGTCAAGGACGGTGTTGTAAGGCAAACTGTTAGTTTGCGACGCGATCAGAGCATCCGCAAACTAACAGTTTGCGTTACACCTTCGCGGCGGCGCGCAGGGCCTCAGCCTTGTCGGTGGCCTCCCAGCTAAAGCCGTTTTCGGCGCGGCCGAAATGGCCATATGCCGCGGTGGCCTGGTAAATCGGGCGCCGCAAACGAAGTTCTTTGATGATGCCTTGCGGTGTTAATTGGAAATGCTCGCGAACCAGCTTGGAAAGCGTGGCCTCGCTAACTCGCCCGGTGCCGGACGTATCGATGAAGACCGACATGGGATCGGCGACTCCGATTGCATAGGCAAGCTGGACCAGACAACGATCGGCAAGTCCCGCGGCCACAATATTCTTGGCAGCGTAGCGCGCCATGTATGCGGCGGAGCGATCGACCTTGGTCGGGTCCTTTCCTGAGAAGGCGCCGCCGCCGTGTGGCGCGTAACCGCCGTAGGTGTCCACGATGATCTTTCGACCTGTCAGTCCGGTATCTCCCTGGGGGCCGCCGGTGACGAAACGTCCGGTGGGATTAATGTGGTACTTCGTATCGTCGTCCAACAGCTCTGATGAAACAGTGGGTTTAATGACTTGTTCGAGGATGTCGGCGCGCAATTGATCAGTGGTGACGCTGTCAGCATGCTGCGAGGAAATTACGACTGCTTCAACGCGAAACGGTCTGCCGTCGCGATACTCCACTGTGACCTGTGACTTTCCGTCGGGCCGCAGATAGGGAAGCTGGTCAGACTTGCGCACTTCGGAGAGCTTGCGGGCCAGGCTGTGCGCAATCTGTATGGGCATGGGCATCAGCTCCGGGGTTTCGTTGCAGGCGAAACCGAACATCAGCCCCTGGTCGCCGGCTCCTCCCGTATCCACGCCCATGGCAATGTCGGGTGATTGGTTGTCCAGGGCCGAGAGTACGCTACAGGTATCACAATCAAAACCATACTTGGCCCGGGTGTAACCGATTTCGCGGATTGTCTCCCGCGCTATCTTTGCGTAATCGATGACTGCCGAAGTGGTAATTTCGCCGGCCACTACCACCAGGCCGGTGGTAACCAGCGTCTCGCATGCCACCCGCGCCATCTCGTCCTCGCGCAAGGCTGCGTCCAGGATCGCGTCTGATATCTGGTCTGCAATCTTGTCGGGGTGCCCCTCGGTGACGGACTCCGACGTAAACAGGTAACTTGATTCAGTACTCAACTCTTAACTCCTCATTAGGACGTATTACGGCATTAGGACGTATTACGGCGCCTCATTAGTACCTACCGCTGGCGCCAAAACCGCTATGTAAAAGACCGCGTAATGTAACAGTAGCGCTTTGGCTGAGTCAAGCGACGCGCTCGAGTCGTTTTCGTTAAAGTCTTTAACCATTGCCGGCGGTTATTGTTTTCGCCGCTTCACGACCAGCGTCATAGCCCCGAAGACCACAGCGAGGGTAAACGAAATGAGGCCGACGATCCGGTATAGGTCGCGGCGATGAAGCCACAGGCTTCGCTCAGATCATTCTCAACCCCCGGAAACGCCCACTGTGGTAGGGGTCGAAGCTGTAGAGATATTCGTGAAGGCAAACGGCAACGACAAAAACAAGCAACGCAAAGCAGCTAATTGCAAACAGGATGCGGACGACCTTCATGATTATTGACGGGAGACCGTCTTTATAAGCCTTATCACGGTAATTCAGGAATGTATCGGAAACATAATATATATTATCAGACGCACACTCTGCGCGACGGGATTCAGGGGGTTTACACGGGCTAATAGGGTTTTGGCCTTCCCCGTAGGACGGGCATTCCTGCCTGTCTATTTCTGTTCCTGAGAGCCCACAACGAATCTTCTCGTCCCTGGTAAGGATGACAGGCAGGAATGCCTGTCCTACAGGGGGCAACTTGACGAGGGTTGCGCCATCACCTAGAGTGCGGCGAACGAGAAAGGTGATATGGCCATAAAGATTGAGGACAAGTCAGAGGTAAAACTTCCGCGGCAAACCATTGCGAATCTTGAGAAGGTTTTGGATAGCGTGCCCAAAGAGCATCTGCGCGGAATAGATCGGGTCAGGCTGGTAGATGTGATCACGGATTCACGAGCGCGCATGCCTGTGAAAGTCACGGAGCTTCCCGGGCTCTATCATCCGCGACAGGGTGTGCAGCAGGCATGGTTTGAGATTGCGGTGGGAGCTTTGATTCCCCGGAAGAAACCGCTGCTTAAGCAGATCATTCCCCGTTTGTCATTCAAGGGAAATCTTGCGGCAGTGATGTTCTCGTTGGTGGGCCAGCACTATTATCTAACTCTGCGGCATTCCGTTAAGCGAGGCCAGCTGGAGCCGGCGGTGCGAACCTATGTCGAGAAGCAGCTAAAGAAATGGAACGAGCAGCAGCATACGCTGAGGGCTAAACTCTTCAAGCCGATTCAGCCCACGCTCGAGCGTTGGGGCAGGACGTTGCAGAAGCGTGCTGCGGCCGAGCGGAAGAAGAAGAACGCGTGACTTCCGTCGTAGTGGTGCAGTTCGAAGATGTAATGAGGCTGCGTGGTCTCCAGCCGGCTTCAGACGGCTTTCCCAAAGGGTTAATAGACCAGCGCTTTTTAAGCGCTGGGTCAGCGGCGCCCGCTGACCATTAGCGCGCTTCCAGCGTGCTTTTGGGAATTAAGCGCTTTATATTGCGGCTAAAGCCTCAGCGATAAGCCCGTTAAAACGGGCTTTCTGACTTTTGGGTGCGTCGTGGCCCGGGCGTAAAACGCCCGGTCTAGTAACCCTGCGGGAAAGCCGCGTGAACGCGGCTAAAGAGTGCTCGACCGTCCCTGCTGCAGATCTTATTTTGCAGCCACTACCAGTTCCCTGCTCCGCACTGGTTTCCATTAGCGGGCACAAGCCCGATTGACTACTACTTCTCTTCGATTGACTCCGCGGCGTCACGCAGCGCGTTCCAGATTTCCTCTTCGGTAGCCTGCGAGCGGCGGAACTTAACTTCAACCTTGTAGTCCTTCTGCGGTGAATCAAAGCGATAGACGAACGGTTGGGCGGTCGCCGCGGGATCTATTTGCGCCCGCCGTGCCTGGCGCGCACCTTCTCGTGTCAGCCCGCGCTCCGCAATTTCTTTAGCCATGGTGCGCATGGATGCTTCATCGGGTTGGCGGACTATTTCCAGCAAGACTGATTTGGCATTGATACCGCCGCGACGGCAAATTTCCCGGATCGACGCCGGAATGGCGGCGATAGAAAGAGCTTCGGTCACGGTGCTTCTGCTCTTGCCAACTTTTTTTGCCACGTCCTCGTGCGTGTAGCCGAAGCGTTCGCACAACGCGCGCAGCCCGTCTGCCTCTTCCCAGGGCGTCAGGTCCTTGCGCTGCATGTTCTCGATGAGGGCGATCTCGGCGACGGACTGGTCGTCGACGTTCATCTCGACGCACGGCACTTCATGCAGGCCGGCCTCACGGGCAGCCCGCCAGCGCCTTTCTCCGGCGATAATGAGCCAGCGGCCAATGTTGGGTGAGGGTTTGACCAGCAGTGGCTCCAGCACGCCGCGTTGTTTTATGGAGTTAGTAAGGTCCGTCAGATCGCCGATGTCTCTTCGAGGTTGGTCCGGATTTGAATCAAGCTTGTCGACGGAAATCATGCGGCCGATTGGGGCCGGCCGGCTTTGGGCTAACTCTTCAACATAGTGCGCATCATGGCGCATGCTTAATCCGGTTGGCAGACCTCTTCTAGACACGGCTCATCACCTCTTCGCAAAGTTGTGCGTATTCGATAGCGCCCGAAGATTGCGGCGCAAACGTAAAAATCGACTCTTTGTACGCCGGCGATTCTTCCAGTCTCACGCTCTTTGTTATCACGGTGTCGAACAGTTTAGGCCCAAAAACTCTTCGAATCTGATCGAAGACTTCCCTTCCCAAAGTTGTCCGCTTGTCATGTAGCGTAACCAGCACTCCGATAATCTGCAAATCGGGATTAGGCCTCGCTTTCACTTTCTCGATCGTTTCCAGGAGATCGTCCGTTCCTTCCAGAGCAAAGTAAGAAGACTGGATTGGTATCAGCACATAGTTGGCTGCAACCAGCGCATTTACCGTTATCAGCCCCAGGGCAGGCGGAGTGTCGATTACAATTACTGAATAGTTCTGGCGCAGCTGCGTTATGCGATCTTTAAGACGGAAGGGCGCGTCAAAATCGCCGGCTAACTTGGATTCGACTTTGGCTAGATTAATACGCGCCGGAATAATCTCCAGTCCTTCGATCGGCGTGCGATAGACAGGCTGCTCCGTTGTTCCCAGACCGTCCGTCATCAATTCAAAGGCGGAAAGATCGATGGTCAAAGGATCCAGAAAAGAAATCGAGCTGTTACCTTGTGGATCGAGATCGAGGAGAAGGGTCTTCGTTCCGCGGCGGGCAAAAGCGGCGGCCAGATTGATTGCCGTCGTGGTTTTACCCACGCCGCCTTTTTGATTCGCGATTGCGATTACCAGTGGCGCATCGCCCATATTTATCAGAAGGTCTAAGAGTCTGGCACAGACTCTAGTCTCTGGTTCTTAAGTTCACACAGACTTGAAGTCTCTGGACAGTCATTACATCGGCAGATCGCCCGCCTCGCCAATCACATCCGGCCACTCCTCGGGCTCGCTGCCTTCGGCGCCCTGGATCTCCTCGCCTTCAGTTCCTACCGTATTGCGGGACGCTTTGATGACCTCGGCGTCTACAAAAATCGGGCAGTCGGCCCGCAACGCCAGCGCAATTGCATCGGACGGTCGCGAGTCCAGCATCATGGGCGATCCCTCGCTGGTTTGCATCTCGATCACTGCGAAAAAAGTGTTATCACGGAGTTCTGTCACTACTACCCGCTCCACGTGCAGGCCCAACTCAACAATTAGATTTCGTAAGAGATCATGAGTCATGGGCCTCGGGGGCGCGATCTTCTCAATTTCAAGTGCAATTGCGTTCGCTTCGTAAGCTCCCACCCAGATCGGCAGCATAGTCTCGCTGTTGACATCCTTAAGTATGATGATCGGCGTGCCACTGTTTGGATCCATCATCAATGCCCGGATCTTAACTTCTATTTCCATAAATAAACCTCACTGTCACGTTCACGCCACATCAAGAAGCTCGCCATAGAGACTGTTGGGATTAGCGGTTCGGACCTGCACCCTTGCGACCTGGCCCAGGGCAACAGATGCGCCTGGGAAATTGATTACCTTATGACAGGTTGAGTGTCCGGTTTTGTCCGTCTTAGATCTGGAGCTGGCCCTTTCCACCAGCACCTGAACTTCTCGCCCCAAATAACCCTCGTAGATCTTCCGCTGAATCTGCCGCTGCACCCGCTCCAGGGCCAGAAAGCGAGCCGTCTTTTCCTGGCGCGAAACATTGTCGGGAAGCCTGGACGCAGGTGTACCGGGGCGCTCGGAATATTTGAAGATGTAGAGCCCGTCATATTCGCAATCGGCCACCAGTTTCATGGTGTCTTCAAGATCGCTTTCAGTTTCACCGGGAAACCCGACAATGATATCACTGGTCAGGGAGAGCCTTCGACTTGCCTGCTTTATTGTTTCGATTCGGCGCAAATAGTCGTCCCTGGTATGTCCGCGACGCATGGCCTTCAAGATCCGGTCACTGCCTGATTGGGCGGGCAGATGAATCCAGTTGCAAAGATTCTCGTTCTCTTCGATGGCGGTCACGATGTCAGAATGAAAATCACGTGGAAAAGAAGTTGTGAATTTGATGCGTTCCATTCCGGTTGCGGCGGTGGCGCGCAGCAATCTACAGAACGGCGTGGCCCCTTTGAAGCCTTCGAGTCCGGCCTCTGACTTCGGTCGATAACTGTTCACGTTCTGTCCGATCAGATGGACTTCCCGGTAGCCGTGTCCGCGAAGACTCGAAACTTCGGCCAGAATATCGTCCGCCGTGCGACTGCGCTCTCGTCCTCTTGAGAAAGGCACGATGCAGTAGGAGCAAAACTTGTTGCAGCCCTCGATGATCGGCACAAAGGCGACGTACTTCGAATGTCTTTGGGCCGCGGGAATGTTCCAGACTTCCCCGTCCGCACGCTCGTCGAGATCGATCAGATGGTTTTTCCCATCAAGGGCACGGTCTATTAACTCTGGAAGGCGATCAGTGGCACGAGTGCCGACGACAAGACTGATTGACGGGTTATCGAACAAGGACTGGCCTTCGAGTTGAGCTACGCAGCCCATCACCCCGATGACTGGTTTTTCGCCCAGCCGCTTCGTCCGTACCTCACCGATGCGGGTGAACAGCTTCTGGGTGGCGCGGGCGCGCACCGAGCAGGAATTAAATAAGATCACGTCTGCCGTATCCTCGGAATCGACAAGTTCGTAACCGGCCGATTGCAGGCCGCTGCCGGCGCGCTCGGTATCGGCAACGTTCATCTGACAGCCAAAAGTCTCGATGTAAACCCTTGCAGACATTCTTGTAAGAACCAGTCCTCGTCGAAGTCAGAAGTGTAGCAGAATTTCATAAATCGTAGCGACTAATCTTGACTGCTTCTTGACCAGCTTCGCTTGCTGCTAGTAGTATCTCGCTCTCGTTTAATCCCTCGCTCCTATTTAGAGCTGACTGGCCGGAGAATCAAATGTCATTCAACAAGATAATACTGGTAGGCAATCTTGGCCGCGACCCGGAGCTGCGTTATACGACGCAGGGGACCCCGGTTTGTAGTTTCTCTTTGGCGACCAACGAAAAGCGCAAGGACAAAACCGGTGAATCCCAGGACATCACAACGTGGTTTAGAGTCACTCTCTGGGGGCGGCAGGCGGAAACCGCTTCTCAGTACCTGACCAAAGGCAGGCCCGTCTATATCGAAGGCAGACTACGGGTTGAAGAGTGGACCGACCGCGACGGCAAACAACGCCACACGCTCGAGGTTCATGCCACGGACATGCAATTCATTGGCGGAGGCAGAGGCGAGGAGGCGGTTGCGGCGGCTGCTGCAGGGCCGGCGCGAGGCCAGTCACCGGGAGAGCCGGCGACGAGTGATGTCGAAATAACCGATGACGATATCCCGTTCTGAGGTCAGAAGTCGGAGGTCAGAAGTCAGAAGTCAGAGGTCAGAGGTCAGCGCGGCAACTGACTACTTCCTTTTTCCTTGGGAGAGACGGACAGCAAACTCGAGAGACCCGACCTCTGACCTCTGACCTCCGACCTCCGACCTCCGACCTCTGACCTCCGACTTCTGACCCTAAGGACTGGTATCCGTGGCCCACTTCCCTATCTGTCGCAGTTTCGCGTGACGCCGCGTAAGTCTCTCGGAGGACGAATGGCTGGCAGACTCCGCTAGTTTCTGACAGAGAGCAGCGTCGAGGAGCTGAACAGCCTCATCAGGTGCCACGTGAATACCGCCGCCGGGTTCGCTAACAATCTGATCGACGATTCCCTCTCGTAATAGATCCTGCGCTGTTAACCGTAACCCCTCCGCCGCCTTTTCGGCCTGGCCCGAATCCTTCCAAAGTATCGCCGCGCATCCTTCAGGCGAGATTACGGAATAGATAGCGTTTTCCAGCATCAGCAGTTGATCGCCAACGCCGATCGCCAGGGCGCCTCCTGAACCTCCTTCGCCCAGCACTACAACGATAACGGGAACTTTCAACTTGGCCATCTCCCTCAGATTGTGGGCAATGGCCTCCGCCTGGCCGCGCTCTTCGGCGTCTATGCCGGGATATGCCCCGGGCGTGTCGATGAAGCAGAACACCGGACGTTCAAACTTCTCCGCAATCTTCATCACCCTGAGGGCCTTACGATAGCCTTCCGGTTTTGGCATGCCGAAATTCCTGAACTTGCGCTGCTTGGTATCCCGGCCCTTCTGATGACCGATAACGCCGACAGGCAGGCCATGAAAGCGAGCCAGGCCGCAAACAATTGCCGGATCGTCTGCGAACCTTCGGTCGCCATGCACTTCCACGAAGTTCTCAAACAGCCGCTCGATAACGTCCAGGGTGTAAAGGCGATCGGGGTGCCGCGCGAGTTGGACACGCTCAAACGCAGTCTTTGATTGATGGTCTTCGGGAATACTGGTCTTCTTCATCTATTCGTTTGACCTTGTTCGGAGTACCGCCTTCAGGCGGCTCTCAAGCCTTGCGGCTAAAGCCGCTACTCCAAACTACAACGCGGCGTTCTTCCATTTCACCTGGCAGCCCAGGCTCAGCAGGCTTCCCTCCAACTCCGAGGTGCCTTCGACCCGGATCGTGGAGTGGGTCCGCACGCGAACCAAAACATCCTTTTCCGGGTAGCACTCCATTAGGACATCGCAGTCACCCTTGTTTTCATCCAGAATCGTGAACACCTTTTGACAGAGTTCATCAAGATTCCCAGCCGCAGGAAAAGTAATAACGACCTGTCGTGCCTTGCGCTGCAGGGCGCCATCCAGAGGGATAACTTTATCCGCAATGATCGTAGCCTGGTTCTCTTCACTGATCTCAAGTCTGCCACTGACTACGATTGCACAATCGTCCTTCACGAAGGATGCATACTTGTTGAAGGCTTCCGGCCAGAGCACGCACTTTAGACTACCTGTTTGATCCTCCAGCGCCAGTATGGCGAAACGGTCGCCCTTCTTTGTAGTGCGTAGCTGAAGGCCGGTCACGATCCCGCCAATGTTCGCTTTGGCGCTGGGGCCGCGCTCAATAGCTTCAGCAGTCGTCGCTGTGCTCAGCTTTGCCAGCACATCAGCGTACTTATCCAGCGGGTGTCCTGTTATGTAAAAACCAAGCGATTTCTTCTCAGCCGCCAGAAGCTCGATTCTGGTCCAGCTCTTCGCCGCAGGCAAGGTATCGGCATCACCGTTCCCGCTGTCCTCAACATTGCCGAATAAATCGTCCTGCCCCTGGGCCCTGCTTCGCTTTGCCCGCGCCGAGCGCGCCAACGCTGCGTCAACAGCCTGGTGCAAACGCGCGCGCCAGGAAAACAAATCCAGCGAGTTATCTTTTACAGAGTCGAAGGCGCCGGCGCAAACCAACCCTTCCAGCACTCGCCGGTTTATGGCAGTCGGATCCACTCGCTCCGCGAAGTCATAGAACGAGCGGAACGAACCCACCGCCCGCGTCCTGATAATCGTCTCCACACTTGCGTGCCCGATTCCCTTAATCGCAGCCAGTCCATACCTGATGGCGCCTACCGAAGGGGTGAAGCCCGCTTCGCTTTCATTGACGTCCGGCGGCAGCAGCTTGATACCCTGTGCCCGAAGTTCCTTGGAATACTTAAATACCTTGCTGGTGTCCTCCAACTCATTCGAGAGAACCGCGGCGTAGAAATGTTCAGGATAATGGGCCTTCAAATAAGCGGTCTGGAAGGCGAGGTATGCGTAGGCGACACTGTGGCTGCGAGGGAATCCGTAGTCCGCGAATTTAGCCATCAGCGAAAAGATCTGCTGCGCTTTGTCGCGCTTGATGCCTTTCGCCACTGCGCCATCCACAAACTTCTGTTCATGAAGGGCCATTTCATCGCGCTTCTTCTTGCCCATCGCCCTTCGCATTAAGTCCGCTTCACCGAGGCTGTAGCCGGCCAGCTTCTGCGCGAGCTGCATGATCTGTTCTTGATAGACCAGGACGCCGAAGGTGTTGCCCAGGATCTCCTTCATCTCGGGGAGAATGTAACGAACGCTCTTCTTTCCGCGATGCCGGTCAATAAAGTCGTCAACCATTCCTCCGTCCAAGGGTCCGGGCCGGTAGAGCGCGTTTAAGGCCGAGAGGTCCTCCAGACCCTTCGGCTTAAGCTTTCGGCATATCTCGCGCATCCCCTGAGATTCAAACTGGAAAATCGCTTCTGTCCGTCCGTCGGCAAACAGTTGCATAGCCTTTTCATCGTTAAGCGCAACTCCCGCCCAGTCAAAGTCGACGTTAAGCGCCCGCTTTATGCTGTTTAAGCAGTCGCTTATTACCGTTAAGGCCGTAAGGGCAAGGAAGTCCATTTTGAGAATGCCGGTCTTCACAAGGTCGGACATCTCGTATTGGGTCGTTACTTCTTCCTTCGACGACACTGCGATTGGAATTAACTCTTGTAATGGTTTAGGTGAGATGACCACCCCCGCTGCATGAACCGACGCATGTCGAGCGCAGCCCTCCAGGCGCGTCGCCAGGTCAATAAGGTCATGCACCTGAGGGTTACTCTCCATTGCCTTCCGGAGTTCAGGTACTTGTTCAAGTGCCTGGCCGATCGTAACGTTCCTTCCCCGCACCGGAGGTGGAATGAGTTTAGACACTCGTTCAACTTCTGCGTAGGGCATGTCCAACGCTCTGCCGACGTCCTTGATTGCCGCTCGGGAAGCCAGGGTCCCAAAGGTGATGATCTGGCAAACAGAATCGCGGCCGTACAGGTCTGCCACGTGATTGATGACTTCACCCCGACCGCGCACGCAGAAATCAATGTCGATGTCCGGCATGTCTACTCTTTCGGGGTTAAGGAATCTCTCGAAGATAAGATCGTACTGCAAGGGATCGATGTCCGTGATCCCCAGGCAGTAGGCCACGAGGGAGCCCGCTGACGAACCGCGCCCGGGACCGACCGGTATGGAATGGTCTTTGGCGTACTGCACAAAATCCCAGACGATCAGGAAATAACCGGCATACCCCATTTGCTTAATCATGGCGATCTCCCGCGAGAGTCGCTCTTCGTAGTCCGACACCGGGTACGTTAATTCACCTTGCGAACGCTGCCGGTCCCAAATCTTTGCCTTGCGCGTCTGATAACCATCACGAGCCACCTTCTCGAAGTAGTCGTCCACGGACATGCCGGCATCGGAATCGGGAATGGGATAATTCGGCAGGTAGTTGACGCTTTCCGGAAGTCGCAGGTTACACATCTCTGCGATGTCCACCGTTCGAGTCAGGACCTCTGGTAGTTCGTTTCCAAAGACGTCCCACATTTCTGTTGCCGACCGGACGTAAAAGTTAGGCGTGCCATAGCGAAGTCTGTTGGTGTCGCTCACCGTTTTGCCTGAGCCTATACAGAGCAGAACATCATGGGCGCGGGCGTCGTCAGGCATCAGGTAGTGCGCGTCATTGGTAGCGACCAGGGGAATCCCGGTGCGCTTTGAAAGATCGACCAGTGGCTTGCGAATTCGTCTCTGGGCATCAAGGCCGTGCTCCTGGATCTCGAGAAAATAATTCCCCTTCCCCAGTATCTCCTCGAATTCGATGGCCGCAGCGGCTGCCTCATCGAAGCGGTCCTGGGCCAACAATGCCGAGGGAACTCCGGACATGCACGACGATAGGGCCACCAGCCCCTTGCTGTGCTCAGCAAGCACCTCTTTATCAATCCGTGGCTTGTAGTGGAAGCCTTCGGTATACGCGCGGGAAGTTAATCGCACCAGGTTCTGATAACCCTCGAGATCTTTCGCCAGCAGAATTATGTGATGGTTTCTTTTTTCTCCGGGAGCGACATGGCTCGCGCGATCCTTGCGACTGCCGACCGCGATGTATGCTTCGCAACCAATGATCGGCTTTACGCCGTTGGCTTTCATCGTGTTGTAGAAGGAGATGGCGCCGAACATGTTGCCGTGATCGGTCATCGCGCAGGCTTGCATGCCCAGTTCGGTGGCGCGTTTTGCCAGGGGGTCTATCTGAATTGCGCCGTCAAGGAGGCTGTAATCAGTATGCAGGTGAAGGTGTACGAACTTTTTTTCTTGCATGCCAAGTTATCTGAAGGAAGAGCCTCGATCCGAAGTATTTTTCAATCCGCAGGACGTAACACTATATCAGGTAGCGTTGGAGATCAAGGAAGCCAACATATACGTACCCCGTTTGTTTTTTGGGGCTTGGGCTCTATAAAGAAACTCATTCAATCCATTTTCCATACATCATTTTCCATTATTTTCCATATGTCATTTTTCATTGGCGACTTAGTTCGTAAGTTTTTCTGCAATGACCAATGGAAAATGGAAAATGATATATGGAAAATGATTCTTTGATCCAGCACCCATTACAATTCTCCTACTCCCACTCGATAGTGCTGGGAGGCTTGGAGCTGATGTCATAAACGACGCGGTTAATTCCCTTCACTTCCGACACGATCCGCGTGGAAATCCGCGCCAGCACATCGTGAGGCAGACGAGCCCAATCCGCGGTCATACCATCCACGCTGGTTACGGCACGAACGGCAATGACCCGTTCATAGGTGCGCTCGTCTCCCATTACACCCACGGTTGATATCGGCAGGAGTACGGCAAACGCCTGCCATACTGAGTCGTACAAAGCGGCAAGTCGCAGCTCTTCATCGACGATGCGATCGGCTGCCTGCAACAGTTTGATCCTGTCCTTAGTCACCTCTCCCAGAATCCGCACCGCCAGACCTGGACCCGGGAATGGATGACGACCAAGTATTTCCTCAGGCACGCCCAGCTCTCGTCCGATCAGCCGCCCTTCATCCTTGAACAATTCCCGCAAAGGCTCGACCAGACGCAGACGCATCTTTTCCGGCAGGCCGCCAACGTTGTGGTGACTTTTAATGACCGCCGATGGACCTGCAACGGAAACCGACTCGATAACGTCTGGATATAGAGTGCCCTGCACAAGAAAATCCACCTGGCCGATCCGTTTGGCCTCTGCTTCAAACACGTCAATAAAGACGCCGCCGATCTTCTTCCGCTTCTCCTCCGGATCGGTTATCCCGCGCAGCGCTTGCAGGAACAGGTCTTCCGCGTCAACGCCAACCACATTCAAATCCATTGCCTGCTTCAAGAGGGCCAGGGTGGACTCAAACTCTCCTTCCCGCAGTAATCCGTTGTTGACGAAGATGCAGGTCTGCCGCTCGCCAATCGCCCGGTGCACCAGCGCCGCGGCCACGCAGGAATCAACGCCGCCGGAGAGGCCGCATATGGCGCGCCCCTCTGGTCCGACCATCTTCCTTATGAGTTCCGTTTGCTCCGCTATCGCAGCGGCCGGCGACCAATCGCCTTTGCAGCCGCAGACCCTGAAAAGAAAGTTTCTTATGATCTGAGCGCCCAATGCCGTGTGCGCGACTTCGGGGTGAAACTGCAGACCAAACAATTTTCTGTCGGGATCTTCCAAGGCGTTGAGTGCGTCATCCGTCTTCGCGGTGACGCGAAAGCCCGGTGGCGGCGTGGTTACCTGATCACCGTGACTCATCCAGACATCCATCTCATTCGGGAGGCCTTCAAACAGTGGACTCGATTGGTCGAGGACCTTCAATCGCGCATAACCGAACTCACGGCTATTGGAAGGCTGGACCTCCCCGCCAAACTCGGACGCAAAAAGCTGCAAGCCATAGCAGATTCCCAACACCGGGCAGTCAAGATTTTGCAGCAATGAAGGCGCCGGACGGGGCGCGGTTTCATCGTAGACTGACGAGGGCCCACCCGAGAGAATTACTCCGCGTGGGTGGCGAGCCCGTATTTCTTCGATCGAGAGACTGAAAGGTACTATTTCGGAATAAACACCAGCCTCGCGCACGCGTCTGGCGATTAGCTGAGTGTATTGTGAACCAAAGTCAAGTATGATTATGGTTTCATGGCGACTGTTCTGGTGCAAAGAATGACCTCCCCGGACTCTTGAATCTCGAAGTTGCTTGCCGTCAATGCAGGTCGAAATTATAGTTGGACAAAAGGTGAACTACCAACGCGCCTGAAATCTTTCAAACTCCTCATTAAGCCAACTCGTCAAACCGGAATGAACTTTTCCCTTGCAATGAAGCTGAGCCCTAAAGCAACGAGTATCAGAAACCGCCGTGCCGGTATCCTATTATCATTTCTATTCGCTCTGGGCGTTTTCAGCCTGGGTTCTGCCGGCAGCGCCGGCCTGGAAATGAAACAGTTGACTCTTTCGGAACCGCTCGTTGTTCGTTGGCATTACGATTCGGAGCAGACACTAAATTTGACCCCGGCTACTGAGGGGCAACAAGTTTTTCTACCTCTCGGCGGAGGCACGATCGTCTCGCTGAATTCCAGCGATGGCCGCCTGAACTGGAAGTCCGACACCGGCGGCGAGATTTCTGCCTCGCCCGCGGCTGACGACAACAAGGTCTATGTCGCATCCGAGTATGGTGATGTTACCAGCACCAGCCGCATGACCAAGGGAGCATTGCGCGCTCTGGGAGAAGAAGCCGGCGTGACGAAGTGGATGAGAACGCTTCCCGCGCCGATCCGTGGCAGCCTGGCGGTCAGCAGCGCAAGCTTGTTTGCCGGCGCCAGCGATGGAAAGGTTTATGCAATTGATAAAAAGACCGGACTGACGCAATGGACGAATCAGTATTCATCTTCTTTCGAGAGCCAGCCGATTCTGTCAGGGTCGCTGCTCTTCATCGGTAGTGAAGATGGCGCGCTTTACGCAATCGACCAGGCGTCGGGCAAAACGGTCTGGCATTATCGGACGCACGGTCCAATCCGCGGACCTGCGGCCGTGGTCTCCGGCACCGTGTACTTTGGGTCGGGTGATGCCTATGTGTACGCGGTGCGCGAGGGCGACGGACGCTTCCTCTGGCGTGCGCGCACAGGCGCGGCGGTACAGTCCGTCGCCAGGGCAGGAGAAGGTTTGCTTGTCGCCTCGCTTGATAATTTTGTCTACCTCTTGTCGTTGAATCGCGGGAGCCGACTTTGGAAACGCCAGCTTTCAGGGCGAATCTCCTCGCAGCCACTGACCGCGACGGACGGAGCTCTTTTTGTGCCGCTCTCCAGCGACAGCGGGATAGTCCTGGCTTTGCGCGATGGTAAGCAGGTGAATACGCTTCCTATCGGAGAAGACAACAGCATTGGGGCTTCTCCCGTTAACGTTGGAGACGTGGTCTTGGTGACGACGATTCACGGGCTGTTGGCGTTTTCCCACCCGGCAACCAGCCCGTAGGTAATGCCTGCCATACGGAAGCGTGCCTGAACAACTTTGGCGGTGATCATATCTGAATCCACTTTCGGTGGAATTCTAGTGTTCGCGGTGCGGGCGTAGCGAGGTTGCGATCCGGGACAGTAATCCGTGCACGATATAAAGCGTCACCAGGATAAGCAGCACCCAACGCGAATAGAGGTAGATCAGGGTAGCCATGGCAACGCCCAGAATTATGATCCGCATACTGCGGACGCGTGTTCCGACGGTCTTGAAGCTCGAGAACTTTAATGTGCTTACCATTAGAAAGCTCAGGACGCCCACCAGCGCCATCATCAAGCCGGCGAGGATCTGAGCCTGGCGGGGTTCATACTGCACCAATGGTGTGGGTGCAAAATGAACAATAGCCGCAATCATTCCGCCGGCCATAGGGATGGGTAAGCCTACGAAACTCTTCTTATCGACCTTCGGTGTTCCTTCCGAAAGCGGACGGGGTCTCGAGGCCTGCACGTTGAATCGAGCGAGGCGAAATCCACCGCACATCAGATACATGAACGACAGAAACCATGCCAGCTTATGTATTCCGCTGCCTTCCTGCAGTGTTGGACCGTAACCCCAGACGAATGCGAGCACAGCAGGAGCCAGGCCAAAGGAAACAACATCCGCAATTGAGTCCAGCTGGATACCAATCTCGGTCGTGGTTTTGGTGAGACGCGCGATCCGTCCATCCAGGGTGTCGAATACGAGGGCCCAGCCGATACCGATTGCCGCGTAATCAAAGTAGCCGGTGGCCGCGAGCATATTGGCCTGACCCCCGATACCCACCAGCTGAAATCCTCGCAGGGAGGCCATCACCGAGTAGAAGCCGGCGAAAATATTCACGGCCGTAAACAGTGAAGGAACCACGTACAGGCCCTTTTTCACCCCGCGCCGCTGCGCAGCTTCAGCTTCCTTTCCGACTCTTATGTGGTGCACATTCATTTCGGTGGGATTCTCCCAATAACCGTCGAGCCGCCCCGCACGTGCATCCCTTTGCTGACCATAAGATCCACTTCAGGGGGTAGGATTAGATCGGTTCTCGAGCCGAACTTGATCATACCAAAACGCTCGCCGAGCGCCACTTCATCACCAGTCTTTTTCCAGCACACTATCCGTCGCGCCAGAATGCCAGCAATCTGCTTGCAACCCACGGTCAGGCCTTCGCCGGCAATTGTCAACGAATTCTGCTCGTTAAGCAAACTCGCCTTATCATTTGTAGCCATCAAAAATCGGCCTTCAGTGTAGGTCATATCTACAATTCTACCGGCGATTGGCGAGCGGTTGATATGAACGTCCAGAGGCGAGAGAAAGATGCTGACGAGCAAGGGTGAATCAGCTTCCTCCTCTGTCAAAGGGCCAGCTCGGGTGACGCGCCCATCAGCAGGTGAAACGACTATGCCAGGTTCGGCCGGCGGAGTGCGTTCCGGATCGCGAAAGAAGAAAGCCATGAAAGCAGCCAGGCCCACAAAAGCAATGGCGACCGGCCAGTAGCCGATGGCCAGCGCGACGAGCGCGAGCACACAGGGAACCACAACATACGGAATACCGTCGCGCACCATTTGTTATGAGTAGGACAGGCATTCCTGCCTGTCGTTCCCTCCGATAAAACTCAGACAGGCAGGAATGCCTGTCCTACAAAGAAAACGGGCCGCACCCGGAATAATCCCTGCGTCCCGTTTTATCTTTTTGGATATTAAGACTGCCGGCTCCAGCGTAAGCGTCATCAATGGTCTGACTGATGACGTTTCTCAAACTGGAGCATGATTGAATGCATCTGATCTTTGATAGCTAGTTTCTTCTTCTTGAGCGTAATCTCTTCCAGTTGCTCATCATCATTGGGATAGGTTAGAGCGGACAGTTCGCTCAGACGTTCTTCATAGCGGCCGTGTTCTCGAGCAAGCTCACGAAACTCAGGATCCACAGTCATGAGTTGCTCCTTGAGGCTGTCCGCCTTGGTTATTTCCATTTCGGGAGGTCTCCTTTCGGAAGTTGGGTTTGATAAAATAGGCTCAACGCAATACGTTTCCCTGCGCTCTTGCTTGCCTCTCCTGGATTGCGAAAATGGTAGCGCAACCCTTCGCCGAGATCAAGGCAAAGGCCTGATACGTAAATTCATAATCAAAGCATCTTCGACCGGCAGGTTGTAATAGTCGCGGCGGCGGCCGGCGACATGAAAACCGCATCGCTCGTATAGGCTTTGGGCCTTCTGATTGCCGGCCCGTACCTCGAGCCAGGCCGAAGTCGAACCCAGGGCTGCTCCTTTGTGCAGCGCAGCTTCCAGCAATCTCGTCCCGATGCCATGGCGACGAAGCTCTGGCCGCACCGCCACATTGTTGACGTGAAGATTGTCTGCGACAACCCGAGCCACAATGTAGCCTGCCAGACTGCATCCATTCTCCGCGGACCTGGCGCCAACGCGCGCCACTAACATGATGGCGGCGCTTCCCTGCCCCAGTTCCGCGTGATAAGCGTCCCAGCCCCAGGGGCTCAGCCCGCACGCTTGTTCTATCTCGACCACTTCGAGGAGATCGTGTTCCGTCATGCGGTCGATCGAGACTCGCCCGTCGCCTACATGGATGGCAGCTTTTCGTTGGGCCATTTCTGGTTTATCTCGGCGTCAGAAGGCCGGACATAAATCGCGCGCAAGTCTTCCGGGCGAACCGCGTTTCCGCGCTGGAATTCACTTAGCGCGATTGCTGCAACAGAGGCGGCCAGATTCGCTCCCGGGCGGGCCAGCGTCCAACCACCGTTTTCTCTTGACGAGTCCGCTTCGTCAAAGAACGCAATGCCATTGGCCCGGGCCTGCTCCCGCAAAGCAGGCGCATGGATCAGGGCTCCATCACCGGCCCACTTCAATTCTCGAATGCCTGCGTACCTGCTCCACACCTCCGCCGGCTTTAGGTGGGCCGCCTCATCGACCGTCTGCACATTTCCATCGGAGTCCACGGAGAACAGTTGAGCGAAAAGTTCGCCACGTCCCGCCGGCAGCATCGCAACTGTCGCTTTCGATGGACCGGCCAAATGAGCCACGGCTTGGAGCGTGGGAATGCCGACGCACGGGCGTTCCAGGGTTGCGGACAGGGCTTTGACGCTCGCCAAACCAATCCGCAGACCTGTAAAACTTCCCGGCCCCACGGAGGCCGCGAACAATGCTACTTCCCTGATCGTCGCATTGGACGTCCTGAAGACCAGATCGATGTCGCGCAAAAGAGTATTGGAATGTGAGGCTTTCGCATCTCCATTGATTGAAGCAAGTATCTCTTTCCCGCGCGTAAGACAGACGCTGCCGCCCAAGGTTGCTGTGTCCACGCTGAGAATCAATGGTGTCTCGCCCATTCGGCCTTTGGGATATTAGGTTCTGCTAAGGCGCGATTATAGGTTGTTGATCTGTCCTGACGCAATTGGCTTTGTATTAAAGGAAGAGGCCCTCGCGCATTTCGGCCGGGGATATATTATTACGCGGTACGATTTTGATCACTGCGGGGGCGATGAAGAATCCGAGCCGATTTATGAATCGCCAAATGGTCCGCTTGTAAGCGTAGAGTATCGCTCACGAGGGATCGCGATCTCTGTTGGGAATAAGGATACGGTAACTAAGATCAGTTACGTCAGCGGCCCGATCGGGTCGGTTAAATCAAAATGTAACTAATGATTTCGCCGCTCCTTAATGGATCTGAATATTGCCGCCGCTGAGTGTGCCGCTCCGGGCGTAGTCAGTGCTCAGTTGAATGGCAAACTTATCAACCCCTTTTCCGGGCTCTGCAAGATCATCAACGTCGAT
>DASXRU010000162.1:0-7268 GCA_036506395.1 Pyrinomonadaceae bacterium | reverse complement strand
GAGAAACCGATCATCACTTGTCCCGCTAACATCGTCACCTCGAACGATCCGGGTCAATGCTCGGCGGTGGTCAACTACACTGTGACGGCCACTGACAATTGTCCCGGCGTGACGGTGGTAAGCAGTCCGCCTTCCGGTTCCACTTTCCCGAAGGGCACAACTACGGTCACCAGCACGGCCACCGATTCATCAGGCAATACCGCTAGTTGCACCTTCACGGTAACGGTCAATGACACGGAGAAGCCGGTCATCAGTTGTCCCGCAGATATGACTGTGCCGCAGGATTCTGCGTTTGGAGGTACCGCCAACTACACGGTAACTGCGACTGACAACTGTCCCGGAGTCACCACCAGCTGCTCGCCGGCACCGGGTTCGACCTTCCCGCTGGGGACCACGACTGTTACCTGTACGGCTACCGACACCAGCGGTAATACCGCCAGCTGCTCGTTCAAGGTAACGGTGATTCCCCCCACCAGCACAGTGGGCGTGCAATCAACGGACGGAGGATCAATCCCAATACCAGGAGGTATCGGTACCTTCGGCATCGTCGCCATGGCTAGCTCGACGGGCATGGTGCAAGGTCAGGTTGAGTATCAAGACCACGTGACCGGAATGAACGTAAAGAGCACAATGGTGACCGCAGTTGTCATCAGCGGCACGCACGCTCGAATATTCGGCAAGGCGACAATCGACGCCGGCGGGTCATACGACTTCGTCATCGACGTTGATGACCTTGCAGAGCCAGGAAAAGGGGTTGATAAGTTTGCCATTCAACTGAGCACTGACTACGCCCGGAGCGGCACACTCAGCGGCGGCAATATTCAGATTCACTAAGCCGGGTAAGGTTTCATCCCTCCAATCTGCTAGGGGGTGAACCAAGGTTATTCAATCTCGGAATCCACTGATGGATGATACTCGGCGGGTGGCTGACCACCCGCCATTTTTCACTCATGGAGCAAACGAGCCGGCTAAGTGGTTATGTCCCTGGCGATAATCCGGTGTGAAAGCAGGTGGGCGCGGTGAATAAGACCATCATACAAATAGCACCCTTGTTTGCAGCGCTTCTCTTTGCGACTGTCTCCTGTGGGCACCCAGCGAGAGTCACCCAGAACACTGAAAGTACAAACACGCCAGGAACTGCCCCAACAGAAGCGGCTCAAACAAGTGAAGCTGCGAAAGAGGGAAAGAAAAACGAAACGCCATTGACGCGCACAGCAGCCAAAGGCGATGTTGCTGAAGCGCAGGCATTGTTGGATCTAGGGGCGGACGTGAACGAAAAAACCGAGTCAGGTGTCACCGCCTTGATGATTGCGGCAGGGATGAACCACATTGAAGTGGTGCAATTGCTGGTAAGCAGGAGGGCTGACGTAAATGCCAGCTCTCCGGGCGGCTATACGGCGTTGATGTCAGCGGCCTTGAACGGTCACGCCGGCGTTGTGAAAGTCCTGTTAGATAAGGGCGCAGACGTAAATGCAAAAGATATTAGTGGGCGGACGGCGCTGAAATATGCCGAATCGAAGGACCACAAAGACGTGATGGAATTGCTAAAGAAGGCCGGGGCCCGAGAATGAAAGCGGCTGCATTTCAGAACTATATGCATAAAATACTGCCAGGCGATGCCGGCGCGGTTCATTACCCGCCTAGGGCTTGTCAGCGCGCCTCCTATGACCGTATCCTGAAAACGAAAGATTAACTTTCAGACTGGCAAGGGCAACGACGCGAGACAAGCGCCGCATCACAAACCACGTGCGACCGCCCGGACCCCCAGCCGGCCTTGCGCTTCGCAGGGGATGAACCGGGCGGTGCTTTGTTGAAATCACGCGGACGCGTTGCATGTCGGTGAACAGGCAGTGAAGATGTACGAAGTCACCTTCGCGGCTTGCCCCAACAGAACAAAACGTGACCGCAGTCGAAACTGAGACAAACGGACGATCGGACTACCAGCTGGCGCAAGCCGCCGCCGGGGGCGACATGCAGGCCTTCGAGGAGCTTTACCAGCGCCACAACCGTCGCGTCTATTCCCTTTGCTTGCGGATGACGCAGAATGTCTCCGAAGCAGAAGACCTCGCCCAGGAGGTTTTCATCCAGCTCTTTCGCAAAATTGGCAGCTTTCGTGGCGAGTCGGCTTTTACGACCTGGCTGCACCGCCTGACGGTGAACCAGGTGCTGATGCACTTTCGCAAACGCGGCGTGCGGATGGAGCAGACAACGGAAGACGGCGAAACTCCAGTCCAGATCGTCAAAGGCACCGAAAATCCAAACTCAATGCCGGTGGTCGATCGGATAGCCCTCGATAAGGCTATTGCGCAACTACCGCCGGGTTATCGTACGGTTTTCACGCTTCACGACATCGAGGGCCACGAACACGAAGAGATTGCGCGCATGCTGGGGTGCTCGGTAGGGACTTCAAAGTCGCAGCTACACAAGGCGCGCATGAAATTACGCGGACTTTTGAGGCAACAGAATGAGCCTCAATAGCTTCCAACAGAGTCGGCAGGTTTCTCAGTCGCCCCGAAACCCCGGAAGCGACGGTGGAAATGGATACAAAAGTGGCATTTCGGCGAGCGATTTCTTGGCCCGCCAGAGTCCGATTACGCAGTCTCCCCTTGATTGATTTGAGACCATGATAGTTGCGCCGCCCACAAAGTTAGAATATTTTTGCGCGACGGGTCAGAGGTAATAAGCAATGAACTGCGAACAGTGCCGGGATTTGGTCAGCGAATTTGTTGATGGCTCCCTGGGCCGTCAGGATTATGCGACCCTCAATACCCATCTGGAACAATGTCTGGAATGTGCGGACGTGCGCGACGATCTGAATGCGATCGTCAGCTTCTGCCGCGAGCAGCGCGGACAGTATGAAGCGCCGCCAAACGAGTACTCTCTCTGGCTGCGCATACGCAACGTCATTGAAAGCAGCGGCTCTTCCCTTAACGACACCGGTGCCACGATAAAACAAAGAACCGGCTGGCTGTCACGGGTGGGGCATAGAAGTTGGGAGCTGACGTTCCCGCAGCTGGCGGCGTCGGTGGCGGTAATTATTGTGGTAGTCTCGCTGGCAACTGGCATCGGCGTTCATCGATTTGGCGGCAGGGTCTTTAGTTCCGGCGCCACCAGCCCGAGCTCGACTCTGGCGTTAAGCGGCGCGACATCCGCGCCCGAGGATCGCATCTGGCAGCAGCAGCAGGCGATCAGCTATTGGAACCAGCGCGTGGAATTGAACAAGGCCCGATGGAGTCCGCAGATGCGCGAGACTTTCGATCGCAATCTGAAAGTCATCGATCAGACAGTCAACGATTCGCTTTCAGAGCTGCGCCGGAATCCTCATGATGAAGTTTCCGAGGAGATGCTAAACGCGGCTCTTAACGACAAGATGAACCTGCTTAGAGATTTTGCGGACCTGTAAAAGTTGCGCCAGTCATTAACCTGCGCGATATTGTCCGGGCGCTGATTCGAGATATTTCCAGCGCGAGCCTGGAGCTTGCGCCAAGACACAAGACTTCTCAGATTGATGGACCAAGCATTGACGACCATTCACCTCCTCGGCGGCCCGAGCAGTCGCAGTCGCGCCCGCGCCCGCGCCCGCGCCGGGGTGTATCTTCTTTTTGCCTGCTCGCTGATCCTCGTAGTCGCAGCCAGCGGTCTGGCTCAACAGAAGGTGACTCGCAGGTACCCCGCAGGCAAGAATGTGCGCCTGGAATTGCGGAACCTCTCCGGCACTATTACGGTAGAGACCTGGGAGCGGGACGAGATCAAGCTAACCGCCACTCTGGAATCTCCATCAGCGCATCTGGCTCCGCGACAAACGGATACCGGCGTCGCCGTAGATGTAGTCTCAGATAATCGCGGCCGCAGCGATGTGGGCGACGTCAATTTCAACATCTATGTTCCCGCCAGTTCGTCTGTAGACCTTGAAACAAGACGCGGCAACATTACTGTCAGCAATATCCAGGGCGGGCTGGTGCGCGCTCACGTATCTTCCGAAGGCGATATCATACTGAGCGGCATTAGCGCCGACCGAGTATTTGCCTCGAACACGATGGGCGATATTTTCTTTGATGGCAGGTTTGCTTCCAGCGGCACATATGAGTTCAAGTCCAACCAGGGCAATATCACACTCCGTATTCCGGGCGACTCTGCTTTTTCGCTTGTCGCCTGGACCCCCACGAAGAAATTGGAGATGGGCCCGTTCTGGAACGCCAGCATGAAATCTGTTGGCGATGGCCGCAAAGTCACCGGCGATGTCGGCAACTCGCAAGCCAAGGTAAGCGTTACCAACTTTCGCGGCAATATTTCCTTCCTGCCCCGCTAAGCAACCGCCAAGCAAAATCAATCACAACTGACTTTGGTTTCGGCTGCCATTTCTGAATGTGCGGGCTGCAGACCCCGATGCAGCATTGTGCGCAGGCCGATAAACACCCACGTCATTTGCTATCCAGCGATTTTCATCCCGTTGGTAGTACAATGCGAGCAAGAATTGCGATAAGAATCAACGCGGCTCATTTTGAGGACGTGGGTTTTGTGTTCTGCATTCCGCGGTTCTTGAGTTAAACCTCGACCTGTTGCTCAATGCCCGGTCACATGAATAAAAGGTTCCTGCGCGAACTGGCCGAAAACCCGGATTTCATCTCGGGTATTCATAATTATTGCGATCGCTGGTGCGAGCGCTGCCCGTTCACGTCACGCTGTATAGTCTATGCGACCGAAAAAGCCGACGAGGAAATGGATGACCCGGAAGTCCACGACATCAACAATGCGAAGTTCTGGCAGAAACTGGAATCCATTTTTAAGGAGACGCGCATGATGCTGGCCGAGTGGGCCGAAGAAGCCGGCGTCGATCTTGATGCGGTTGAAGTCGAGGAGGAAATGGAACGGCATCGGCGGGAGCGGGAGACGGTTTGGAAAGACGAACTTTCACTTCTGGCACGCGAGTACGCTCAAATGGTCCAGCGTTGGTTCCAGGAAGAGTTTAGCGTCGAGCGCAACTTGCACGATGATAGCGGCCTGGCTAATTCATCAGAAGAAGATGTCTCAGCCACGGAGGCGATCGAGGTCATTCGCTGGTATCAGTTTTTCATAGCTGCGAAACTCATGCGCGCGATAGGCGGCTCCGATCGCGCTGTCCAGACTGACGAGTCTGCCACCGGCGAAGAGATATTCGCAGACGAAGAGCCTTATGAAGAGCCTGAAGACGAAGAATACGATGCCGGGGCTGCCTATGTAGTTCAGAGTGATGCCGACGGGTCGGCGAAAGTAGCGCTGATAGCGATCAGCCGCTCTGACAGCGCCTGGCGCGTATTGCACAGATCGTTCCCGGAGAAGAGCGATTCGATCATCCCCCTGCTGGCCGCGCTGGAGCGACTGCGGCTTTCGACGGAAGCGACCTTTCCCAATGCGTATGACTTTATCAGACCAGGATTTGACGAAGAGTCGTCACAGTTTATCAGTTGAGTTGGGCTCGGGCCTCTGGCTTTATAGTCCCCTGCGTACCCTGATAACGAAAAGAAAATGAAAGGCAACATCCCAATTCCCGAGCTGCCGTTTGGCGAGGAAGTGTGGCTGATGCTCGCCGTTACCTCCGTTCGCGAGCGCCGCACCCAGCAGGGCAAACCCTTCTGCGACGTAACGGCGCGCAACGCCAGTGGCAGCCTTGCGCTGAAAATCTGGGGCGAAGTTTTAGACGCCTGGAAAGAGATCAAGCCAGGACTGTGGGGAGTTACCGGCCGGCTCGAAACCTTTCAGGATCGCCCGCAGTTCGTCGTTTCAGAATACCGTCCCATCACCCTCCAGCAATATCGCGAGCATCAACAGCACGACCCGATTCTGCCGCGCGCATTCACAATGGACATCGAAACACTCGCGCTGCCCGATTTCCGGGAGCGGATTGGTCCCCAACTGGAAAGAACGCTGCGGCTCGGTAACATGCGTTTGGAACAACAACAGCGATACCTCGAGGACATTGCCGCCGAGGAAGAGCGCGCTTATCAACTTGGCTCTTTAAGCGCGACCTCAGGCCGCGTTCTTTCGATAGCCGTACACGTGGCGCCGGTTCCGGGCTTTGAAATCGAGGGATTAACGCAAAGCGGAAGCGAGGACGTCTTTGGCATAGATGCTGACGGAGAGGAACAGCCTGAGAAACAGGCATTGACTGCGTTTCTGGACTTGATGAAAGAGTTTGATTGCGAAACCGACGAAATCGTAGGCCACAATGTAATCGGTTTCGATCTGCCGTTCATATTTCAGCGCTGCCTGATTAACGACATCTGCGTTCCTTCGCTGGTTAATCTCAGCGAATACAACGTGCGCGGCGTCTTCGATACGATGCATCGCTGGTGGTCAGGCGCAAAAAAGAACGTGAGTCTTGACGATATCGCCTGGGCCCTGGGAATCGAATCGAGTAAGACTGCGGCGGTGGAAGGCAGTAAAGTTTTTGATCTCTATCACGCCGGCAGGCTGGCCGAGATTCGCGAATACAATCTGAATGACGTTCGCGTCACCCGCAAAGTTTACGAACGCATGGTGGCCTGCTTCGGGCGGTGAATTAAGACGCTCGCTTGCTCCGACAAGGGGGCATGCATATGTTAGAATCTATTTAAATGCTCAAACTCGCTGATATCGCTGTGTATTCTCCCGATAACCGTCTTCAGTTGGTGGCTGAGGTCAAAGGCAAGACTGGTGCAACACCAGAGTGGGCAGCTCAAATGCGCAGAAACCTTCTTATGCATTCGGCCATCCCGCCCGCCCGATTCTTTCTTCTTGCAACGCCTGAACATTTTTATCTTTGGACCGATGAAACAGAATCTCTCGAAGCGAAGGCACCTGACTCCGTAGTGGATGCCAGACCTATAGTTGACCCTTACATCAAAGACACTCGGATCTCTCGTAATCAGATAAGCGATTCCAGCCTTCAGCTGATACTTACATCCTGGCTCAGCTTTATTGTGAATTCCAAGCTTACCGCCGAGAATGTAGCTCCCTCTGAAAAGTGGCTATTTGATTCAGGACTTTATGAAGCGATTAAGAACGGCTCAATAGAATCTGAAGCTTCCTCATGATCGTTTACGTCGAGTCAAATTTCATACTCGAACTAGCTTACCTCCAAGAACAATACGAGAACTGCGAGAGAATTCTGAAGCTGGCTGAAGCTGGAGAGATTCAACTCATCTTACCGGCATTCGCCGTTGCCGAACCCTTTTCCGCTTGGGTTGGAAGGAAGAAACGCCGCGAGCTACTGCACAACGCCTTAAGTAGGGAGTTGAGAGAGTTGGGAC
>DASXRU010000161.1:0-39230 GCA_036506395.1 Pyrinomonadaceae bacterium | reverse complement strand
AGCAGCGGTCGTCACGGTGGCGGCGAAAGCCGAGGCAGCAGGAGTAGCAGCAGCAGCAGCGGGAGCAGCGGCAGTTGGCATCGCAGCAGCCGCAGCAGTGACAGCAGCAGTGGCAGGGAACGCGGCAATAGAACTCGTTCCAGCGATAACAACCCCCCACCGAGCGGCGGCAACAGCGGCAGTACCAGCGGCGCCGGCACCTTCACGGGCTCGTCTCATCACCGCGGTCGTGACCGGGATCGGGACAGAGATCGCGACCGAGACCGAAACAGGGATCGGGACCGCGACCGCGATCGAGATCGAGATAGGGAGGGTCATCGCAACGCTGGGCACAATCGAGATCATGATCGTGATCGTGACCGGAATAGGGACCATGACCGGGACCGATATCGTGATAATCGATATCGCACCCGCATTTACCAGTCATCGAACTACGGCAGTTATGGATATAGCTCCAACGCCTATGAGCGCGGTTACCAGGATGGCCTGTACACGGGCGCTAACGACGGCCGCCGGGGACAGAGCTATGACCCGGAGCGTTCACATTTTTACAAGCACGGCGATTTCGGTTTCCTCTCCTTCTTCGGCTTCAGGGATACCTACAAGGAGGCTTATCGCGACGGCTTTCTCCGTGGCTATGAAGAGGGCTTTCGAAACTACCAGAGATACTTTATCGGCGGGAGCTTTCATCGATAGGGACCTCGTCCATTGCCAAGTGTCGATTTCCGATTGCCAATTGGGCTTTTGACGAGACAGCCAATCGGCATTTGGCAATTAGCAATCGGCAATGTCATGGCCCACCCGCTACCGCGTGCTAGGTACTGACCTCATGGGCCCGCAGCTATCGCAATCCAGCCTCGGAAACAAACTGACCCATTACCAGAGCTAACGGTAGATCCGGGAGGCTATTTCCCATGCAAAATATATCCTGCGTTTGACATATAACCTCCATTAGCGTAAGGTGGGTGACGAACCGAGACCAGCTAACTCCCTTCTCAGCCCTCTGGGATCTTCCAGACCACCTGAAATCCACAGCTCAAATACAAAAAAGAAGCTCGAAGTATCTATCTCAAAGCCATGAGTTCAGAGTCCAACCTTTAGGTTGCCGATTCGCGGCGCAAGCTAAAGCTTGAGCTCTGAACTTATTGGAAAAGCGAAAAAGGAGATTAAAGCAATTATGACCACGAGAATCACACCATTACATGACCGCGTAATCGTGAAGCGCACTGATGAAGGTGAGCAGGTCCGCGGCGGGATCATTATCCCGGACACCGCGAAAGAGAAACCGCAGGAAGGCGAAGTGATCGCCGCCGGAGAAGGCAAATACAAGGAAGACGGAACGCGCCAGCCGCTGGATGTCAAAGCCGGCGACCGTATCTTATTTGGCAAGTACACCGGTTCTGAAATCACGCTCGACGGCCAGGAGCTTTTGATCGTGCGCGAGGACGAGATTCTGGGAATCATCACGCGCGCGGGTGCTGCGGCTGGCGGCAAAAAGAAGGCCTGAGGATTCAAGCCACAGATGAACACGGAAACACACAGATCTAACCAAATCAGTCTGTCGTATTCGTATCCTTCTGTGTTTATCTGTGGCTGAAATATTCCTGGAGTTAATAGACAATTTTCAGTTGGAGAAAAGATAAAAATTATGGCAAAGCAAATAGTTCATGGCGAGGAGTCAAGGGCGGCAATTCTGCGTGGAGTTAATCAACTCGCCGACGCAGTCAAAATCACGCTTGGTCCGAAGGGACGCAACGTCATTCTTGATAAGAAATACGGCAGCCCGACGATCACCAAAGACGGTGTGACCGTAGCCAAAGAGATTGACCTCAAGGATCCTCTGGAGAACATGGGCGCGCAGATGGTGCGCGAGGTGGCGTCAAAGACCAGCGACATCGCCGGCGATGGCACTACTACCGCCACCGTGCTGGCCCAGGCGATTTACCGCGAAGGTGTGAAGACCGTTGCCGCGGGTGCCAACCCTATGGCCCTGAAGCGTGGCATCGAGAAAGCAGTTGAGCGCGCCACCACCGAAATCAAGAAGATGTCCAAGCCCGTCAAGGGCGACATGATTGCGCAGGTGGGCACGATTTCGGCGAATGGCGATCTCGCCATTGGCGAATTGATTGCCGAAGCGATGGACAAGGTCGGTAAGGATGGCGTCATCACCGTCGAAGACTCCAATACGATGGAGACGAATCTGGAATTCGTTGAAGGAATGCAGTTCGATCGCGGCTACCTCTCGCCCTACTTCGTTACCGATACGGAAAAGATGGAAGCCGTACTCGAGGATCCGGTCATTCTCATTAGCGAGAAGAAGATTTCTTCGATGCGAGATATGCTGCCGATTCTTGAGCAAGTCGCCAAGCTGGGCAAGCCGATTCTGATTATCGCGGAAGATGTCGAAGGGGAAGCCCTGGCGACGCTGGTGGTCAACAAGTTGCGCGGCACGATCAACGTGGCGGCAGTCAAAGCTCCAGGCTTCGGGGATCGCCGCAAGGCCCTGCTCGAAGACATTGGCATCCTGACTGGTGGCAAAGTTATCAGCGAAGACCTTGGCATCAAACTCGAGAACGTTAAGGTCGAAGATTTGGGACGGGCGAAGAAAGTCACGATCGACAAAGACAACACGACGATCATCGATGGCGCCGGCAACACTGACGACCTGAAGGGCCGCGTGAAACTGCTGAAGGCTCAAATCGAAGACAGCTCGTCAGAATATGACGCCGAGAAATTACAGGAGCGTCTGGCGAAGCTCGTCGGCGGCGTCGCAGTAATTCGCGTGGGCGCAGCCACTGAGACCGAGCTCAAAGAGAAGAAGGCGCGGGTCGAAGACGCCATGAACGCGACCCGAGCAGCGGTCGAAGAAGGAATTGTGGCGGGTGGCGGCGTAGCCTTAATTCGCGCCGCGAAGGCCCTGGAGAAATTCAAAGTCTTCGAAACCGATGAAGACGGCGTCACTACGGGCGACCCGGACGAGCAGATTGGTGTCAATATCGTGAAGCGCGCTCTGGAAGAGCCGATGCGGCAGATCGTACAAAACGCCGGCAAAGAGGGTGCAGTGATTGTCGAGAAAGTACGTCGCGACAAGAACCCGAACTTCGGCTACAACGCCGCGACCGAAAATTTTGAGGACCTTGTTGACGCGGGGATTATCGATCCCGCGAAAGTCACGCGCTGCGCGTTGCAAAACGCCGCATCAATCGCGGGCTTAATGCTTACAACGGAAGCCCTCATTTCTGAGCTACAGGAAGATGACCAGCCCCGGGCCCTACCCGGCGGCATGGGCATGTAAATCCTGGGCAAAACTGGGAGGCTGAGAAGCTTCTGTTAACTCCCGAAGGGGAAAAAGGTAAGAGACTTATGACTATGAAACTTTATGTTGGTAATCTCGCGTTCGAAACGTCGAGCACTGAGCTGCAGAACCTGTTCGCGACAGCGGGCACAGTCGAAAGCGTATCCTTGATCGAAGATCGCGAAACAGGTCGCTCACGCGGCTTTGGCTTCGTCGAAATGTCGACCAAGGAAGAAGGCGCTGCGGCTATCCAGAAGTTCAACGGAACGGATCTGGGCGGGCGCGCGCTGAATGTGAATGAGGCCAAGCCACGCGAAGATCGCGGCGGTGGTGGCGGCGGTCGCAACGGCGGCGGTCGCAACGGCGGCTCGCGGTATTAATTCGCGGTGCCTTCCCTAAGGCGAAAGGCGTTTCCGTTAATTCGGAGACGCCTTTTTCACTTCATGTAACGCAAACTGTTAGTTTGCGTCGATCTGATAACCCGGGGAATTCCCAATCCAAATGGTCCTGCAGTAACGTAATTTCCTCGACCTATGTCATTATTCTTTGGAGGACCTGCTAATGAATAGACGTAACTTTCTATCATCGTCCATAGCTCTGGGAGGGTTTGCAGTGCTTTCCCGGCTGCCTGTTATTGTCGCCCAGGAAGCGAATAAACGTGGCGCCGCCGGTGCGAAAGGAATCAAAAAGGTGATTAAGACAGACGAAGAGTGGAAACGCATTCTGACTCCGGAGCAGTACAACGTGACGCGGCAGAAGGGGACTGAAGCACCTTTCTCGAGTCCACTAAACAACATTCACGAACGCGGCGTCTTTGAATGCGTGTGCTGCGGGCTACCACTATTCAGCTCAAAGACCAAGTTTGACTCAGGCACCGGATGGCCGAGCTTTTGGGCGCCGATTGCGAAAGAGAACGTGCGCGAAGAGATCGATAACAGCTTATCAGAGACCCGAACTGAGGTGTTGTGCGCAAGATGCGACTCTCATGCGGGCCACGTTTTCGATGACGGGCCAAAACCCACAGGCCTGCGCTACTGCATGAACGGCGTGGCGCTGAAGTTTGTAGCTGGGCCACCAAAGTAAAATTTTGGGTGAGGGGTTAGAGGGACAGATTTTTCATTTCTCATTTTGCCATTTATATCATTTGGCGCTCAGCTAAAACTTTGCAAGATCAGTTCGATCAACTCTTCAATGAAAAATGAAAAATGAAAAATCTGCCTGACTCCTCAATTACCCCACCTTCAATCGTTGATCGGGTGCGGGTCCTTTCTTCCGAAGGATGGCCGCTGAGATTAGAGTAATGACCAGGCCAAGGGGAAAGGGCTCAAGAAAACTGATAGCCGCATTGATCAAAGGCTTGTCGTACATCACTTTGAACGCCTTCATCTGCTGAAGCTTTGCCTCTACCACCTGTTGGCTGGCGCCCGACGCTCTTAAGCGCTCCACCATGTGGTTTGCGTATTTTTCGGCGAAGTCCGGCATAAACTTGTAGTAGATGATCTCCCATGTGACTACGTAGCAGACACACGAGATGAGCGTGATCAGGATGCCAACGGCAAAGGCTCGGCCGAAAGTGATCCTGCCGCCGCCGACATTCTCCCGATAGGAACGAATTCCGAAAAACACCATCAAAAACGAAAGTACGATCCCGGTGTAGCCAACGATCTCACCTTTGTCGAAACCGATCTTGTCGATGAACGGCAGCGTGCCCAGCATCATCAGCGACATCATGGCCCCGGAAATCAGCCCGAAGGTCAAGACAGTTTTCTTCATGGGAATTGTTCTCCTGACTGGAAAGGGTTTTGAACTTACGGCGTGAAAGTATCTTACCGGGACGGGCTTGTCGTCATACTTTCGAATGATTTTGCGCGTTGAGGCGAAGAATAATACTTAAGTTGTAGATCGTGAGGGCCTCTTGCGTTCAAGCCCGGGCATTTACCTCTCGTCATCCTGTGCGGGGGCGGTCCTTCACCATTTCGACTCCCTCGTGATCGTGCGCTATCTGTTCCGCTGCCTCAACTGCCCTGTATCCGTGCCGCCGGTAAAACTCCACGGCCTCGGGTGCGGAGTGTAATCGCAGCGAATTCAGGCCCGCTTCCCATCCGATGTCCTCTAATCGCCGGAGGATCTCCCACCCCAGGCCTGCTCCCTGATACTGACGGAGAAGGTACAGCCACTTCACATGTTCCGCGGCATGCACATCAATGCCACCGAAGCCGATGATCCGGCTCTCTGCCTGCGCAAGTAACAACCCCCCTGCGCTTATTAGCTCATCCCATTGCGCTTCATCCTGGCTGGCCTCAGGACCAACGACCGTGACGTAAATTCGCTGGATGGATTCTCTGTCTTCAGGTTTGGCGGTACGAATCTGGAACATGTTTCTTCTCAACAGGTGGCAATAGCCCGACGAGGAGGGAGGGCTTAAGCCGAAAAAGCTGCTACGCCCTTGCTTTACGCGCGGGCCACTGCCCCGAGGCGCTACGGGATCAGGCCGAATTCCTTTCCAATCTGCACCGCCTGCGTTCTTCGTTTTGCGCTCAACTTATCAAACAGCCGGCTGGAGTGGGTCTTCACAGTGTTCTCGCTTACGAAAAGTTTTTCGGCAATCTCTCGATTGCTCATGCCCTTTGCTATTAACTCAAGTATTTCCAATTCGCGTCTGGTGATAGAAAGCTGGCGCAATCTTTCTTCATTCAGGGCGAAGGGCTCTGCTGCGAAAACCGGCACCTTCTCGACGACGATTACTTCCTTCTGCCTGGTAAATTTGAGCCCCAACCAGATGCCTAAGCTCGCAAACACCAGCGCAATCAATCCACCGTAAATTTCCACTGAATGCTCGACGACCAGAAAGCGAAACTCCACGAGCTTCAGGGCCACAATCAGCAGCCCGCTGGAGAGGCCATACATAATACCGTAGATAAGAATCTGTTTTTTCACGTGGTAGCCAAAGTACAGCTTGCCGGCAAGCCGCACATCTTACCTGAAATCCAGGCGATCCGAGCAAACAGTTTGTCGCGCCGTTGAGTAACTTTAAGACACCAACAACTGATCAAGTTTAGATGGGCGCCTGGAACTCATACATTGAGATTAAGGAGTTGCAGTGTTTTATGCCGCGAAGCGGTTACCTCCAGCCCAACGTTGCCGCTTGGCGGCTACGTTGGGTCGGGTGAATAAAACAGGACGCAACCCGATCGGGGTTGTGGCGGAGTGGAATTCGATCACCCAGGGTAGCCGCGGCGGCAACCCTGGGCTGGAGGTCGCAACCGCTTCGCGGTAGTAGCGGCCTATCCATGTTTCCCTTTGAAATCCATAGTAAGTTAAGACCAGCGGCGGCTGAGGTATGTTATTTCTATGTCAACGCACCCAGGATCAGACTTAGCGAGGCAGATGAGCGGACAAGGCGGGCTTCGAATCTGTGTGCGACACCGTACATACGTGTGTTACACTCTTTAGTAAATTGCTAACTCGTTCTTTTAGAAAACTTGCTCGAGACGTCAGGATTTGCGCGTAGCGCTCTTGGTTCGTTACCGAAAGCGCGTTAGCGAACATCGCCCCCCTCGTTACGTACCAGTGGTACGCAAATTCTTACTTAGATATTGCCGACGTTATCTCTGGATCGGGACTGGGATCAGTTTGCAGCTGTTCTTTATTCTGAGCCATCGGCTGGTAGCAGGAACTGCTATCGGCATGACACGAACGATTTGCCGCCGAGTTTAAGGAGAAGCGATGAAGGTACTGCTACTGAATCCGGAGTTTCCCGACACCTACTGGAGTTTTCGCCACGCGCTGCCATTCGAAGGCAAGCGCAGCGCCTTTCCGCCGCTGGGACTGATGACAGTCTCCGCATTGCTGCCGAAGTCGTGGGAAAAACGAATGGTCGATATGAATGTGCGGCGGCTCAAGTCGTCTGATATTGAATGGGCGGATATAGTCTTTGCCACCGCGATGCTGGTGCAAAAGGATTTTCTGCACGATGTTGTTCGCCGGTGTAAGGCGATGGGTAAGCGCGTAGTGCTTGGCGGACCATACGTGACGACCACTATCGAAGACCTACCCGACGCCGATCACATTTTTCTTGGCGAAGCTGAAACGACCCTGCCGGAGTTTGTCGCAGACCTGGCGCGCGGTGAGGCCAAGCGGACCTACCAGGCCGCAGAGAAGCCGCCGCTTTCCGTTACGCCAATTGCTGACTTTCATCTCGCCGATCTAAAACGTTATAGCGCCATGTCGGTGCAATACTCGCGCGGCTGCCCGTTCAACTGCGAGTTTTGCGACATCATCGAAATCTACGGACGCGTGCCGCGGACCAAGAGCAATCAGCAGGTGCTGGCCGAGCTTGATGCTCTAAATCAATTGGGATGGCGGGGGACGCTTTTCATAGTAGATGACAACTTCATTGGAAATAAGAAAAACGTCAAGAAGCTAATACCCGAGCTGGCAAGGTGGCAGAAGGAAAATGGTCATCCGTTCTCGTTTGTTACCGAAGCAAGCGTTAACCTCGCCGAAGATGATGCCTTGCTTAATGGCATGCGCGACGCCGGGTTTCGCCGGGTCTTTCTCGGAATTGAAACGCCGGTCGAGGCCAGCCTGAAAGAGGCGCAAAAAGGACAGAACACGCGCCGGGATCTTTTGGAGTCAGTGAAGAAGATCCAGAACTTCGGCATGGAAGTGATGGCAGGCTTCATCGTCGGCTTTGACAATGATCCGGAAGATATTTTCGACCTCCAGATCAATTTCATTCGCGAGAGCGCCATTCCGGTGGCCATGGTCGGACTGCTGACCGCGCTTCCTGATACTCAACTCTGGCGCCGGCTGGAACGCGAGGGACGACTGCTGGGGGAGAGCACGGGAAATAATACCAATCTGGCGCTGAACTTCGTGCCCAAGATGGACCCGGCGCGGCTGGTTGAGGGTTATAAATCCATCATGCGAACGATCTACAGCCCGCGCGAGTATTATCAACGAGTGCTTGAATGTTTGAAGCGAGTGCCGCAGGACGAGGCGGAAGTAAATCAATACAATATTTTCAGCAGCCTGGTTTCGTTTGCCCGCCTCACGCTCAAGCTGGGAGTCCTCGACCGAGAGCGTACAGAGTTCTGGCGCTTCTTCGTTGAAGCGGCTGCCAAACATCGTGAGAAATTTGTCGAGTCAATGAGAATGGCTGCTATGGGTTATCACCTGCGGAAACTGAATGAGGCGTTTGGAGACTCGTGAAGCGCGACTTTCCCTGAGGCTACGAGTTAAAACAGGATTTTAGCCGCGGATTAACGCGGATATTCACAGATCTGAAAAAGCGGCTGAAAAGTCGCCTTACCTCCTTCCGATCCGCGTTCATCGGCGTAAATCTGCGGCTGGTTTTCCAGGGCCGGAAGAGTCTAGCCGCGGATTAACGCGGATGTTCACAGACCTGAAGAAGCCGGCGCTGAAAACATTTGCCTGCTTTCCTTCTGATCCGCTTTCATCTGCGTAAATCTGCGCCTGGTTCTTTAGGGCGATCCGCGCTTCGGGCCGGCCTTCTGCTTAACCAGTCCCAGGACGTCACCCGGCTGACACCCCAGCGCCTGGCACAACTTCTCCAGCGTATCGAAGTTGATGCCCAGGGCTTTGCCCTTCTTCAATCGCCACAGGGTCGTATGGCTGATGCCCGTCTCCTTGGCCAGCCAGTAGAACGACCGTTCGTGTCCCTTTAATAACTTATCGACTCGAATCTCAATCATAAAGTGTCTTCTCGTACCTTAGTACTTACCACATGCAGGTACTATTGTCCATATAAGATATATTCTACATTTGACATATACCGGCCGGTGCGGTAAGGTCGCTCTTGAACCGAGTTCGCTTACTCCCTTCTCAGCTCCTCTGGAATCCTCCAGATCACCTGAAGCTATAGCTAACAATCAGAGGAGCAAAAATATGTTTGGACGGCAAGTTACTATGAAGCTCAAGCTCAACTCGGCCACTGAGCTCACTCGCATTAATAACAACCAGATTATCCCAATCCTGACTAAGCAGAAGGGGTTTCGCGATGAAACTTTCTTTATTGCCCCGGATCGTTCGGAAGCCGTGGCCAACAGCTTCTGGGACACGAAAGAAGATGCGGAGGCCTACAATCGTACGGGATATCCCGAGGTATTGAGGGCCCTTACCACCGTCGTGGATGGAACGCCATTAGTGAAAACGTTTGAACTTGCCAACTCCACGTTTCATATAGCGGCTGCCAAGGCAGCGTGAAGCTCTAATCGCGAGAAGGGTGAGCCTGGTGTCCACCCCTCGCAGTTTCGCGGCCTCAGGATCTTGGACGCACAAAACTGTTGTCATCCAGTTCTGTCAGTTTTGAATCGGGAAGAAGGAAACCCTTAATGATCAGCCAAAAAGCTAACTGGCGCCAGGTCGGCAACGTGTCGGTTCTGGACATGGACGGAAACATACGAATCAGCGACAGCAGCGTAACGTTGCAGGAAGCCATACGCGGCTTGCTTGCCGAGGGAAGAAATCAAGTACTTTTGAATCTCGCGCGCGTCGGCTATATCGATTCGCTCGGCCTGGGTGAGCTGATTTCAATTCATATTACGCTGAAGAAGAACGGCGGACAGATTAAGCTGCTTCATCTGACCCAAAGACTGCGTGAGTTAATGACTATCACGAAACTGCTGACCGTTTTCGATGTTTACGAGGATGAAGCGGAGGCGCTGGATAGTTTCAGGGAAGGTGACCTGGAAATTGCCGGGCCGCAACCGTTCCTGGTGGCGGTTCACTGAAGCAGTTACTAAACAAACCGGATCAGTTCCGGGGATCGTTGGAGCCGCAGCCAGAAGCCCCCAGACTCAAGGGCTGTGCGTATCTAGGCGCTACCCGACGCCTCTACCGCCCGGACGCCTTCCTCTTTCGCAGCCATAAGTCGAATCTTCTTTAGCTCCGTCCCCTTCATTCCAAAAAACGTGGCCATCTGAATAATCTGTCTGGGATCCACGAAATCATTGGGGTCGGAGCAAAACTTCTCAATTCCGGGGCCAAACTCGCGGCAGCTCATCCCCTTCGGAATTTTCAGGCCCAGACCGCATTCGCCGTCCGGCTTGTACTGCAAACAGAAGTCACAAATTATCATTAGCAGCTACTTAAGGAAGTATTAAGAGTACTTCAGAACCCGCAAAAGCGCATTGTTCGAGCCCGGTTCCCCGATCAATGCCCGACCGGGATCCTCTGAAAACGCGTTTTCCCTTCCGCATCCTCCCATGAAATATCCAATACATAGGGATTGACTTCGCCGGCTATGATTCTAAGACGCGCCAATTGATCGTAATCGGTGCTGACCGGTTTGCCATTGATCCAGGTCCGGTGCGACAGCACGGCCTTCTCTTGTGGCAGGATCGAGCTTATAGCGTCGAATTTAATATGGGCTTGCGAGGGGCCGCCGCCCGGCGTTTCTTCATCCTTCAGAAAGACAGTTAGGATTTCGATCGACTTAAGAGTGTGTTCTGTCGCATTCATTAACTCCAGGAAAATGTTCGATTCGGAATCTATGAATTGAAAGGTAAAGGGCTTCGTTGAGTTGCCATGGATAGTCATAGTCTTTTATGCGCCTCGTTTCCGACCGGGGAAACGCTTCCCAGCCTGGTCTTCTTTTCGGCCCCGATTATAGTCCGGATCAAGATCCCAATGTCGAAAGAGAAAATGATTCGCAGGAAATGAAGTAAATCATAGCATTTGAAACGCTTCGTTGTCTGTGCGTTAACACACATAGCCAGGTATGACGAAGCTTGCGGAGCGGCGGTTCTGGAAGCGTCCCGATTTATATGTGGTCTAGCGCACGGACAATCCTGATTGCTTAGCGTATTGTTCTTCTGTCTACCCCGCGCAGTCTCCAGGGAACATACTGATGCCGTCGCTGGCATCCCAGCGGCCGGGAATGACTTAGACAAATGATCAATTTACCCAAACCAGATCTCTCGGATGCAACGCGTTGGGCTTTCATAAACCAATGGCAAGTCAACGATCAGGCCGATGATAGAAGACCAATGGATGGTGGGGCCACCAGTGCCAGCGCCTCGCCGCCGGTGCGGCGCTCTATCGCTCGTAGAAAGCATCAGTTGATGTTCAAAGAATGGTCAAGAGAGAGGCACGACTAGCCGGGAGTCAGAAGCCGTCGTTCATGCCGTAGGTGTGTTATGCTTGTGGGGTCGTTGTTAAGCGGTTCTATAGAAACCTACTCTCGACATCGGGATTCGCGCGTAGCGTCGTTCTCCTTGTGCCGTCTGTTTCTTCAATCGACCGGGACGAAAGAGAATCCTGATGTCCGCAGCACCACCTCTTAGATCTTAATCTTAGAAGGACATCAGAATCAGAACCCGATTGGGCGCAAGCGCCTCGAACCGCCAGGGTCATCTGGTAAAGATTTAACGCCAGTGGGGCGATGATGAGGGCGCCGTCGAGAGGCCCCCGGAAAATAGAAGGTTCGGAATGGGTAGTCTCTATGCAATGCAACGGGCCAATGGCGATTGGTTTGCGCTGGATGACAGAAGTGGATTTCGGGTCCCCGTGTTTCACAGCAACGATCACGCAATGATGGCGCGCTCCCGTGACTCGGGAATGGAATGTTTCAGACCGGCAGTGTTTGATCAGGACGCGATCAAAGGGCTGACGACGAGAGATGGAGAGACGGTGAGCTTCTGGCTGGTGGACAACCCATTGATCAAACTGGGCCGCGGTCGCCCCCTGGACCAGGCGCAGCTTACGGTCCTATTGCGGGAGATGGCGGCGCGGTCAACTGACAAGATTGGGGCAACCGACAAGATTGGGGCTACCCGATGATTATGGTTTGGTCTTGCCACCACTGTGGGACGATATTGCAACTGTGGAAAGTAAAGTGCCCCAACTGCAAAAAATCAACGATGAGCTGGTTACATTTCGTCGTCATTGTTGCAGTCGCCTTACCCGCGCTCTTTATTGCAGTGAAGATGTTTTATTAACTCAGACTTGATGGCGAGCCGGCCAATTGAACTGGCAAGTTTCGAAAGCTGATATACCTTATGAGTGAAACAGGAAAATACACCAACAACGGCGACAGCATTGGCGACAACGGCGAGCAGTGGCCGGGAATAAATTCCAGGTACCAACTAATTATCGTGGCAGGTTTGAGAAGCAAGCAACTCGTGCGTGGTTCCCTGCCGCGGATCGAAGCTGATCCGCGCAGGCGTCGAAACACAAGCATTGCGGTCGAAGAGGTGAAACGAGGACTCGTGCCTTTTACGATGGACGGCAAGGCTGGAGGCGCCGCAGCGGCAAATGGGAAGATAGGAGACTATTAGTCGTGGAAATGAACGGACTGCGAGTTTATGTTAAGCCGGTTGGCGCGAGTGCGGCCAATGATGGCGGAGAATTCTACAGCCGGCGTGGCAATGGACCCTTTTATTGTTGGCGTTACGACGAGGAGCGAGCCCAGTGGCGAGTGTCCCGCGTGACCACACCGGAGCTTAAGCCGCAGGTGCTAAGCACTGCCAGTTGGAAAACCGTCCCGCCAGCTTTACGGTTGCGATTGAATGAACACTATCAGGAATAATCTTCAGTTAGAGCGAAGGCATATCGTTAGCCTTCTCCTGTCTTTTGCGCAAGCTTGAAAACTGGTCTAAGTTCTCGATCCCTTTCGCGCGCGCCCCCGTCGTCACGGGACAATCCTTCCTAAAAACAATTGACTTTCCCAGGCCCTTGGGAATATCGTGCGACCGCTGGTTGAAACGGCTGGTTCTCACGAGCCGCTGCTGAACTATTCCCTCGCGAACTCAGCCCGCGACCCTTTAGCACTGTCGTACAATTCACGAGCATGTTTACGCAGCGTTTCGCTTGTCTAAGGAGCCTCATACATGAGTGACAAGAAAGATGCGACCACCCCAAAAAAGCCGGCCATGTGTCCGATGGTGGGCTGGTTTAATCCCGGGCAACTCGCGCGCACGGGCGTTGATGTGGCCATTTCTACAATCCTGGGCCGTGAAGCAGATTACCGATTGACTGAGTCGCTGCTTGCCCCGAGCGACGATGATGATGCCAGCATATGGGATGACGACCCCGTCGATCCCATGGAAGAGCATGACGACATTTTTGATTACAGTCGCAGCGAAGAATTGTGGCTGGACTACATTGCCGACACGGGCGCCGGCTGGGATTCGACCTACACAGTCGCTTACCACGCTAGCAGCCCTGGTCTCAATCTAAAGTTTAAAGGTCCCGATGGCCGCGACCACACGGAGAGTACCGTGCGCGGACAGGTTCTGGTTTTTGGTGGTGATCAGGTCTATCCAGTGGCGAGTCGCAAATCATACCGCGAACGTTTGGTTGAACCTTACGAGGCGGCAATGGGACACACTGAGCCGCCACATCCGCGCGTCTTTGCCGTTCCGGGCAACCATGATTGGTACGACAGCCTGGTCTCTTTTACCCGGTTGTTCTGCTTACGGCGTTGGTTTGCTGGTTGGAAGACAAGGCAGCGCCGCAGCTACTTCGCGTTGAAGCTGCCGCACCGCTGGTGGCTCGTCGGCACCGATGTTCAATTGGCCTCAGACATAGATGTTCCGCAAGTTAAGTTCTTCAGGCGGATTGCTCGAAAGATGGATGAAGGCGATCGAATAATTATGTGCACCGCCGAGCCTCATTGGATCTATGCAGGGATGTACAATCAATTTGACGCCGAGATTAACGAGAACAACCTTGCGTTCCTGGATCGAAAGGTCTTCGTAAAGCAGAAGATTGCCGTCTATCTGTCAGGCGACATCCATCACTATCGCCGGCACGAAGACAAGAATCGGATCCAGAAGATCGTTGCCGGTGGTGGTGGCGCTCATCTTTTTCCCACTCATGGATCGGACGTCTCCCAACTCGCCAATGGATTTCACCTGTGCGATTCGTCTTATCCCCCGGAAAAGGAGTCGAAGAAGATTACTTATGGAAACCTGCTATTTCTTTTTTACAACCCGTGGTTCGGATCGGCGACCGCCCTGCTCTACCTGCTGACCGGCTGGTCTGTAAAAGCGCGAATTGGCACTTTCGGCATTCACCAATTCTGGCCCGCGCTGAAGCTTACGCTATCGACAGCGATGGCCAGCCCCGCGGCAGTGTTTTGGATTGTGTTGGTTTTTGGCGGCTTTCTTTTTTTTACCGATACCCATTCAAAGTTGTATCGATGGGTAGGTGGCTCGACTCATGGACTGGCGCACCTGGTGTCGGCCTTTCTTATTGGCTGGGCGGCAACTTACTTCGGCGTCTCGGATCTGGGCCTGCAGTTTGGGACTCCCTGGCAGTTATTGCTCGCGGGCGTGATCATTCTGGCCGGAGGTTGGATTGTGGGCTCGATCGTCATGGGACTCTACCTGCTGATTTCGCTAAATGTTTTTCACCGTCACCATGACGAAGCGTTCTCATCGATGCATATCCCGGATTGGAAGAATTTCTTGCGGCTGCACATTAAGGCAGATGGGAGCTTGACCATTTTCCCAATAGGCATTCAAAGGGTGGCGCGGAAATGGAAGGAGGCGCCGGCCGGGACGCTGCCGGCTTTTATTCCCGACGATCCTAAAGCAACCGGGCCGCAGCTAATCGAGCCTCCAATTACCGTCTAATCCTTAGGTTTTTCCTTAATGCAGATTAAGAATTTGGGTTGAGAGAAAGCCCCAGAGGATCACGGAAAACCCGCCAATCTCACCCGCGATAAGCGCGTACATGTACCACGTGGTAATGAAGCCCCGTTTTTGAAAAATGTTATCGGTGGTGTTCAGCATTCCGAAGACGAAGTAACCCACGATTGTGATCGCGAAGAAGGCCAGCGGGAAAGCAGCGGCCAGGATCTGAACCCGCTCGGAATAAGGACTGTATTCGAGCAGTTTTGCCATGACCAGCGCAGCGAAGCTGTAGAGCAGGGAAGCGCGATGGGCGATATCGATGTACACCGGCGCGCGATGATCGAGGCTTTGCATTGTGCGCCGGTACTTCATCACCCCGGTAAGCATTCCTGAAAGCAGGAACAATCCGGAGGCCAGAAGACTGAGTTTGATCGCAGGACTCATCATCAAATTTGTCAGCAGTGCATTGAGAAATCTACCACAGACATTCAAGCAAAGGACAAGCTTGGCCGGCAAAGAAAGTGGGCGTTCAGAGTACCGACTTCAGTCGGGCTCTTTCCTGGAATTAAAAGCCCGACTAAAGTCGGTCCTCTAAACACCCACTAATCTTATGGTGAGCGACGCAAACTAACAGGTTTGCGTTACAATTTCGCTCAATGCAAAAGCCACCCCGGTTGAGAGAAACCAAAGCCCTGGACACAGAAGCCTCGCCTGGATTATGGCCGGTCGACAAACTAATCCTGACCTACCTCGCGATCACGTCTCTGCTAATCATCGTTTTTATATCCCGGCTTCCTCAGGCGTGGTGGCTGCTTTCCCTTAAAGCAATCGGAGCGGCGTTAATCTTTTTCGTGGTTCGGAAACTCGACTCGCTGCCGGGCTGGTTCTTCCGGCACTGGTATCCGCTCTTATACGTTGCGGCCAGCTACAAGGAAATGAACATTCTAATTCCGGGTATTCGGCGCGGTACCGCGGATGCAACCCTGGCTCGCATAGACTTTGCGGTACTGCATGTTCATCCCACTGTCTGGATCGAGCGCCTGCACGCCCCGCTCTTAACGGAGTACTTGCAGATTGTATATTCCTGCTTTATTCCGGCTTTGCTTTTGGTGGCTTTGGTCCTCTGGCGCCGGCGGCGGATGAGCGAATTTCGCTATTACGGTTTCTTAATCTCATTCGGGTTCCTGGTCTCTTACCTGTTCTATTTTCTGGTGCCGGCGCGTGGCCCACGATTTCTATTAGGTCATTTGCAGCAATCGGAGCTTCAGGGTGTCTGGGCTTTCCAATGGTTTCGGGCCCTGCTCGACAGGCTGGAGGGAACTCACTACGACTGTTTTCCCAGTGGACACACACTGCTGACGCTGCTGGGCTGGTGGAGCACGCGACGCATGTCTCGGTCTTTCTTTTATGCCTTCACAATCTTCACGGCCAGCCAGATCTTTTCCACGGTTTACCTTCGCTATCACTATGTGGTGGATCTGCTGGCGGGTGCGGTGTTCGCAATTCTTATGCTGGCAACTAGTCGCCCTCTTTACTCCGCTCTTTCACCGAAAATCCGTACCGGCTCCTTTTGAAAAGACTCATCAGGAATCCTCCTTGTCAAGATTCTGGGTAGCGGTTATATTACCCGGCGCTACACGTCTTACGCGGATGTAAACACTCTGGACGCCTTGCTCCAGGGTTGTCCCGCACTCACTCTTCTTATTGCAAACTACACGGAGGAAGACGACATGCACTGGATGAAGAAAGTCCTGAATTCACAATTTCTCCACCGAATGGGTCTGCTGTTTACGCTTATCGCAGCGATATCCTGGGGTGGAGCCTGGCTGGCTGGAGAGAATGGAAAGTTTTGGGGCTTCTCTCAAAACCGGCTCTACATGGATACGATCTGTTTTCTGCTGGTCGCGGCTGGATTGCGGATCGGTTGTCTGATGCACCACCTGGAGGAGCATATGGGCATTCGACCGAATCCGTATGGATATAGAATAGATCCGCCAATCGATAAAGTGACGATGCCGCCAGTCTAGGAGCATTGTAAGCTCGAACGGGAACGGTCAGTCGCTTCACTCACGCCCCTGGTCACGTTTGCGCTATGCCTGGGGTTGGCAGGAAAATTTCGCACAAAAGGCGACTCAGCCGGCTGCTCCTTCGGGCGGGAGCGTGGGCTGTGCGTGCGGCGGTAACAGATCATGCAGGCGGTTGATAGGGAAAGTCGTCGATGGAGGAATCGTAGTGCAGTCGGTGAAAAAGCCTTTGACACGCGAGCTCGCCAGAGAGTATCCGCTACCCGACGAGGAGCAAATTATTCAAGAACTCCTTGCGATTCGTGAGAAGCGAGTCAAGCAAGGTCCCTCGGGCAAGTTCATTCGCGAATCCCATCCCAAACATCACGGTTGCGTCCGGGCGAAATTCGTCGTCGAACCCGAATTGCCAGAGGACCTGCGGGTCGGGGTCTTTGCCAGGGAGCAAACGTACTCCGCGTGGATTCGGTTTTCCAATGCCACCGGAATGCGGCGTGATGGGACCTTTCGGCCGGACGTCAAGCGCGACGTGCGGGGCATGGCGATCAAGCTTATGGACGTCGAGGGGGAAAAATTGTTAGAGGAGGAGAAACATGAAACCACGCAGGACTTTCTCCTGATCAGTGCCGACGCGCTTATCGCTAACGACCTCGCGGTGTTCACCAGGTTGCTGGGCGAACCCCGGCCCCTCACCCTGCTGTGGTTTTTTCTCAATCCCTTCGATCTTCATCTGCGCGAGCTGGGCATCGGAATACGATCGCTAAAGCGACACGCCAATCCTCTGGAGATTGAGTATTCGAGCGTGGTCCCTTTTCTCTTTGGCGATCAGGCGGTGAAGTACAAGCTGCGCCCGATCCTGGAGCAGCCAGGCAAGATCCCGAAAAGTCGCTCGGCGGACTTTCTGCGCGAAGCGATGCAGCAGCGATTAGCGTCAGGGGAGGCGCAGTTCGATTTTATGGTCCAGGTTCAAACCGATCCGTACCAAATGCCCCTCGAAGATCCTTCTGTCGTGTGGTCCGAGGATCTTTCGCCTTTTCGTAAAGTGGCCACTCTCCACATTCCGACCCAGCGCTTCGACTCGGCCGCGCAGATGACCTTCTGCGAAAATCTATCGTTCACACCATGGCACAGCTTGCCGGAGCACCGGCCGCTGGGAGGTCTCAACCGGGCCCGCAAAGTGGTTTACCAGGCCCTGTCGAAACTTCGTCATCAAAGAAACGATGCTGAACGCCGGGAACCAAAGGCCGAGGAGAGCTTCTGACGGTCGCATAATGATGGCGCGAAACGGTCCGTCGCCCCGACGTTGATCGCCAGGTAGAACCAATTAATAAAGGAGGAGCGAAATGGCTTCACCTGTCATGAGTTTTATCAGGAAATTAATCCTCATCGGTGATGGTTTGACCTTCTTGCTAATCGCGATTGGGGTTTTATTTTACGTTCAGCCGGCCGCTCACCTGTACGGCTATACGCTAAACGGAGTGGATGGGCTTAACGAATTCAGAGCCATCTACATGGGTTTTTGGATCGGACTGGCAATTCTTTTCTTCACTGCCGCATGGAAATTTGAAATGTCGATCCTCGGTGACATGGCTCTTATACTCGTGCTGTCGCAATCGCTGGCACGTGTGCTCAGCTTCATAATCGACGGCAAGCCCAACTGGCACCTCGTCGCCGTATTTTTTCTCGAGATGGGAACCAGCCTGATTGGCCTGATGATTCGCCCGGGGCGTATCGCCGGCGCGATTCAGAATTAACGAGCGGACACGGCAGGCGCGATTCTCTCGCCCTTACAGCACGTCATAGTGTTTCATGAAGAGTCGTTCGTAGAGTTTGTGTGGCAGGATCTGTTTCAGCAGCGGCGCAATTCTCTCGCCGACTGGCCCGACAGAGTAGCGCAGACTCGGCGATGGGTTCTCTATCAGGCGTTCAATCAGGCGAGCGATTGCCAGAGGATCGGCCCCATTGTTTTCTTCTTTCTCAAACACGGCCAACGCTTTTCCAAAGCGTTCCCTGTAGGCCGAATTGTTTTGCGACTCGCCGGTTAGCTTGCGGTTAGCAGCGAACTGCGTCCGGAAATCTCCCGGCTCCACCAGCACCACGCGAATCCCGAAGGGCCGCACCTCCATCCGCAGAGCCTCAGTCATACCTTCAACAGCGAACTTTCCGGCACTGTAGAACGCTTGAAAGGGCAGCGAAACCAGTCCGGCAATCGAGCTGATATTAATGATTAGACCTGACCCCTGCGGTCGCATGATGGCCAGCGCTTCTTTGCAGACCCGCAGCACGCCAAAGAAATTTGTCTCGAACTGGCCCTTGGCTTCGGCGATGGAGGTGTCTTCAACTGATCCCGCAATGCCGAAGCCGGCGCAGTTGACTACCACGTCAATGCGTTTTTCGCGCTCAATAACCTGACGCACACCATCGACGACAGAAACGTCGTCGTTCACATCCATCTGGATCGTCGCATATCCGAGGCTGCCAGGCTGCAAACTGCGGCTGGCGCCGTAAACCTTGTAACCCCGCCCGTGCAGGTGATCGGCGCAGACTTTTCCTATCCCTGAAGAGGCGCCAGTAATCAGGACGACTTTTGGTTCCATACGAAAGCTAACCGAGCCCTCAACTCATAAACTTTACAATTCGCTCCGCGAGTGCCGCGATCGTTCTTGAAGGATTGATGCCGATAGCCTCTGGGATTATTGCGCCATCAGCAACATAAAGTCTCGGATACCCGAATACTTCTCCCAGATGATTGACGACGCCATCCGCCGCGGATTGGCCCATGTTACATCCTCCCAGCGGGTGCGGCGTAACCAACAGGTTAAAGTACTTAAAGGGGACCGACTCCAGGACCTCCCCTCCGGTCGCTTGGGCCAGCAGCTTGTGCATTCTGAAAATCGTGTCGAAAAGCGCCTTGGACTTCTCAATCTCCCACATCAGGTGCAGCCTTCTGGTCCAGGGCCAGTACCACTGCCTTCTCAGAACAAGAGTACCGTTGGCGGCGTCAATGCCGTTCGCAAACCACAGCATAATTTCCTTCTCGTCGCCCTGCAGGAACTTATTCAACTCTTTGACTAGAAGATTCACTTTCTCTCCGCGAGCGTTCTCTGCTTTTAACCAGTTGAGCAGGAAGTTGGGACCGCCGCCGTCCTCGATCACAAAGCGCTGGCCTTCGTAAGGGTCTTTCAGGAAATCGATCCCGCAGGTAATGGTGGGACCCTCCCACATTGAGACATCGCGGTGCTTGTGAATAGCAGGCGTTAAGAAATCGCCATTAGAGCTCCAGTTACAGCCCAGGTATCTACTAACATTCGGAAGGGTTTTGTACTGGTCTCGACTTCGCAACAACAATTCAGAGGAGCCTAATGAACCTGCGGCCAGAATCACTCTTTCCGCGGTCTCGCTTCCCGCCTCCAGTTCACCGTTCTTTATGGCGTCATAGAAAACCGTGTAGCCATTGCTCGCGGGCTTGAGGTAACGCGCCATATGCAGCGGTCTGATCTCGGCGCCTTTCTTCTCTGCCACCGCAAGATAGTTGACGTCAAGCGTGTTCTTGGCCCGGACCTGGCAACCGACGTCGCAGTTCCCGGAGTGAACGCACGTGCCCTGCACAACGCCAAAATCATTCTCCTTGTATATGGTTTGCTCGTCGCTGTACGGGCGCGCGTTGACATCAAAGTTCTGGTCGAAATTGACGGCTAACTCCAACCGATCAAAGCGATCGCTGAAGCCCGCCCTTTCCGCTGCCTGCCGGACGACCTCGTAGTGCTTAGTCAATTGGTTTTTTGGAATTTTGCATACCTTCAGCATGTCGCCGACGGTTTTGTAATAGGGCAACAGGTCGTCGTACTTGATCTCAGGCGGCCATCCTTTTTCAAAGCCTTCTCGCGGCGGGATAGCCGAAACATTGGCATATACCAGTGAGCCACCGCCAACTCCGGCGCCCGTTACTACGGTCATCTTGCTGGTCCCAAGAAAGTTGAAGTCGAGCCAGCCGTTGAATTTGTCAGGCTTATTCTGATCGTATATCCACGGATCAGTTGGTTCGCGAGGGTAATCTTTGGGTTCCCAGCGCCGGCCGCGCTCCAGGATCAGAACTCGTTGACCTCTTTCTGCCAGCCGGCAGGCGGTAACGGCGCCGCCAAAGCCACTGCCGATGATGATCACGTCATATTTGTTAGCCATGAGGTTTCTCCGTTCTAGACTTGACTGAGGTTGGTGGGTGAGTTGACCAGGAGACCTTGTTCATAGAGATTGACGATTTCATCGGGCATAGCCGGAATGACTGAGGGTTGAACGCCAAGTGCGTCGTAAAGGGCATTGGCGATGGCGATAGGCGCTCCTACGGCTCCGGCTTCCCCTACTCCCCTGGCTCCTTCCGGGCCCAGACCGCTTCCCGATTCCAGCATTTCAATCTCAATGTTATCCGGGAGATCGAGGCTGGATGGAATCAGGTAGTCGTGCAGCCCCACTGTTGTTACCTTTCCTTGATCTACAACAATGCCTTCGTATAAAGCCTGGCCGATTCCCATTGCGATTCCACCGATTAACTGTCCCAGCACAGCTTGCCGATTCAGTACACGGCCTACATCGTGACAGGCGACGTAGCGCGTTATCCGCACAGCGCCCGTTTCAGGATTCACAAGCAAATCAACTCCATGACTTCCGATGACACTATCGACGGGACCACTTTGATTTCCGGTATGGGGATCAAGCAGCGGGCCCCCGGGAAGATGGGATTCGCCCATGGCGGCAAGCACTCCGCCCTTCTGGTTCGCAAGTTCCGCCCAGGTGGTTTTCAGCTTGGGATCCGAGTGATGACGTATGACAGAACCTTCTGTTACCAGTTCATTTCTCGGCACATTGAGTTTGGCTGCCGCCAGGTCAAGAGCAATATCTTTCAGGTGGTCCGCCGCGTCAAGCGCGGCCCTGCCAACCATGAACATCGCGCGGCTGCCGCTAATGCGCGGGTTAAATGAATCCAAACCGTATGGGAAGACGAATGATTTTATGCTGCTAATCAGACCTCCGGAAATGTTCGCCGGCCTGGCAATCAGTCTTAGCAGGCGCGCTACTTTCGCGGCCCTCATCCCCGCCAGCGCTCCTTGTAAGCTGGCGGCTCCTTTGGTCTGGATTCCCTCGATCAGTTTGTAGAGTTGTCTTCTTGCCGGCGAGGGCGGAATGCCGCGGCTGAAAAGTATTCCAGTAGGATCGTCCACCGCGGCTTGATTCTGCTTATAAAGAGGAATGTCGTCCAGACTGAGGTGCTTCGCTACCAGGCGCGGGATGTCGGCAATAACACCTGTGCCGGCATCAGCTATGTCCGACTCGACCAGGAAACGGCCCGTGCTATCCACTGAAAGACGCGCGGTAAAGCGGTCTACCATTCCGTAGGGATAGCCGTACTTGGCCTGAATCGAACCCACGCCTCGGCCGCTGAGCCAACCGGAAGTGGGCTGAGGTCGCTCGCCCAAACGCTCGACGACACGATCCATTGTTCTGGCCAACCAACTCTCCCCTTCTGCAAGGCGCACACCGCGGTCGTGGGCTTCGTGGCTCTTGTAATTTCGGCGTCGCAGTTCAGCGGAATTAATTCCCAGCCGGCGCGCCGCTTTCTCAACTACGCATTCAATTCCAAAATTCACCTGTTGTGAACCGAAACCTCGCATGGGCGAGGGAATGAGGTTGTTTGTGAGGACGCCCCGGGCGGCAATTCTCAGGTTTGGAATTTCGTAGGCCCCGGTTGCCTCAGCGGCGAAGATGGCAACGACGACCGGCGTTAACGAAACATAAGGTCCGGCATCCGTTATTATGTCCGCATCCAGAGCAAGAAACGATCCGTCCTTCCTCAGGGCCAACCGGTACTGACCCGTGAATGCATGTCGCTTGGTGGTTCTGGCCAGCACTTCCTCCCGGTCCAGAACCAGGCGAACCGGTTTCTGCGTTGCGTCAACCAGCAACGCAAGATAGATATCTATGCTCGGCACCAGATATTTGCCGAACGACCCGCCGATCGAAGGAGAGACGATGTGAATCTTCTCCCCGGCGATGCGCAGCGCTCGAGCGATGCCGTTCCGAACCGTGTGCGGAGTTTGCGTGGGCACCGATAAAAACAACTCCTGGTCTTTCAGCCATCCCACGCCTCCAACCAGTTCCATAGCAGAGTGATCGTTAATGTTGCATCCGTAAACACCGGTAACCACTTCGTCAGCCTCTTTGAATGCAGCGTCGACGTCGCCTTTCGTTTCCGTAACCTGGGCAATTACGTTTCCCTTCTTTCCCAACCGCACAGAATCCGGTTTAAGGGCATCCGTTACATTGGTGACGGGCGAGAGTGGTTCGTAGACAACGCGAATTCGACGAATGGCCTGGCGGGCGACATTATCGCTGCGGGCAGCCACCAGCGCCACAGCGTCCGCCATGGATCGCACGCGATCAGTTGCCAGGATGGGCTGGTCGTTAACGAACGTGGCCGGAGCGAAATTGGATCCTGGAATATCCTCATAAGTCAGAATTTTCTCCACGCCGGGAATCGCTTCGGCTTCTCTGGTGTCGATTTCAAGTATCCTGGCTGAGGGCCATTCACTCCATAACACACGACCTATCAGTGCGTCCTTTATTTGAAAGGTCGTCGGGTACTGAATGGAACCACTCAGTTTCGCTTGCAGGTCTTCATGGCCCTTTCGCCGGACAGGCGGCGCGACGCCGGCCGCGGCGGCGGAAATTCCTTCTTCAATCAATTCGTATCCGGTACAACGGCACAAATTGCCGGAGATGTCCTGGCGAATCTCGTCCAGTGTTTTACTGCCGTCTGAACGCATGCAGTCGAAAGCTGAAACCAGCATGCCACCGGCGCAGAAGCCACATTGAAAAGCTTCTCTGGCTAACAAATGTTCCCGCAGCAACCGGACCTTTGCGGGGTCGCCACCGTCCGGCCCGCCCAGGCCCGAAGCTGTTGTCACCCGGCTACCGTCTGCCTGGACCGCGAGCAACAGACACGAACACACCGGCTCGCCTTCGAGCAATACTGTGCAAGCTCCGCAGACGCCTTCGCCACAGCCGTACCTGACGTCGTACCGGCCAAGATGACGGTGAAGTAACTCCCACAATGAAGTAGTTGCGGGCACTCGTTCCTCGACCGGCTGCCCGTTCAAACTCAGTTTTATGGTTGCAAAGTTTTCCGGCACAATCACGATGGCACCATTTGCGTCAAAATCTGCCGTACTCCAGCCGCGACCAGCCGGCGTCTATACTGCTCGCGTGACGAGTGGGCCGTGGTGAACATAACTTCGGTGGCGGCGGCCTTCGCGACTTCCTCCACTAAATCTTCGTCCCACGCTCGTCCCAGGAGAATCGACTCAGCTTGCGGCAGGCGGACTGCGTGATGACCTGGTCCCCCGACCGCCAATCCTGGCGCGGCGATATGACCCTCCACGGTGCGAAGAGATAGGGCCACATTAACAATCGTTATTCCGGATGCACGCCGCCACGCAAATTTTGCAAACCCGGAAACTCTTGAGCCATCGCGCGGAATCAGGATCGAGGTGATGAGGCGCCCGCGGGGAAGACCATTTTGCAGAATCTGCGCGACCGGTTGCCTTTGTTCCCCATCGGCTCCTTTGTGTGACACTTCAGCCCCAAGTGCCAAAAGGGCTGTCGGCAGATCTGCGCCGGCAAGGCCGCTGGTGACGTTACCGGCAACCGTTGCTATGTTGCGCACATGAGGATTACCAACAGCGGCGGCGGCGTCAGTCAGAGCCCTGTCAAGAGCGGCGGATCTTCGACTCGCAATTAGTTGATTGAGCGTCACGGCCGCTCCGATATCAACGCAATTGTCGGACAGATTAAGTTGCTTCAGACTCTCGATGCGCCTGATGTCGACGAATGTAGTGCGCTCGTATTCTCCACGAACAATTTTGGGAACCAGCACCGTCCCTCCCGCGAGGGCGAGGCCGCCTGGTGCAATTTTCGTTACCGCCTCATCGATTGTTCGGGCTTGGAAGACCCACATAGGCCACCTATCAACTGTTCAGGTCCCTCTACGCCCTGGCGCGAAACAGTTCTCGCAAAGGCGCCAGAAACTGAAATCTTAAAGGCGCGCGCTGATCAAACGCATTGGTGTTTATCCACCTTTGCAAGTGGGGTGAGGTATTCGCGCAGACTTCTTCGCCAACAACCTAGGAATCCTTCTTCACGAGGAAGTAGCTTTTAAAGAAAAACAGGCCACTGCCAAAATTAATTAGCGGGGCAATGGCTAGTCCTGCTTTGCCTGCCCAGGTGAGACTTTGAGCGAAATAGATGTAATTCCAATCCGCAAAGATCTCGGTGAAGCGAATTCCAGCCACCAGCATCAGCCAGTGTGGCTGCTTGCGCCACTTGAACAGAGCGATGATTTGAAACAGGGCAAAGGAGGCCCAGACGGCTCCGGTGCGACGCAGCAGTCCCGCCGGATCAACATAAGCCGTGCCGTGAATCATTTTGTGCCAGAGTTGGGGGTACGGAAAAATAATCCCAACATAAATCAGATCCAGGACTATGAGGATAATCAGAAGCGGGTTAATAAACTTTCTCATGACAATTCCCCTTTAGGCATTGATGAGTTTTAGGTAGTCCGGCCATTTGGCTTAACCGGAATCAGCGGCGGCCAGAGTGCGCCAATTCGACGACGCTCTTCAATCGTATTCGTAAGGACGATCATTTCCGGCCCAGCTCGCTTAATGCGTATTCCAGCGCGATGCGGGCTGAGTGGTAAGTAACTCTACTGATCGTTAGCCGCCAAGTGCCGAGCCAGGAGTTCGATAGTGGGATAGTCCCAAACTACGGTTGGCGAAAGCTGTCGTCCCAGCCAATCGGCCAGATCACCAGAGAGGTGCATCGCCTGCATGGAATCCATGCCGTAATACTCCAGAGGTTTTCGAATGTCAATACTTTGAGGTTCGATCTCGACGACTGCAGAAATGTTTGCTATTAGCCAGGCCTGGATCTCTTGTTCAGTAGGAGATTGAGGATCGACCTTGCCGGATGCCGGAGAGCCTGGTTCACTCGTTGCAGCGTGAAGATCGTCTGTTAGAGCCTTCTGGTCCTTCATGCTCGAGTTTCACTCCGTTCCGAAAGCTCGCTGGGAGCAGTCGCTGCCGGCGAACTCATATGCTTCGCTTTGGCGATCATAGCCGGAGTCGGCACTTTGACGTTCCAGGCAAGTCCCACCTTTTCCAGGGCGCGAATAACGTAGCCGGAGAAATCGATCTCCCACCACTTTAATCCGTGCCAGGCGGAAGTAGGGAATGCGTGATGGTTATTGTGCCATCCCTCACCGAATGAGAGAAGCGCCATCCAGAAGTTGTTGGCGCTTTGGTCGCGGTTCTGAAACGGGCGGCTGCCGTAGATGTGGCAAATCGAGTTTATGCTCCACGAAGTATGATGCACCAGGAAAATGCGCACCAGGCCGGCCCAGAGGAATCCCAGCACGGCGCCCTTCCACGACCAGGTCAGCATTCCGCCCAGAATTGCGGGGAGAGCCAGACTGAGTGATATCCAGAGAAAATATAATCTGTTGATGCGGAAAATGAGTTTGTCCTGCAGCAGATCGGGAACGTAGTAAGCCCAACCCGTAAGCTCCGGCCTCAGCATCCAGCCGCTATGCGAGTGCCAGAATCCCCGCAGAGTATTCAGGGCGCCCTCTCCATGCAGGTGAGGTGAATGTGGATCTCCCTCTCGATCGCTAAACGAATGATGACGACGGTGGGTAGCTACCCAAAAAAGAACCGGCCCCTCCGCCGCCATGGAACCAAGGACAGCGAGAATGGCTTTGGTGGCTGCCTTCGTTTGAAAAGCCCGGTGCGTAAGCTGCCGGTGAAACCCTACGCCGACGCCGATTATTGTTGCCGCATAAAACCCGACGAGCATTATCAGGTCAACCGGACCAACACTGCGTCGCCAGAGAATAATGATCGCCGCGATGAATCCCAGAAAAGGGAGAATGACCGTCAGCAGGGCCACCCGCCGCGCGAATCTGGTTGCGCGAGCATTCAGTGCCCCGGCTTTCGGCAATTCAGGTACAGTTACAGTGTCTTGCATTTCTCTTGTATCCGCGGCCTGTTTAGAAGCGGGCTACCGCCCGCTTCGTCGGGCATTAGCCCGACTCTAAACAGACAATTCTCTTGCGCCCGCCAATTCTACGCCGAGAGAGGGTCGAGCGGAAGTGGTGAAACTAATAAGTAGTGCCCTAATTTCAAATTCTTTGTCTTATTCCCCTCCCTCTGGGAGGGGTCAGGGGAGGGCCTGCGGCGAATCAATCAATCAATAGAGCACTCCAACTAATAAGTCCAACCGCTCGGGTTTTCGCCCAGCTCAAAACCATGTTTCTCGGCCATTGCCATGGCCTGGCGCACGCCTTCCGGCTTTACCGGGCCATACGATCCATGTTTGTCGATTCCTTCGAGGCCCATCAACAGTGTTTCAGCCATGCACGCGTACACGTGGCCTTTTTCCAGCGGCAGACCGGCAATAACAAAGTTTTCGTTGAGCGGCAGGCGAACGATACCACCGTGAATTACCGTTACATCGGGGCGCTCCAGAATCACATCCGGAGCGACATCCGAGGGCACGGAGATGTCGCAGATAATCACCCGCCCGGTCCCTAAATGTTCGGAGTGTATTAAAGGCTCTGGTGAATTCGAGGCCGTAACGATCAAAGAACAATCACGCAGAGCCGTGACATCTACGGCAACAGTTATCCGCGTCTCCGGCGCCGCGGCTTTTATCTGATCGACAACGGATTGCAGGCGTGGCGAGTGGGGATCGCGAACGATCAGAACCAGCTCAGCAACCGACGAGGCCATCATCACCGCGTAGGTAGTAGCGATATTTCCGGTGGCCCCAAGTACTCCTAATCGCGCTTGCGACAATTGCAGGCCCATTCGCTCCGCAGATCGTTCCAGCGCCCGGATGCCCATGCCCACGGTCAAAGAATTTCCTGACGTAAGCGCAATGCCGTTGGTCTTCACCCGCTGGCAGTTTCCCGACATGATCGACGTATAAGCGCCCAGACCGAGCACGCTGCACCCTTCGTCGCGAGCCATCGCCACTGAATCTTCGATCTTCTCCATAATCCAGCGAGCATCGCGTTCCTGCATGGCAGAGATGATTTGCTGCGGCGTCAGATCAAGCGCGATGTAGCTGAAGTGGACTTCCTCGCCGGTGCGCGAGCGAACGTTCATTTGTTCGAACACAGTGGGACCGAGGATGCGCGAGGGCCGGGCCATATATGCTTCCATTTCCGAAGTTCGAAATCCTTTGAGCGAAGGGTCCCACAGCGGCGCGTGCTCCGGCATGATCAAGTGACCAAGAAAGGCGACGCGGTGCGAAGTCCGGGGCTCCTCTCGATTCACGGAACGAGAATCAGTGTAGTCAATCACCGGATCCGAAGTTCGACCAACCTGATAGGCCGTCAGGTGGGTTACGTCGAGTGCTTTGACGGCCTCGCAGAATGTTGCCATGGCATCCACGAAGCTATCGAGGTCCGCTTCCGAGATATAGGCCGACGGTTCGACTCGGATCGTGGAAGGATTACTCAGCGCCGGCGCCACGCGGATGCGGTGCACGTTGAGCAAATAGGCCGTCGTTAGATACCCGAGATAGTCCTGCTGCGAAAGCATTCTGAGAGAGTTCGAAGGCGAGTCGGAAAGATCCTGCAATTCCAATCCCACCATCAGTCCCATGCCGCGAACGTCCTTAATCTGATCCGGAAAACGTGCGCGCAGCTGTTCCAGCTTTTGCAAAAGATGCCGGCCTCGGGCCGCGCAACGGGCGGGAAGATCGTCGCGGTCCAGAATCTCCAGGGCCTTGAGTGCGATCAGACAGCTGCGGTCGTCCTCGGCAAAAGTTGACGTATGCTTGACTGAGAATTCGGAAACGAAGCGCTCGCGCTTGATCAGCAGAGCGCCAATCTTCGCCAACCCGCCTCCCAGGGCTTTTGACAGGCAAAGATAGTCGGGAGTAATTCCCAGCGCTTGCGAAGCGAGAAAGGTTCCCGTGCGGCCCAGTCCCGTCTGGATTTCATCGACCACGAGAGGGATTCCATGCTTGCGACAGGCGCGGGACAGCCATTCAATAAACGGCGCTGGAACTGGGTTGATTCCACCTTCGCCCTGAATAGGTTCAAGGTATGCCGCCGAAACCTGATCGGCTTCCGCTTCCGCCGCCGCCCAGGTCGCGGGATCATCCGGGTCCAGGAGACGAACGTCAGGTCCAAACAGGGAGTAGGGTTCGCGGTAAGAGGATGTTAGCTGAATAGCGCCGAGAGTCTTGCCGTGAAAGGCATTTTCCAATGCCCAGTAGATCGGACGACGGCGCTCCAGGTAGCTGTGCTTGATTGCGGCTTCGACAGTTTCCGCGCCCGAATTAGTGAAGATGACAATGTAATCGCCCAGGCGATCGCACAACGCTTTTGCCAGACGCGCAGCGCCACTGCGACAGGATCCCTGGGCCAGCATAGGGACCTTTTCGTCCAGCAGGCGTCGCTCTTCGGCAACCAGCTCAGGATGATTGTGGCCAAATAGATTTGCTCCGTATCCGCCCAGCAGATCCAGGACCTCGATTACGGCATCACCCTGCCGGCGCCACATGCGGTCGCCTTCGGCGCGCTCATAGACTGCGTCGAGGCTGAGCGCCTCCAGCATGCGGACCAGACCGGGGCGACAATAATGGCCGTAATCATCCATCTAAACATTCTCTCGAGCCTGCCGCCTTAGCGCCTGACTGGCAGTTCGTTTCCAGGACCAGCGAGCCAGGATGGTTGCCAGCACCGTGAAAATCAGCAGCCCCCCGACCGGTACATACATACTGCCGACCTGCGAGAACAGCGTCAGGATTCCCATCAGCGGCATGATCACTATTATCGACCACTGCAGCCACGCCGGGACCGGCGTGCGAAAACTTCTTTTAGCCTCTGGTTTGGACTTGCGCAAGCGAATGACGGCCCACATGAATGCGGCATATACAAAGGACACGATCGTCGATCCAATAACCGCTGCCAGAATCTCCACGTGGTACGTCAGCACCAGCATCGAAGAGATTGTGGCCAGGCTGCCCAGCACGATGATGCCGCCGATGGGTGCGCCGGTGCGCAGAGACATTTTGGCGCACCACTTGGGCAGATTGCCTTCGCGCGTCAGCACATAGATCAGGCGCGAGCCGCCCATGATGCCCGCGTTGAAAGTTGAGAAGACGGCCAGCAACGAAAAAGCCCACGCAAAGTAAACCCCGGAGCTTCCCAGCATGTGCACAAAGTAGGGGACCTGCGGAACAGTCGTCTTGATAATCTCGGCGCGCGGGATCTGAAACGACATGCCCACCACAAAAATCGTGTAGGCGAACATGTTGGTCAGGATTGCCAGCGGCATGGATATAGGTATGCGCCGCTCGTAGGATTTTGGACTGAACCCCAGCAGCGTCACCCACTCAAATCCGGTGAAGAGAAACACTGCCATGATAATCGCCGCCGGCAGCAGTTTGAGCTGTTGCAGGTTATCGCCCGACTCCTGCATCAGCCTTGCTGTTCCCCCCGGCGAGTGAATTACGCCAAAGACACCCAGCACGAGAATGCCCAGTATCAAGGCAAACGTGGTTATGATTTGCAGCCCGCGTGGTAATTCCAGGCCCAGCAGGTTCACGGTGATGGTAAAAGCCAACAAGCCGAGCACTACCAGGACTGCCGAGGCGTTCGGGAATATGGCTTTGGCAACCAGGGCGAACATGTAGCTTTCGACGCCGGCCACGAGCACCATGAAAATCAGGTACAGGTACACCAGCAAGAGCGACACACGATTGTCGAAAGCGACTTTTAGATAAGTGCGAATGCCCGGGGAAGACGGGTACATGCTGGCCAGCTCGGCCACCGAGCTGGAAATGAGAATACAGAGGAATCCGGAAAGGCAGATTGCTATCACGACCCAGATAGTGGTCGTGATCTCGAACAAGCCGGACATCATGGTGAATGAGCTGGTGCCGAACGCCATGCCCGCGCCGAACGAAACGTAAAACATCAGCTCGATGTATTTCTTCATTGCCGAGAAGTGATTTGCCTTCTAGAACAAAACAGTCCGCAGATTACACAGATTCCGCAGACGCTTAATCCCTATCTGTGTAATCTGCGTAATCTGCGGATGACTCTTACTACCACAACGAACAGAGTTACATTCCCCAAATGACCATGGTAATGGCCTCTAACTTTACCTTGTCCTTTTCATTTGAGAAGACCGCCAGGGCGCCGTCAATCAGCGCATGCGCGGGGTTGTAGTCTCCAGAGAAGATTTTGATCAGGGTGTCTTGTGAGCCCTGGAGATGAATTGGATAGTCTTCATTTGGGTGAGCGCCATCCTTTACTTCATCCATGTTGAGATCTTTGATCATCATAGTCATCACCGCGCCGGTGTCGGTGGCGTCAACTATTACGGAACGATCCCAGTTCTTGATTAGCTTCTTAACTCGCAAGTTGCCGTTAAAAGTGTTCTGAAATTCATTCAGGCACGCGGCCAGGGTTGTGTGTTTTGCTGGTGTCATAGTTGTCTTTCCTAGGTTTGAATTGCGAAAGTATTTCGGAATTCGGAACTCGAATTTCGTTTGCTCCAGAAACCAGCTTTTCCAAAAGCAGGCCCTCTACCCAGGTCAAAAAATCCGCAATCCGAAATCCGCAATCCGAAATCGATGGACTACTCCCAGGGCTGTTCGATTCCGAGTATCTGGCGGCCCATGATCAGCTTGATTGTATCGTCGCTGGGCGCCATCACCGAACCGGCGCGCGCATCGCGGTAATGCCGTTCGCAGGGGTGACCGCGTTTGTAGGCGGTGCCGCCGCATACCTGCAAGGCCTTGCTGGTTACGTCAATGACCATTTCACACGCGGACACTTTGATCTGGGCAATGTCGATAAAGAACGGATCGTCCGGGTTGGCCCTGACCACTTCGTCAAGCAGATCCGCTTCCTGTAGCTCATCAAAGAGCACCAGCGCATTGTCGGACATCTGCGCCACGCGATAGATCAGATAGCGCGTTTGATCTATTCGCATCTTCATCTCTGCTATGTAGCGCTGCACGGTTTCCACTTTTGACAGCGAGGCCCCGGTATCAGAGTGAATGCGTTTCTTCACGTGGGCCACTGCGGTGTCATAAGCCGCCTGGGCAATGCCCAGGTAGACTGCGGAGAGCCCCACCTGGTAGATCGGCAGCGAATAGGAAAACAACATCGAGAAGCCGCACGTTTCGCTGCCCAGCCGGCGCGAAGCCGGCACGCGGACCTTGTCGAAATGCACCGGCGTGCTGGAGTTGCCGCGCATGCCCATGCCATCCCATTTGCCGATGGTTTTGATGTTCTTGTCTTTGCCGTCGATGACGAAGAGGCTGAGGTCGTTGGGGCCTACCTCGGAATTCGCGCGCAGAGGCACCACGTAAAAGTCGCAGTGTCCGGTGCTGGTGGAAAATGACTTGAAGGAATCAATGATGTAGTGATCGTCGCCGTCTTTCTGCGCGAAGCTGTCCATGTGCCACAGACGATTGCCCGAGCCGGGTTCGCTCATGGCCAGACTGTTCAGGCGCTTGCCTTCAACCAGGGGCTTCAGGATTTCGTCAATCTGCCCGTCCTGCGCCAGCGCCGAAATCATGGGCACAGTGCTCATGTGCATCGTGTAGCACATCGCGGTGGAAGCGCAGCCCTGGGCCAGCTCCTCGATTACGAGGGCGGCGGTTTTGATATTGCCACCCGGCCCGCCTTTTTCCGGGGGCACCATCAATCCCATCAGCCGTGATTCGCCCAACGCTTTGATGTTGGCGGTGGGGAACTCGCCTTTTTGGTCAGTCTCGGCCGCAGTCGGCGCCAGCACCTCTGTCGCCAACTTGTTCGCCAGCCGTTTCCATTCGGCCTCTTCTTTTTCTATCGCTATGCCTTTAAGGTTTAGTGGCATTTAAGTTTCCCTTATCAAATAGTTTTCAGTTCTGGAGCGATGTCGCAGAAATCCGCCAGGTTCCTCTTGCATGCCTGGTTTCGGGAGCTTTGACTTGTTTTGGAATTCACGCTTTCCCGGGAGCGTAGAGAAGCGGGGGTCCCCAACGCAGGCCGCCGGGGTGCTGGTCCTATCAACTTCTTCGCTCTTCAAATCCCCTTCGAGACTCAGTAACATCAAGCGGAGATGAGGGTCTCGTTCGTAAAAATACGTGCGGCGTAGACTAATCTGGTGGGGCTTATAATGTCAAATCAGGGCCATATCGCTAAGGAACTCTGTTTATGTGCCGATGCAAGATGCCAGGGGATTCACGCTCGACGACATGATTTACTTTGGGGATGGTGAATACAATCCACTTAACGGCATATCGAACGAAGAGATGGAACTGATCGGGCACGAGGTCACACATAGTCGGCAGTACCGGCAGAACGGCAGCTTAAGACAAAAAGGAAGATACCTCTTTCAAAGCGCGAAATGGGGCGTGGTCGGCGCTATCGTCGGGGCACAATACCACGTCGATGGTTTGGCCTGGAGCTTAGCCTACTATGGCAATAAGTACGAAAAAGAAGCTGAGGCTATGGAGGCCGGGATAAGTAAGGACCTTGAACAGCATGGTAATCCTTGTCGATAAGGAGCATCGACCTTGCATTTCCAGCCTGAATCGGCGCGGAAACTTTCGCGGCCAGTGGAGCCATATGGTCATGATCATTCTGCTCTCGCTGTGCTGTCTCTTCCCAGGCTGTATTCGACCGCCGATGCCTGCTGAGTGTAAAGAATTCTTCTCTCTACCGTTAGACCAACGAGGGAAGGTGATTTCAACTTACTCGTTGGAGAAACAGCTTAGACTCTACAGGTGCGGCCTTGACCGCCGTCCACCAGACAGATATCTCGCCCGGTACATCGCAGACCGGGGCGAAGACGCTGTCCCCGTCTTGCTACAAAGGCTGGAAACAGAAAAAGACGAGCTACTCCAATATGGAATAATTGAGATCTTTGAAGCGATGTCTAGCAAAGGACACCTGCGGAATAGATCGGATGTTATTACTCGAATTCGAACAGTGGTGGCCCACATGAAGATATCAACCTTCAGAGAGATGGCGCAAGAAGATCTAAACAGGATTGAGAAAAACAGCATTGGTTAGTTCCGCAGGAGACTTATCACGCAGCTTTGAGCAGAATCAGGTTATTACCCGCTGTTACCAAGCGAGGTGCACATTGCCGTGCCTCGCACCATGGGGAAGAGACGACCTAAAGTTCCACCTCGAACAAACTACGAATAGATGCGAAATGGATCTACGGTTAAGCAGGTGAACTCCGCGGAATCTTAGGGCCTTTACAAGGGATCCCAAACCACCTTTCAAAGATCGGGTATCTGGCTGGGTTCCTCATCCTTCCGGGCAGTTTTCAGTTGACATAATTGGCGCGGGAGTAATACTGTGCTGCACGCCTTTATAGATAGTGGGGCTTCTGCGAGACTTTGAGTCAAAGGTGATTATCCTCATAGCCCTGAAGCCGAGGAATCGTTTTGGTTAAGCCCGAAAAAGCTTCATTTAAACCTCGTTTCAGAAGAGCAAACTTCTAGAGAAGATTCTTAATAGCGAGTCGATTGGCTGACTGCATACTTTTGCGTGGGTAGTTGACGCTGTTTATTCGGAGGCATTGCATTCGTGAGTTTTTCAACCGGATCCGCCCAATCGCGCACCCTGATTAATCTCCTTCGTTCACGCTCCGTGGAGCAACCGGACCGGCCTGCCTATACCTTCCTCATCGACGGCGAGGAAGACGTTTGCCACTTCAACTACAGCGAGCTCGATCACCAGGCGCGTACCATCGGCGCCCAACTGCAAACGCTGGCTAAGCCGGGAGAGCGGGCCCTGCTTATCTACCAGCCCGGGTTGGAATATATCGCCGCCTTCTTCGGCTGCATGTACGCTGGAGTCGTCGCAGTTCCTGCTTATCCGCCGCGTCCTAACCAATCGCTGCGCCGCCTTCAGGCCATCGTCGCGGACGCGCAGGCCACCCTGATCCTTACCGCCACTTCGGTGCTGACGAATGTGCGACGGCAACTCGATCAGTTTCCCGACCTGGAAGCGCTGCGCTGGCTTACTACCGATGACATCACCAACGGCATCGCGGACTCGTGGAAAGATCCGGGCGTAAAGGATGAAGCGCTGGCTTTCATTCAATACACTTCCGGTTCGACGATGGCGCCGAAGGGCGTAATGCTCAGCCACGCCAATGTATTGCACAACCTGTCGCTAATCCGCGAGTGTTTCCAGCACACGCCGGAAAGCCGCGGCATGGTTTGGCTGCCGCCTTATCACGACATGGGATTGATCGGGGGCGTGCTGCAACCACTCTACTCCGGATTTCACGTTACCCTGATGTCGCCCTACGCATTTCTGCAGCGCCCGCTGCGCTGGTTGCAAACCATTACGCGCACCAGGGCCACCAGCAGCGGCGGGCCGAACTTCGCTTACGATCTTTGCGTGCGGAGGATTAGTGACGATCAGTTGGCAGACCTTGATTTGAGTAGCTGGGACCTTGCCTTCAATGGAGCCGAGCCGGTTCGCAATGCCACGCTGGATCGCTTTGTAGCGAAGTTCGGCCCATGCGGATTTCGCCGGGAGGCTTTCTATCCCTGCTATGGATTGGCCGAGACGACCTTGATTGCGTCCGGCGGCTTGAAACAAGCGTTGCCCGTAGTGCGCACCTTCGAGCGCGAACCGCTCGAACAAAACAGGGTTGTCATGTCAGAGGATCACGACGCGACCGCGCGGACCCTGGTGGGATGCGGCGGGAAAATCAAAGACCAGGACATTGCCATTGTGGACCCGTCAACTGGCTCCCGGTGTCCGGCCGGACAAATTGGCGAAATCTGGATTTCCGGCCCCAGTGTAGGAATGGGTTACTGGAACCGTCCCGAGGAAACAAATCACACGTTCAAGGCCTACATCGCTGACTCAGGCGAGGGACCATTCCTGCGCACGGGTGATGTGGGCGTTCTGGTTGATGGCGAGCTCTTTGTTACCGGGCGCATGAAGGATCTGATCATAATTCGCGGTCGCAATTATTACCCGCACGATATCGAATTAACGGTGGAGCAGAGCCATCCGTCTCTCCGGCCGGGTGGTGGCGCGGCTTTCTCAATCGATGTAAATGGCGCCGAGCAATTGATAGTGGCGCAGGAGGTCGAACGCCAGCATCTGCGAAACCTGGATTCGCAATCGGTGATCGAAGCCATTCGCCAGGCAATCGCGGAGCACTATGACCTGCGCGTGCATGCTGTGACTCTAATCAAAACCGGCGGCATGCCGAAAACCTCCAGTGGAAAGATCCAGCGCCACGCCTGTCGCACCAGTTTTCTGAATGGCGGTCTGGCAGTCGTTGGCGCCTGGACTGAGAAGTCTTTGGAGACCGAGATTCATCAGAATGGCGGCGGCGGAGTTAAGAAGAATGAACCCGAACCGGCGCGGAATTATCCGACGGCTGAAACCATTCAGGCCTGGCTAATCGGTAACCTGGCGGAGCGATTGAAAGTTTCACCAGCAGATCTGCGAACAAACGAACCGTTTGCCAGTTATGGCCTGGACTCCGTAGCGGCTGTCAGTCTTTCCAGCGAGATGGAAGATTGGCTGGGGCGGCGGCTGTCGCCGAATCTCTTGTGGGATCACCCGACCATCGCCAGCCTTTCCGAGCACCTGGCAAAAGGGCCCGATGCCGCGGAAAACCTGGAGGAGATCCCGGCCGAGCTCTACAACTTTGAGCTCTTCCCTGAATACCTGAACCTGCAACAATTGAAGGGCGCGGTCGAACTTGGTGGCGGCAATCCTTACTTCAAAGTCAACGAACGTATCACGCCCAATACGACGACAATTGCCGGACAGGAGTGCATAAACTTTTCCGCTTATAACTATCTCGGCATGTCGGGCGACCCGGAAGTTTCGAAAGCAGCCAAGCAGGCAATCGACGAGTACGGCACTTCGGTCTCGGCGAGCCGCGTAGCTTCCGGCGAGCGGCCGTTTCATCGGGAGCTCGAGATTGAGCTGGCCGAAATGGTCGGCACCGAAGATTGCATCGTTTATATTGGCGGCCACACCGCCAACGTAACTACGATTGGCTCGCTTTGCGGGTCGAACGATCTGATCCTCTACGATGCCTTTAGCCACGACAGCGTACATCAGGGCTGCATTCTGTCGGGCGCGCGCAGCCTTCCTTTTCCGCACAACGACTGGCAGGCGCTGGACGATTTGCTAACCGAACAGCGCCGCCGGTTCAAACGAGTGCTGATCGTCATCGAAGGCGTCTACAGCATGGATGGCGACATTCCCGATTTGCCGCGCTTCATTGAAGTCAAGCATCGGCACAAAGCGTTGTTGATGATCGACGAGGCGCATTCGATCGGCGTTTTGGGCGCCCACGGTCGCGGCCTGGGCGAGCACTTTGGCGTGAACCCGGCAAACGTAGATTTATGGATGGGAACGCTCAGCAAGTCTTTTGCCAGCTGTGGAGGTTACATCGCCGGCACTCGCGCCGTGGTTGAGTATCTCAAGTACTTCGCTTCGGGGTTTGTATACAGCGTGGGCATCTCGCCACCAAACGCAGCCGCCGCGCTGGCTGCGATCCGGGTGCTTAAAGCCGAGCCGCAACGCGTCGCCATGTTGCACGACCGCGCCAACCTTTTCCTGCGCCTGGCGCACGAGCGCGGCCTCAATAATGGCACCAGCAAAGATTCGCCGGTTGTCCCCGTGATCGTGGGCGACTCTTTCCAGTGCATCCTGCTCTCGAAAAACCTGCTCGATCGCGGCATCAACGTCCAGCCAATAATCTATCCGGCGGTGGAGGACCAGGCCGCGCGTCTGCGCTTCTTCATCAACTGCACGCACACTGAAGAGCAAATTCGCTTTGCGGTTGATACAGTGGCCAACGAGTTTGCGAAGATCAAGGATATGCAAGTCGCGCACTAGAGCCAGGTAAACTACCCACCAGCTTCGAGCCTTCAACACTTAATCCCGGCCGGAGATTTTCCATTTGTCATTTGTCATTCCCGAATGACGCACACTCATGCTGTGGTCCGATGAGGTCAGTACCACCATGCGGTAGCAGGTGGGTCAAACCATTGCCGATTGCCAATTGCCGAATGCCGATTCTCGCTAAAATCCAAATGGCAATCGGAAATCGACAATTGGCAATGTAGAGACCCACCCGCTACCGCGTGGTGGTACTGACCTCATCGGGACCGCTCGTTGTACTTAGGGTAGGCATTAGCAATCCCTTGCGATCAATGAGAAATGACAAATGGAAAATCTTCGGTTTCCGCTTTGCCCCAGGCACCCCCTCCCTGACTGAGTTTGAGTCCTTACCGCTAAAACGGTAACGTACCGTCCGATGTCCGCGTCCGATCTCGAGCCCGCTCCGCCGGAACCATTTCTTTCCAAAAACTCCCGCTCATCTTTCACAGCCTTACGTCATCGAGATTTCCGCCTGCTGTGGTTGGGGCAGATTGTGTCGGTCACTGGATCGCAGATGCAACTGGTAGCGATTAACTGGCACATCTATCTGCTGACGGGCTCGGCATTCGCGTTGGGCCTGGTGGGGCTATTTCGCGGCGCGCCGATTATTGTTTGTTCGCTGCTGGGAGGCGTCGTCGCCGATGCGGTGAACAAAAAGCGGCTGATGGTTGCCACCCAAACAATAATGCTGGCGAGCGCGGCAATCCTGGCTCTAATCACGATTACTGGGCTGCAAAGTGTCTGGGCGATTTATCTCCTGACCGGCAGCGCGGCGGCGGCAACCGCATTTGACATACCGGCGCGCCAGGCCTTGATGCCGAGGTTGGTGCCGGCAAAAGATTTTCCTAACGCGGTCAGTCTCAGCATGCTGGTTTTTCAGATTGGCATGGTGGTGGGCCCGGCTCTGGCTGGATTATTGTTGGCGCGCTATAGTCCGGCCGTTGTTTACGGCGCCAACGCGGTGTCGTATCTGGCGGTGATAATCGCGCTGCTGTTGATGCGCACCAGCGGGAAAGCAACCCACGCCGATCAGGAGGAGGCGCCTCGCGTTAGTTTTTCCGCGCTTAAGGAAGGTCTGAAGTTCGTTTGGCGCACGCCCATCATTGTGCAGACCATGACCCTGGATTTTGTAGCGACGTTCTTCGCTTCGGCGACAGCCCTGCTACCGATCTTTGCAGACAGGATCCTTCACGTCGGCCCGCGGGGATTAGGCATTCTGGCGGCCGCGCCTGCGGTCGGAGCGATCGGAGCAGGAGTAGTGATGGCGCGGATGGGAGCGCTGCGCCGCCAGGGTGCGGTGGTGC
>DASXRU010000160.1:0-7788 GCA_036506395.1 Pyrinomonadaceae bacterium | reverse complement strand
GGTAAGCGCCGGAAAGGCGGAGCCTTTCCGCACTGTGCGGCGGCAAAGCCGCAGGTGCGCTCCGGGTTCTGTATTTGTGTTATTCGCCTGGTACGGACTACACGAACAAAAAGAGAGCGCGACTGCAGTGAAGACTATAGTCGCGCTCTCGTTTCAGACGAGGGTCTGATATTTGGTTTAGGGAATAATGTTGACCGTTCCTATATTGCTCGTCCCGTTCAACGTGACAGTAACGTTCACTGCCGGTCCGGTAGGCACCGAGGAAGTCAGCATCACAACGATCTGGGAAAATTGCGGCTGCCCCGGCACCGTCCCCACGTTTTCAATCGGTACTGAAATCCCGCCTATTTGCACCGAGAGTCCCGTGCTATTGTTCTGACCCAAATTCGTTGTAAAGAACATCAGGCGGGTGCGCTGATCCGAGCTGAAGTTATACAAATCTACCTTACTGAATGGCCCGCGCGTCTGTGTGACTGAATCGAGCGCGGCGGCCTGGTTTGTCGTACCCTCCTCAATCAGCAAACAACCCTTTTGTGTCCAGTTGAGGACGATATTGCCGGCATCGCCGCCCCAGCCGTCAACGGCGATTCTATAGGTCGTGCCCGCCGTAGCGGTGAAGGTTACGCTGCTGGTCAAAATACCTGCGTTGGTATCAACGTCGTCGTTTTTGGCAATCGATGTCAGGCCGCTCACGCTGGTTCCGGTGTAAACCCCGAGCATCGTGTCGTAGTTACTGCCCGCAGTGGTGATCGTCACACTAGTGCCGCTGGGTGCTTGCCATTGATACCAGACCGACGAGGCGCCCGGATTGCCGAGAGGATCGTGGCTCGGTTCGCTGGCTTCATGGGTGGCCCCGACATTTGTGCCACTGACGCTGCCGGTGCAGCCGCTGATTACTTGCGCGCTGGCAAAGTTATCGTTCGCCGGTGCAGGCGGTGGCGGCGGTGGCGGCGGCGGCGGATTGCTGTTGTTCAGGTTGTAGCCGAAGGAATTGAGCGCATCAGTATCGTACTGGGTAATTACTCTTCGAGTGCCCGAAGGAATTTTGGGATCCATGATGCCAATGTATCCAGTCGGATTTAGAGCGGCCTGTTTCCAGTGGCTGGATTGATTCCCATCCCCATTTGTTGTGGTGGCACCGCTCGGCCCACCAGTTGAGAGGCCCGCCTCAGTTAATGGAAGGTAAGGGACAACATCGGTAACGCCAGGGACATAAAAGTATTGCAGATAACCGCTGGACGGGCCATCCGGTCCGCCAATGGTCATGATGCGTGGGGCGGTCGTAAAAGTCCCGGCCGTCGTGCCGGTGCGAAAACGGAAGAGGTCCCACATGGAGGGCGACGTCGGCGGCGGCGGCGTTCCGGAAGTTGACCCGGCCCTTGATGTGAACCCCAGCGCGTGACCGATCTCGTGCGTGGCCACAGCCTCAAAATCTGTAGTACCACCGGAAATACCGTTACTGGGATCAAAGTCGTATGAAAACGCGGAATTGAATCCGATTTTTGCAGCCAGGTCGGTAGGCTGCGCGGTGGGATCCAGGAAACCCAACGCGCGCGCAATCGAGCTCGACATAGAGACGGTGTTTACGTCACCCAGGTCAGTAGGAACTTGCGTCGCCGGCAGCGCATTGTAGGCAGTAGTTTCCGCGGGGGTGGAAGCGCTGGCTATTAAGTTGTTGCGGACTTGCGAGTAAGGAAGACTACTAATGCTTGGCGATTGCGTCGAGCCCAGCACGTTCGGTGGCCAGGGGTTACCAAAATTGGTGGGCCCGAAATCAACATCAATATAAATAGTGACCGGCGACTTGATCTGGTTTTCCCAGGTCGCCGCGGCCCTGATAAAAGCATCCTTGGCTGGGGTATTCGCGTCCAGTTGCGCGGTGGCCCGCAGATTAATTGTCAGATGCGCCGGCAGATCGTTCTCGCCCGTCGTCGCGCTCAGGCCCTTGAGAGAAGATTCGGATTCAAGGTGATTAATCTGGCGCAGAGTCCGCGGATCAGTCTCCCTGAATTCAGCTCGTTCGGCCGCAGTTGCCTCGCGACAAACAGCCTCCCCATCGGCGCTCCGATAAAGGATGAAATAATCGCCCGGTGGTTGTTTTGAACCGGAGCCGGTGGTCTGCGCGGAGCCTGTTCGGCTGAATGGCGCGAAAAATACCAGGGCCGCCAGCACGATCGCAAGCATGCCGAGGAAGCGATAAGCAAAGACTGTTCGTGAGGTCTTCGAGCGACGCCGGGGGTCGAAACGGGGCTGGGGAAACTGCAACATCTAAATGCTCTCCTAAAGATTTCTTGAGGATATCAATCTGCCCTGGAACCTGGGGCTTGTGGGCATATGGAAATCAATCTAAAACCACTCTGAAAGAACAGAACCCGTGAATGTTTACTGAGAATTGTGGGGGTCAGGCGAACACTCACTTCAGATGCGAAGTTTCTGACGGAAGATGCATGCAATGTGGCAGTACTCGCCAAAAACACAAGGCATTATACGCAGGCGGAGTGGCTGGCGTCCAAGTATTCCCGGCCGGTATGAGGTACCACCACGCGGTAGTGGGTGTTTAGAGTACCGACTTTAGTCGGGCTTTTATGTGTCCGGAAAAGACCCGACTAAAGTCGGTACTCTAAACGCCCCGTTACGTAAGTTCTAGCGGAAGCGTTGCCCGATTTGCTCGGTGCCGAAGGTTCCGATGCCGTTCAGGCGAAAGCTGAAGACGAGGTGATGCTCATTGCGCAGGCCGACGTTGAAGGTGCGGTTCTGCGCGGTGATGGCGCAGCAGTTCCACGAGTAGCCTATGGTCTGAGTTGAGCTGATCAGCGAAGAATTGCCTTTGCCCGGGTGCTTCTGAAAGTCATAAAAGAATGAGACGCCCCCGAAAAGTCCCTTCTCGGTATTTCCCAGGAAAATCGATGGACTCCATTGCGAGCCGCGCAGCGTGCCCGGCTCTTTGCCCCGCACGTCGGCAAACGCGCTCAAGCTGGGAATGAGGGTGATGGCGCGCGTGTAGTAGAAAGTCTGAAACGCCTTGACCAGCGGCCGGCTAATTCCAAATGTGGCCGACATGGCCCGTAGCCCGCCACCCTGCGTATCGACATCGGAACGAAAGTCCGTAAACAAATCTCGATTGGGCCGATAACGGACTTCGAAGTTCAGAGGCGAGAAACGGCGAGGCACGCCGCCGTAACTGAACCCGGAAAGCGTGTTGATGGGATAGAACTGATTGCGCTGGCCGGGCACGAGCGCGCCGCCAAACGTGGTATCGAAGAAATATTTTCCCCGGATGGTAATGGTCAGCGCTTCGTAAGGTTGGGCCCTGCCGCCTTTGCCGGCTGTGGTGTCGCGGGTCGCTTTGCCGCTGACGTTCTCGGTCGAGCGGCGGGTGTAGAACCGGTTAGCAATGCCGTACTCGATCTCGCTGGTGTCGGCGATGGCGTCAACGTAATCAAAGCGAATGACGCTGGCAAAATTATCGAGGCCGGCAATGCGGCGATAGATAACGTATGGTTCGATCACGTGACGAAACAGCACCGAGCCGTCGCTACGATGATAGTTTTTTGCCAGGGCCGGGGGCCGCAAGTCCAGTTCTAATTCACCGTAACCACGCACCACGTTGCGGCTCAGAACCAGGCGCGTGGTGGGATCGATCGAATTCGAGTAGAACGTCCCGCGGGCGCCCACCGTTGCGGTCAGGGACCATCCGGCAACATTAAACGGAATGGAGAGGCGGGGATGAAAATCCAGCCGCTGCACGATTGAAGGTGTAACAATCGGCTCGCCACCTGTCTCGCGACGGAAAGTGATCAGGTCGTCCACCGTCTCTTTGCGGCTAACGCCTTCAGCTCCACTCTCGAAAGAGAAATAAACGGGAAAGCTTTTGAAGAAGCGCAAAGGCGAAGGACGCTTGTCCATGGTCACGCTCGGCAGCTCGCGCACACGTATGTGCGAGTTCACCAGCGTTGTTACCTGCGAACTGGCAAGAAAGTTAAAGCTGTAGTCGCCCGAGTTCTTGTTCACAAAAACCTGGGACAGCTCAGCCGGAGAAATGATTTGCTGGATCGATTCCGAGAACACCTGGCGAAACGCCAGACTGGAAGTGATATTCACATCCGCGGCGGCCAGGAACCCATTGGGAAAGTAATGAACTGCATCGATGTAAACACTGGAGCCGCCCTGATCCGGATGGTCGGCGTCGATCTTGTGACCCAGTATTCGATCTTTGACAGCGTAAAACCCCATGTTGAGGAAAGAGCGCGAGTTTGCCCGCGTGCGCAGGTCGGCGCCCAGGGCCAGCCCACGCGAGGTAAAGATGTCGCTGCGAAAAGTCACGTCGGCTGAGCGGCCCAGCGTCATGTAGTAAGCGTTTGAGAGGCGGGCCCCTTTTGTGCCCGAGAATCCCAACGTTGGCGTCAGAAAGCCCGAGGCGCGATCGCGCCGTTTGATGGAAATGGAAGCGTAGGGCAGATAAAAAACGGGGACGCCCTTCACATGGAAGGAGGGCGACACAATGCGCACGCGATCGCCGGTCTTAATCTTCACGCGGCGCGCGTGAAAACTCCACTTGGGAACTTCTTCGTCACAGGCGGTGATCTGGGCATTGGTGGCAATGATCGTATCGAGGCTTATTCTTTCTATGCGGTCGGCGGTGAAGTACAAACGGGTACCGTCCTGGGTCTGGTTCGTGAACCCCGTCGAATTGAGGAAGAAACCCGTCTTGGTCCGGTAATTCCACTCCGCGCGCGAGCCGGTGATGCGCTGCTGATCACCCTGATCGAATACGACGTTACCTTCGGCGATTACTTTGTTCGTTGCTTCGTAGAGCGTGACCTTGTCTGCCTGCAAGCGGTAAGTACCGACGCGCGCGTCAACGTTTCCTTCGTAAACCACGACTCGGGATCCCTTCTCCTTGCCCATCTCCGTCGCCTTTCCGGCGTCCACGCGAAGGTCCTGAGTCGAAACGCCCGGCTCTCCTTTTGTTCCCGGTAAAGCCGTGCGAATGGGCTGGTCCTGAGTGAGCGGGTTAACGTTGGGCGTATCAGTGATCGGGTTCATGACTTTGCGATCGACTGGATTAGTCTGTTGGGCGGAAATCTGATTTGCGCCCGCAACCAGGCAAACCAGAGCGAGGAAGAAAGGGGTAATGGATGAACGTAGCTGTGCCACGGAAAGCCCGATGCGCAAGAAGGAGAAGACCTCCGAAGATCGCGGGCGCATTGCTAAAACCGATCGGATAAACGCGCCGACTGATGAAAACGCGTCGATGCTAGCATAGATCAGAGGACATCGAAGACAGTGAAATTGTCCCAACGATTCACCAGCCCGAGGCCAGAGGAGTTGTTGTAGAGTCCGGCGCCCGTCGCATTACTCAATGTGTTGTTGGTGGTCGCATACACCTGCGTGGCATCTGCATAGACAGTGATCTCGCCTGAGCTCTTCGTAACAACTCGCAGAGTGGTCCAACTCGCCGGCATGTTCACTCCGGTTACGAGATTCACGCGCTGTCCACCCAGGTAGTACCCGACCGTAAGTATTCTGGAAGTGGAGGCATCGTTGTTGACGCTGGTGTAAGCGAAGAAAAAGTTGCGGTCATCGAGAACGCGAAAGCTGAGACCGGTGTCAAGTCCGCTGCCCGCGACGCCTGGGCGCCGGTCGACGCTCACGTTCAGCTTCGCCGAGCTGGAACCCGTCGGAATCCATGTCACATAAGTATCGTTGGCGAGCATGACCGCGCGCCCATTGAGAATGCCGAAAGGCTGCGGCTTCGATGACTGCTGATTTGTCTGCCAGTTCTTTGATCCCGCAGTTCCCCCTTCCGTAGCTCCCAGCCCGCCATTGCCGTTGAATACATAAGTAGAGTTAGCGCGCGAGAAAGAATCAAAGATGCGCGCGCCGGTTGGCGTTACGGGGGGAGTAGCCACGGCGACTGGCGCGGGCGCAGTTCCCGCCGCGAAGTTAGGCGCCGTCGGATCGATTACGAACTTTGGTGTGGGGCAGCCGACGCAGGGATCACCGTATCCATAGATAGTGCCGCGGGAAAGCCCGGCATGAGATTTCCCCTCGTACCCTTGTGATAGATCTGCAATTTTCAGCGCTGGACGAAAATAATAGCTGAGAAGATTACCACCGGGAGCAAAGATCGTTTGCGGCGCAAAGGACGACTCCACCAAAGTCTTGTCCAGACCGTTAGGATCTTCGCGGGGATTGCTGACCTCATAGCCGCGGGCCTCAGCGATGCGGCCGTCCAGATTGTTGTGGTCTGACCCCCCGATGAGCAACCAACTGCCGCCCCCTCCGATTCCCGGCGTCCTCCTGGGACCTGCAAACGCTGACTTGCCCACCGGAACGCCATTGAGGTAGGTGATGATATTTTGTCCGTCCCATCCAACGGCGAAGTGGCCCCACTCTCCCTGAGCCGGCCCCTGGTCGCTTCGGAAATAGTTTTCATGGGTAATGCCATTGTAGATATCGCCAAAGAGTTGGTAGCGGCCAGGCTCACTCGTTCCCATATGAGAAAGACCAAAAAGTAACGCATGAGCGCCACCGTAACCATCAGTCAACATATACGTTGCCCCGGCGTTGTTCCCGGGCATGGCCCAGAACTCCCAGAAGAAATGTCCCAGGTCCACGCCCGGACTCCAGTAGTATCCGTAATCGACACTCTTCGGTGATCCATCAAACTCAAGCACGTAAGAAGGATTAGGAATCGGCGCCATTGTGGCTGTGAAGTTGACCGTTTGATCGTCGCTAATGCTGTTCAGGATTTGGTTGGTGGGACTAAGAGAATACCAGTCCTGTTCTATCGAAGGCGTCAGGGTGTAGCTCCCTGGCGGAACAGCGAATGTGTAGCTACCGTCCGCGGCCGTAACTCTGGCGGCCGATTGTGAACCTGCCATCGTAACAGTAATGCCGGCCACCCCTCGATTGGCATTATCTAAGACCCGTCCGCCAATGAAATAGCGAAACAGTCCATCGAAACCTGCGTTAACATCGTTGCTAAGATTGTTCAGCACCAGGTTCGACGGTGTAAAACCGTAATGCGTTTTCGAGGGCGTCACGGTGTAGTTACGGCCGGCATTCAAATTCGCAAACGCGTAGTCTCCATTTGAATCTGTCGTCGCCGTCGCTTGCAACGAACCGTTCAAGTTGACTGTCACGCCGCCCAGGCCGTTAGCTCCCTCTTTAATGCGGCCAGTAATCGAGTACTGGCGCAAGGTTCCAGTCAGATTCGCCGACTGATTGCTGATCAGATTGGTAAAGCTCTGCGATGTGAACGTGTAGAAGGGAGTTGTCGGTGGCGTTACGCTGTAATCGCCTCCTGCCGGCAGCCCGGTAAACGAGAACGCGCCGCTACCGTCTGTGGTTGTGCTCGCTGAACGCGACCCGCTCAAATTAACTGTCACGCCGCCGATGCCGGCTCCCATTCCATCAATCGTTCTTCCGCTGATCGCGTAGAGGCGGCGTACGCCGCTGAAGTCGAATGTTAAATTACCAGTGAGAAGACTCGTGCTCAACGGACTAAATGTGAAGAAACTGTTGTTGCCCGGCGTCACGGTGTATCCAAAGCCGGCAGGCAGATTGGCGAAGGAGTAGTTGCCTCCGTCAACGGTAAGAGATGTTCCCAGTGTGGTCCTGGCTTCGTTCGTGATGGTCAACTGAATACCATCAACTCCCTGGCCGGTTTCGTCCAACACGTGTCCACCGATCGTGTACGCTTGCCTCGTGGCCGTGAAATTAAGGCTCGTCTGATTATTGCCTGGAATGGCAAAGGTCTGGCTGGAGGGATTGAAATCGTAG
>DASXRU010000159.1:0-10534 GCA_036506395.1 Pyrinomonadaceae bacterium | reverse complement strand
AGCTGTGAATCATCCGGCTCCTGGGTCGTGATGTTCTGCAGCCATACGCCTGGCTTCGTGATCGACTTGAAGAAGAAGCCGCTCTCCTTCTTTGCCGACAGACGGATGATCTCATAAGACAGTCCCGCCACCAGCGGAATCAAGGCAATGCGCACCAGAAAATTCAGCAGCAGCGAATCAAACTTAATAACCGAGAACAGTAGAATTGAAACCAACATCACCACCATCAGGAAACTGGTGCCGCAGCGCGGATGCTGGCGCGGTTGCGGCCGGGCGTTCTCCACTGTCAAAGGGAGTCCGGCTTCCCAGGTGAATACGGTCTTATGCTCGGCGCCGTGATATTCAAAAACACGCCTGATGTCTTTCAAAAGCGAAAAGCTGAAAATCATGATTAGAAAGAAAGACATCCGAATCAGTCCGTCGATCAGATTGAAGCTTATGGACGGCCGCACCGGATGTAGATACGTCTTAACGCTTTGCCAGGAACGTGTGTACCAGGGTTCATTGTTCGACAAACTTGAGTTTGTCGGACCGGCCTGCCCGCTTACAATCGCGCCGTCGCTCTTGAGCGGCGCGCCAGGCTGAGCCGTGCTGACAGCGGCGGGCGTGGGTGCCCAGCCGGCCGCGATGAACAGCGCATTTGTTAACAATAACGGTGCGGCAATAAACAGCAGTACGTTAAAGAACAAAGCGAAGACAATCGAGCCCGCCGCCGCTGCTGTGCCACCCTTCTTTAATTCATCCTTCGACCGTTTTTGCGTCGGCACCGGAAACAGTCCCGGCATCGCGCCAGTTAATCCTGCAAAGTCGCCTTCACCCTCAATGACAGCAGGAGTCAGCGCCATTTCGACCTCTTCGGCCTCAGCTTCTTCTGCATCGGCAAAAGCCTCGTTAGCTGAAAAATTCAGCGCTTTGATTCCCAATCCCATTGACTGGACCAGCACGGCGCCTCCCCGGAGTATCGGCAGCTTCAGGATTGGAACCTTGTCGCTCCACTTCGGAAGGCGCGCGGACGTGTTGACGATGGTGCCGTCAGCTTTACGCACGGCAATCGCATAGGCGTTCGGTGTGCGCATCATCACGCCTTCGATAACGGCCTGGCCGCCGACTATTAAGTCTCGTTCGTTAGTGCTCAATTTGTTACCCGTAGGACAGGCATTCCTGCCTGTCGTTCCTATCGATTTCAAAGGGTGACAGACAAGAATGTCTGTCCTACTACAAACAATAACGCCAGCGGTTTCGGCAGTCGCTGGTGTTTCCGGAAACACGAGCAGCGACCGACGGGTATCACGCCGGCGTGGGAATGCTTGTTAATTGCTAGTGTCGATTCAGGACCATCTGTCTTGTTACTACTTGTCAGCTCTCTTTCATTGCGCTGCTGGTGTTTCCGCCGGTGTTTCCGTTGCCTGCTTCTTGCCGTAACGCCGGTTAAAGCGGTCAACGCGTCCCGCCGTGTCAATCAATTTCTGCTTGCCGGTAAAGAACGGATGGCAAGCCGAGCAGATCTCCACATGCAGGTCGTCTTTTCGCGTCGAGCGGGTCTTGAAAGTGTCCCCACAAGCACAGGTAACAGTGATCTCGTGATATTCCGGATGAATTCCTGGTTTCATTATCAGTTCCTTTTTTTATGCACTAATCAAACCTTGTTCCTTCGCTTCCTCAAGCCATTCCATCAATTGGTCCAGAGTGAAACTTAGTTGGTCTACAAGCTCTGGAAAGAATCATTACTCTCGACTTCCTCAGGCTGCCATCTAACCAGTCCGGGAAGTGCTATCTCGGATCGTTGATTACGTTCCTTTAGGATGACCAACAAGGTCTTTTTTATCTTGTCAAGCTCTTCTACATCCATGGGTCAAGAATACCTCACGTAATCGAATGTTTAATAATACGCGCGGCGATAAACATGGTCAAGTTTGCGACCATGCGAAGAAATGGCGCATTTTGAAAACGGCATTGATGCTTCTTGGGCTACAGCCGTCTTCAGACGGCTTTCCCGAAGGGTTAATAGACCAGCGCGTTTTAGCGCTGGGATCAGTTGAGCAGGCTGACCATTAGCGCGCTTCCAGCGTGCTTCAATCAACCGCTTTAGCATCGCGGCCAAAGTCACCGAAAGTAAGCCCGTTGAAACGGGCTTTCGAAATTCGGTGCGTCCTGACCCCGGGCGTAAAACACCCGGTCTAGTAACCCTGCGGGGAAGCCGCGTGAACGCGGCTCTAAGAATGTTCGACTTCTCCCGCGTCAGATCATATCCGCTCCCACTGGCGGAAAAAGCATCAGTAATGCCCATTGAACTCTGTTGACAACCTCCAAAGTGCATGTTACAAAACCGTGTCCGTCCTTTTATTCATAAGTATCCGTGCACTGATCGCGAAATGTTCGCGCCGGGCCACAAGCTTGAGCGAATTCTAATCTAAGGGTGTATTAAACGAAGCGTGATGGCCGACGAAGGTAAACCGCCAGAGACCGGTTCAACGCAAGAGACAGGGCCAGAACAGCCCGCATCGGAAGCAAAGGAAGCGCCCATCGCTTCCCCTGGTTCCCCCGCTTCCCCGTCACAATCCGACCAGGAAAAAGCCGCAAAGATCGAGGAGGCAAAAGCTCGCGCTCTGGCCGCGAAAGATGCGTTAACAGCACAGGCGACAGCACAGGCGGCTGGGCAAGGGGGAGTGACACCGCCGGGTGGCGCTGCTCCGGGACCTCCAAAGGCTCCGGTTAAGAAGAAGGAAGAAGGGCCAAAACCGACGGACGCCGGCGCCCACCCATTAGTTAAGAGGCTCAGGTCAAATTTTAACGGCGCGGTTCTGGAGGCATCGGAATTTCTCGGCCAACTCTCGATCCGAATCGATCCGGCTCGCGTGGTCCAGGTCTGCGAGGCGCTGAAAAACGACCAGCAAACACCTTTCAATTATCTTTCCGACCTAACTTGCGTACATTATCCTGATAACAGGGCAGCGCCCTTCGAAGTTGTTTACAATCTCTACTCGATCTCAGCAAATGAACGCGTGCGTTTGAAGGCGACGGTGAACGCCGGCGAAGGAGTTGAAAGCGTGACGGGCGTGTGGCCTGCGGCAAACTGGCTGGAGCGTGAAGTATTCGATCTGTTTGGTATCAACTTTCGCAATCATCCTGATCTGCGCCGCATACTATTGCCTCCGGACTGGGAAGGCCATCCACTGAGGAAGGATTACCCGCTCGAGTTTGTCGAGAACGAATGGACAGAAAAGCACCTGCCGGAATTTACGGAGGTGCAGCGCGAGCAGCTTGAACAAAGACGAGGCTACGGCCTGGAGGTTCTTTCCGTTCCCGAAGAGCGCCTCGTGCGCGAGATATTTCAAGGTGGCAAGGAAGTAATGCCGAAAGATAAGTAGGCAGTGAGCGGTAAGCAGCAAGCAGTTTTTCGGAGCTTTGAACTTTGTACTTTGAGCTTTGAATGAGTGTCGGTTCGAATGCGCAGAGTACAAAGCGCTAAGTACCAAGTACTAAGTACCAAGTACAAAGATCAATGACCCCTAAAGAGATTGCCGCCCATTACGACGCGAAAGTTTTTGACACGCCTGAAGCGGCAAAGGTGGCTGGCTTCGTATTGATGGAAACGATACGGCCACGGAATGTTTGGAACAAAGCAAGTGCAGCCCAAGCCATCGCGCTTCAATTAGTGGAGAAGCGAAACAAAGGCGAAGTCGCGGAAATAGGTTTGGTGATCGAGCCGTGGAGTGTTACCGGCTGCTATAAACCAGTGGAGTCCACCGTCCCCGCGGCTTAAGATGCAGGCGGATCAAAGATGACGCAACCCCATCGGGGGTGTGGCGGATTGGAATTTGACACCCAGGGTAGCCGCGGCGGCAACCCTGGGCTGGAGGTCATAACCGCTTCGCGGTAAATAGTCAGAGCTTCCTGAAGTTTGAACGAAGAATTATGCATCAAGTAGAGATCGCAACCACCAGAGAGACGCTGCTCGATAGCCCCGAGATGACGCTCAACATGGGGCCGCAGCATCCTTCAACCCACGGCGTGTTGCGCGTGGTGCTGAAGCTCGACGGTGAAACTGTCATTGACGTTGATTGCGACATTGGCTTTCTTCATCGAGGGATGGAAAAGATTGCGGAAAACCGGATGTATCCCATGATCGCCCCTTACTGGGACCGGCTGGATTACATCGCGGCTGTCTCTAACGGACTGGTTTGGGTGGAAACTGTCGAGCAGATGATGGGTCTGGATGTTCCCCGGCGGGCGCATTACATTCGCACCATTCTGACTGAGCTAAACCGTATAGCTTCACATTTACTTTGGCTGGCGACGCACGCTCTGGACATCGGCGCAGTAACAGTCTTGCTATGGGCGCTGCGCGAGCGAGAAGAGATTCTAAAGATTTTTGAGCGCCAGTTTGGAGCGCGGCTTACCTGCCACGCGTGGCGTATTGGCGGCATGCCCAACGATGCTTATGACGGCTTTGAAGCAGACGTGCGACAGTTCACTGACAACTTTCCGAAGCGCCTCGATGAGTACGAGACGGTGCTTTCAGAAAACCGTATCTGGTTAAGTCGCACGGTGGGCATTGGCGTGATCTCGGGCGACGAAGCCATTGCCATTGGTCTGTCGGGCCCAGCATTACGCGGCTCTGGTGTGGCCTGGGACATCCGCAAAGCCAGACCTTACGCCGCCTACGCAGACATGGATTTTGAAGTGCCGCTGGGCGAAAACGGCGACACCTACGATCGTTATCTGGTTCGCCTCGAAGAGATGCGGCAATCGCGGCGGATTGCCAGGCAGGCGATTGATAACCTTCCGGACGGCCCGGTCAATGCCAAAGTGCCGAAGGTAGTTAAGCCGCCGGTTGGTGACTACTATCATTCGATCGAAGGGCCGAAGGGCGAGATAGGATGCTACCTGGTCTCCGACGGCACAGCCCAGCCCTGGCGCATGCGCGTGCGACCGCCGTCGATGATCAACCTGCAGGCGCTGCGGCAGATGTGCATTGGCCACCTGGTGGCGGATGTGGTGGCGATCATCGGCACCCTGGATATCGTGTTGGGCGAGATTGACAGATAACTTTAACGCGGTCGTTTAGAGGCGGGACTTGTCCCGCCGCCTTTGAAACCATCTCAGCGAAGTGTGGTAAGCATGATTACAGCACTAGCGCCAATTAACTTTGTCGACACGTTCTTGCTGAAGTTTTTCAGCGAGCAGACCATCAACCATGTCATCTGGCCCTTTGTTCAGATTGGCGCGGTAGTCACGATTGTCGCGCTTTGGGTGGCGTACGCAACCTATGCGGAACGAAAAATCTCCGCCTTCATGCAGGCCCGCCTGGGACCTATGCGCGTTGGTCCATGGGGACTGTTGCAGCCGATCGCCGATGGTTTGAAGCTGTTGGTAAAGGAAGACTTCATTCCTGAAAAGGCGGATCGCTGGATTTTCTTCTTCGCCCCATACATTGCGGTGGTAGCTGCCTTCGTTGTTTTTTCCGTCGTACCTTTTGGTCCTGACTGGGGCGTGATTACCGACGTCAACATCGGCTTGCTGTTTGTGCTGGCAGTTTCGAGCGTTGGCGTGCTGGCACTGATCCTGGCGGGCTGGTCGTCAAATTCGAAGTACGCATTGCTGGGTGCGTTGCGATCGAGCGCCCAAATGGTTTCGTATGAAGTGTCGATGGGACTCGCGATTATCGGCGCGTTGATGTTTGCCCGGACGCTGTCCCTTTCCGGCATCGTCAATGCCCAGGCTATCAACGGCCCGCTGCCATATCTTTTCTATCAGCCGCTCGGCTTCATCATCTTCGTGATCAGCGGCATTGCCGAAAATAACCGGGCGCCTTTTGATTTGCCGGAAGCGGAATCAGAACTGGTGGCCGGCTTTCACACTGAATACTCCGGGTTCCGCTGGTCGCTGTTCTTCATGGCGGAATATGCGGCCATGGTGGTGGTGTCGGCAATCGCGACCACACTCTACCTGGGCGGCTGGTACTTTCCGTTCGTTCACCAGCTGGAGGCCCACGGTTATCACAATCTTTTCGTGGCGGCGAGCATTGCCATCTTCCTGGTAAAGATGACGGTCTTGCTTTACCTGTATTTCTGGCTGCGTTGGACTCTGCCGCGATTTCGTTACGACCAACTGATGGATATTGGTTGGAAGTGGCTGCTGCCCGCATCGCTTACAAACATTGTCATCTCGGCAATCGCGATCTTTACGGTGCAGGCGCTGGACGGTTGGCATGGGTTACACACAATTAGATCATTGTCGCCCGGCTTGGAGCTGACACCGACTGGGAAAGCAGTCGTGATCGCATTCGGCATCGGCGGCTTGTTTCTGACTGCCGCCGTGCTCTCTTCGATCAATTGGCGCTCCCGGGATTTCAACCTGAAGAAGCAGCGACGCAACATCCGGCTGGTGGATTTGCCGCAAGGCAAACCCGCGGTTGCGCCGCTGGCGGCAACTCCCGCACCGGTAGCTGGTAAAGAATAGAGCGTCGCAGGTGCTACAATTGAACGCAAGAGAAGATTCGTATCAGAGTGTTGCCAGGATGGAGTTGCAATTATGCCGGTAGTTACAGTTCCCAAACCCACGTTCACCCAGAAGTTGAAGCGCTTCTTCATGGTCGACCTTTTGAAAGGTCTCGGCCTGACGCTGAAATATAACGTCGGCGCGCTCACCGATAGAGACTCCGTGGCGGGCAAAGGCATTTACACGGAGCAGTATCCAAAGGTGCGTCCCGATGTGGCGCCCCGTTTTCACGGCGCGCCGCGCCTGAACATGGATCCCGAAACGCACGACACGCTGTGCATTGCCTGCAATCTCTGCGCGCTCGCGTGTCCGGAAGACTGCATCGACGTGTTGGCGATGGATATCGAAATCACAGTGGCCGGCAAACCGCGGAAGAAGAAGGTGCTCGATGAGTTTATCTTTGACACCTCGCGATGCATGTTCTGCGCCCTCTGCCAGGAAGCGTGCCCGACTGCCTGTCTGGAACTGACGCAGGACTTTGAGCTGGCGACCTATTCGCGCGCCGGTTTCGTCTGGAATCGCGAGATGCTCGAGCAGGGCCGCGAGACAGTTAAGTACACGCGCTGAAGACGTTGTTCTTTGGACTTTGATCTTTGTTCTTTGTTTGTTCTTGGAAGTTGTGTTCTAAAGAGGGCGCAGCAAACAAGAAGAACCGAAGACCTTAATTCAAAGCTCAAAGATCAAAGTTCCAAGAACAAAGATCATGGTCCTTTCCGGTTGGGAAGCAGTCTTCTTCTGGATTTTCTCCATCTCGGCGATCTTCGCCGGTCTTTTGACCGTCATGGCGCGCAATGCCGTTCACAGCGCGCTGTTTCTGATTTCATCACTCGTTTCCGTCGCCGCCCTCTTCATCCTTCTGGGCGCTGAATTCATCGCCGGTGTGCAAATCCTGGTATACGTCGGCGGCGTAATGGTGCTCTTCATATTCGTTATCATGCTGGTCAACGTGGGCGCCGAAGAGCATGGGCGCGCGGCAATCTTCAACCGTCCGGCGCAGGTGGGCGCAAGTCTTTTGTTTTGTCTTCTGCTGGTAGCCGGCCTGCTTTACGCGATCAATTCCGGATACCAGGGACTGCAAAAACGAGACGAGGAGGCCGTTTCGATGGCGGCCGAGCGGCGCGCGATGGTGCAGTCGCAACAATCTACGAGTGCGACCGGCACCAGCACGATTTCATCGGAAACTGAGCGCGTGGGCAATAAGCTCTACACGTTTGCTTCACTCCCGTTTGAAATTGCCAGCATTCTATTGTTGGTGGCGATCATCGGATCGGTAATGCTGGCGCGGACGCTCAAGCAAGAGGCGGCAGCGGACGACGTCGCTCCGGAAGTTTTGCAGCAGGCTTCTCCGGCCGAGCTGGAGTAGGCGAACCTTTCATGGTTGCGCTGGGAACACAGGTTTTCATGAGCCATTTCTTTCTCTCGATTTACTGTTTGCTTCTCCAGGAAGCGCCGAATGGGCGCGTCTCTCTGGTGCTGGAAAGTCTGAAGCATCCCGATCTTTCCAAGTTCCTGGTCGTGGGCGCACTGCTCTTCATCGTGGGCGTGGCGGGAGTTTTGTCGCGGCGAAACATAATCGTCATCTTCATGTCCATCGAGTTGATCTTGAACGCGGCGAATTTGAACTTCATTGCGTTCTCGCGTTACTTGCAGGATACGGGCAACGTGAATGCGCTCGCCGGACAGGTTTTTACGGTTTTCATTATCGTGGTTGCCGCTGCCGAGGCAGCCATCGGCCTCGGGATAGTCATTGCGCTTTACCGGAATAAAGAAACGATCTGGGTAGATCAGATTGATATCCTGAAGTGGTAAGTTTTGGTTAGTGGTCAGTTGTTAGTGGTCAGTTGCAAAAACACAACTAACAACTGACAACTAACAACTGACGACTAACAACTGACAGCTTTATGTATCGTTTCATCTGGCTGGTTCCATTGTTGCCGCTCGCCGGCGCCGCTGTTAACGGCATCTTCGGCCGCTGGTTTCGGTTTTCCGAGAAGCTGATTGGCGGCATCGCCGTCGGCTCGATAGCGCTTTCGTTCCTCATTAGCGTCGCAGCGATTTATTCCTACGGTTTCGGGCGCAATGCTGTCTGGCCCAATCCGTACGTCACAACTCAGGCAGTCTTCACATGGATTCCCGGTGGCGCCATACGCACAACGCTCGGGTCCCAGGAACGCGGTTCGCTGCGGGCGCTGGAACAGGCCGAACAGATTCGCGCCTCAAGGCCTGAGAGCGAACGTAACCAGCCCATACTTGTGGGAAGCGCGCCGGTCGTAGGTGCGGGCACGTTGAATGTCGAGTGGAGCTATCAGCTTGATCCACTTTCGGCCGTCTTCATGCTGGTCGTCACCGGGGTGGGCCTATGCATCTTTGTGTTCGCGACGGGCTACATGCATGGGGACAGCGGCTACTATCGCTTCTTCGCCTACATGGGTCTGTTCATGTTTTCGATGCTGGTACTGGTGATGGGCTCGAACTTCGTCATGATGTTCGTCGGCTGGGAGGGCGTCGGTCTCTGCTCTTACCTTTTGATCGGGTACTACTTTGATCGCGACGAAGCGGCCAATGCGTCGCGCAAGGCTTTTATCACGAACCGCATCGGCGACTTTGGATTTATTCTGGCGATCTTTGGCATCATCGCAACTTTCGGGGCGACGCAATACACGGAGGTAATGTCGCAAGCGGCTACGTTTCCCATTGAAGGACTGGGGCACTGGGGCGTCTTGTCGTGGATTGCGCTGGGGCTTTTCATCGGCGCCTGCGGCAAGTCGGCCCAGCTTCCGCTCCACGTCTGGCTGCCGGACGCGATGGCCGGTCCCACGCCGGTCTCTGCATTGATTCACGCCGCGACGATGGTTACGGCGGGACTCTATATGGTGACGCGCACCAACGTTATCTTCCAGCACTCGCAAACAATGATGCTGGTGGTGGCGGTGGTCGGCGCGGCCACAGCCCTGTTCGCCGCGACGATTGGCATCACACAAAACGACATCAAAAAAGTCCTGGCCTATTCGACCGTTTCCCAACTGGGCTTTATGTTCCTTGCCTGCGGCGTCGGCGCTTTTGTTATTGGCATCTTCCACGTCGTGACGCACGCCTTCTTCAAAGCATTAATGTTCCTGGGCGCCGGCAGCGTGATTCACGGCATGCATCACGAGCAGGACATGCGGCGCATGGGCGGGCTCAAGAAGTACATGCCGTACACGTATCTGACTTTTCTTGCCGGCTGGCTGGCGATCTGCGGCATCATTCCGTTCAGCGGCTTCTGGTCCAAAGACGAAATTCTGTGGCGCACTGCGTCGACGACTTTCATTCCTGTTGGTTGGATTCTCTGGATCGTGGGAACGATCGCGGCAACCTGCACAGCGTTTTACATGACCCGACTGGTGGCGATGACTTTCTGGGGCCGGGAAAAGTTTTTGGAAGTCCCCGCCGGCGGTGAAGCCGATGAAGCGCATGCTTCCGAGTACGACAAGGGCCTTAAGCCTCATGATGCGCACCTGGAGTCTGCCGGAGATCGTCCGCGCCACGAGCCGGGCGAGCATGTTGGTGCGGCAGCGCACGTGTCCGGCCACGATGATCACGGGCATGTGCACACGCCGCATGAGTCGCCGCCTTCGATGTGGGTGCCCCTGGCTGTGCTGGCAATCCTGGCGACGGTCGGCGGTTTCATCGGCATCAGTACCGCTTTCACCGGCGGCAAACACATCGGTGGAAAGATGAATATCGTTAATTGGATGGATCCCATAATCTGGAATCCACATACGGGAGGCTTCGGCGAAAAGCATGGGCCCGAAGCCAAAGGTGAGTACGGAAGTCTTCAGGCGGAAGAGCCGAATGCGAGCGAAGCTGTACACGGCGGAAGGGAAATTGCTGGAATCGGACCGGGCGCGCCTCCCTACGGAGATACCGGCTTCAATCTTGCCCGCGCAGTAGACAAGGTTCCGGATAGCCATCTGGCGGAGTGGTACTTCATTATCATCTCACTTGCAGCCGCTGGAATTGGCATGGGTTTGGGCTGGCTTTTCTACATCAA
>DASXRU010000158.1:0-11256 GCA_036506395.1 Pyrinomonadaceae bacterium | reverse complement strand
TCTCTGCCCGATGGAGACCATATACAGGAACATTACATAGTTGCCTTTTCGCTGAAACTCCGGTGAGCGCAGGAAATTGGCTGACTCGACACCACGTATGACCTTATTGCACTCGATATCGCCGGGCGTGCATGGTGCCGTATTCAAGTAATTGTTAATGATATTCAGGTAGAACTGCAGCGCGTCGTCTGCGGTCGCGAAGACTCCATCCGGACCTGGTTCAGGGTCGCGGTTGAGAAAATCATGATACTGCTGGCAAATGAAGGTTGGGTAGTTATCGATGACGTTGGTGGTTGATTCCGGGTTGTTATCCAGAATCTGTATTGTGGCTGTTGAGGGTGTGCCAAGGGTTCCTCCAGAAGGATTGCTCAGGGAGATGGTCAACTCTTCCGTGCCTTCGATTTTTGCATCATCGTTAATCAGCAGATAGATCGTCTTCGATGTCTCGAAGGGAGCGAAGGAAAGGCGGCCGGCGGCGAAGTTGTAATCCATGGTCCGGGTGGCCGTGCCGTCTGCAGTTTGGTACTCAACGGTGGCCGTGCCGGATATGTCGCCACTTCGGGTGATGGTCACCGGCAGGGAGGTGCAAGCCTCGACGATGCTATAGCTTGATTGGCTGAACTGCACGGTTGCCGGCGTCGGCGTCGGCGTTGGCGTCGGAGCCGCCGTTACTGTGATAGTGACCGCAGCGACGTTGGAATCCGCGCTGCCATCATTGGCGCGATAGGTGAAGCTGTCTGTGCCGCTGGTGTTGCTGTGGGGCGTATATGTGAACGAGCCGTTCGGATTGAAACTCAAAGTGCCGTTTGACGCACTGCTCACCAGAATGGCCGTCAGCGCATTGCCCTCGACATCAGTATCGTTGCCCAGCACGCCGGGAACGGGGACAGTCAGGGTGCTGTTTCCGGCTGTGTTGTAGCTGTCATCAATTGCCAGCGGAGCGTCGTTGACCGTAGTGATAGTGAGGCTGACATTCGCAATGTTGGAATCAACGGTGCCGTCGTTGACTTTGAAAGTAAAAGTGTCTGTGCCGTTGTAGTTTGCCGCGGGCGTGTAAGTGCGACTCGCGCCGGTGCCGCTCAAGATGCCGTGCGCGGGGCCAGTGACGATGCTAAAAGTCAGGGTATCGCCATCAACGTCTGAGGCCGTCAGCGTAATAGCCCTGGCGGTGTCCTCATCTGTGGTGGCAGATTGATCGTTTGCGATGGGTGCATCGTTGACTGCGTTGATAGTGATTGAGACAGTGGCAACGTTAGAGTCAAGCTGCCCGTCATTGACCTTGAAGGTGAACGAGTCTGCGCCGTTGTAGTTGGCGGCGGGCGTGTATGTCAGGTTAGGAGCCGTGCCGCTCAAACTGCCCTGAGTCGGGCCGGTGACGACCGAGTAGGTCAGGGCGCCGCCTTCAACATCCGAACCGGTGAGCATGATAGCCCTGGCCGTGTCTTCATTCGTCGTAACTGACTGCGCGTCAGCGACTGGCTGATCGTTGACTGGATTGATGGTGATCTGAACGGTGGCAGTGTTGCTCGTGTTTGTGCCGTCCGAGGCGCGGTAGGTGAAGCTGTCCGTGCCGTTGAAGTTGGCGGCGGGCGTGTAGATGAATGAGCCGTTCTGGTTAAGGGACAACGTACCGTTCGATGGGCCGGCGAAAAGTTGAGCAGTCAGCGTCGTGCCGGGATCGGCGTCCGTGTCGTTGAGGAGCACGCCGGGTGCTGCGACGTTCAGCGCGGTGTCTTCGTTGGTGCTGAAGGAGTCGTTGTTTGCCAACGGCGGATTCATTCCGACTGCCTGGGCACACTGCGAGAACTCCGAGGTGTTGCCCTGCGGATCGGTGGCCGTCGCCGTAACGACTGCGCCGGGCGCCAGTGTGACCGGAAGGCTGACATTGATGTTGGCATTACAACTGCCGTCTGTATTGACAGTCGTCGACCCAAGAAAGATCTGTCCTTCGCCGTAGCCAGAGGCATCGCAAGAAGAGTTGGAGTAGAAGTCGATAGTGAAGGCGGTGCTGGCCGTGCTGTTGAGTGTTCCCTGGATCGTAGTTACACCACCCGAATTCACGGCGGAGTTCAGGATGGGAAAGTTTTGCTGGAGATTAGCGCTCGCGTCTGTATCGCACAGGTCGTTGGCGGTGATCCCCGTAGTTGCCAGATCAATGCCCAGCGTAGCGTTGGAATAGATTGAATTGTGGCGCAGGGCGTTGTTCGTTCCAGAGGCGACGGACACACCCGCGTCTCCATTGAAAGCGATCACGTTAGCTGTTCCCGCAGCGGTGCCACCTATCTGGTTATTGCTGCCCGGTACCTGTATGCCGAAGGACCCATTTCCCAGTGGACTCGATCCGTCGATGGCCGTACCGATCAGATTTCCCTGAACTGTCGATCCTGACGAGGCCAAAAACAGCCCTATTGAATTATTGCCGGAGATAACGTTGCGGGCGGCGCTATTGCTTCCGCCAATCACCAGCCCAACTTCGGGAGTTGAAACATTGATTCCTACAGTTGCATTTCCCAGATCAGCTGTTCCGTTTGCGTCTGTTCCGATCAGGTTCCCTTGCACGGTCACTCCAGTGGAGGCGCCTGAATTGAAGAAGATGCCGGTTCCATTGGCTGAGATTACGTTGCCTGCGCCCGGCGATGTGCCGCCAATCAAAGAGTTGTTACAGCTGTTGGCGATGGACAAACCAATATTGCTGTTGCCCAGAGGTACGACGCCTGCGGCATCCGTGCCGATGAAGTTTCCCTGCACTGTGGTCGATGCCGCAGTGTTTAGACCGATACCGATGGAGTGACCGGAGATGACATTGCGTGAAGCGGGAGTGGTTCCGCCAATCACGGTGCCGGAACTGCCCACGAAAATGGCCAGGCCGCCATTGCCGGTGAAGGCTCCGCCCGTAGCGTTCACGCCGATGTAGTTGCCCTGAATGATAGTGTTGGCGGCGCCAACGCTGATGCCAGTGGTATTCCCGGAAATAACGTTGCGCGCTCCTGGCGTGGTGCCGCCAATGGTGTTATTGGTGCTGACTGAGATACTGATACCAGTGCCGTTACCGAGATCCGCAGACCCCGTGCGATCAGTGCCGATAAAATTGCCCTGCACCAGGTTCCCTGTGCCCCCGAAGAGCGCAACGCCGGCGCTATTATTTGAGATAAGATTGCGAGCCGCCGGGGTCGTACCGCCTATGATGTTGTTGGATGATCCGAATTGGACCAGGACGCCATTAGCAGTTCCGAGGGCGGGCGTGGTATCGGTGGCGCCGGCTGCATTCGTGCCGATGAAATTGCCCTCGATGATGTTGTTGCCGTTGGTATCCATGCTGATTGCGGAATTGCCACCATGATTAATCACCAACCCGCGCACCGTGCTACTCCCGGCGCTAATCGAAATCCCGCCACCACCTGCCGCGGAGAGGTCCACAACGATCATCAGCACAGCATTGTCATTGTCAGGCAGCGTGTTCGAGCTCGCGCCAGGTTGCGTGTAGCCATCAAGGACTACGGGGCTGGTAATCGACGGTAAGAACGAGGTGGGCGTGATGGTTTTCACACCGCCACCGGGAATGTTGAAGCTGATGTTATCGGCGCCGGCGGCGGCATTTGCCGCGGTGATCGCTTCACGAAGCGTGCATTCACTCAAATCACAACCGCCAGTTCCCGGATCAGCGGTTGAGTTCACGGTGAAGGTTATTCCCGCAGGCACCAATGCCGGCAAGGGTTCAAACTCAGTTTCTTCCGCATGGGGCGGGACCATCCGGCGGCCTGGAAACGAACTGAGGGACATCTTATCGAGCAAGCCTTCCTGCAGAACGGGTCTAAGGTTTCGCTGAGCCGGCTTCGCCTGCGTCAGTTTCGTGCCGGGACACACCACCAGATTCAAGAGTGAAATAATTATCCCGAGGATCAAGATGGGGTGGTGCCGGCGCTTCATGGTCATTCTCCCTGGCAAATCCCAATTACCAAATCATTGCCAATCGATCTGCGCCCGCCTTCCGGCGGGACGCTGGTAAATCAGATTCGCTTCAGCCTATTAAGCGAGAATTCGGCGCGAAATGGGCCAGGCTACGGGGAATTTTTTGAGAGTGCGAGAGGAGCGAGGAAACGGTGATAGAATTTGCCCCCCTGGTTAGCGAGGTAGTGAGGATGAGACAGAACTCTACGCACGAAGTAACTCAACTGCTCATCGCGTGGAGTAGCGGCGATAAGGCCGCCCTCGATAAATTAATGCCGCTGATTCATCAGGAATTACGCAGCCTGGCGCACCGTTACATGAGCCGCGAGCATCCCGGCCACACACTGCAGACGACGGCGCTGGTCAACGAAGCTTATCTCAAACTCGTTAATCGAAAGGATGTCCACTGGCAGAACCGGGCGCACTTCTTCGCCATCGCCGCCGAGTTAATGCGGACAATTCTGGTGGATCACGCGCGCAGTCACGCCTTCGCAAAGCGTGGTGGCGGCGCCCAGCATCTCGCACTCGACGAAGCAATGGTTATATCTCAGGAGCGGGCGGCGGAAGTCGTTGCGCTCGACGAAGCGTTGAAAGGTTTGGCCGATATTGACCCGCAGCAAGCCCGTGTCGTTGAACTGCGATTCTTTGGCGGGTTAACGATCGAGGAGACGTCTGAAGTCCTCCATCTGTCAGCCACCACGGTCAAACGCGAGTGGAGGTCGGCCAAAGCCTGGCTGTATCACGAATTGGCCAAACAGTAAGCGCCATGACGCCTGAACACTGGCAGCGCATCAAGGCTTTGCTGGAATCCGCACTGGAGCGGAAACCGGGCGAGCGATCTGCCTTTCTCGACCAGGCGTGTTCCGGTGATGAGTCCTTGCGCAAGGAAGTTGAGAGTTTCATCATCTCCCACCAGCAATCGGATAGCTTTATCGAAGAGCCGGCTTTTGAAGTCATGGCTGACTCGATAGCGAGCAAAGGAGCGGAATCGGTAATGGGCCAAACGCTGGGCCACTACCGGGTTCTTGATCATTTGGGTACAGGCGGAATGGGAGAGGTATATCTGGCGGAAGACGGCAGACTCGGCCGCAAGGTGGCGCTAAAGCTTTTACCCGATCATTTCACTCGAGACGATGAGCGCGTGCGTCGCTTCCAGCAGGAAGCACGCGCCGTGTCAGCGCTCAACCACCCAAACATTCTGACCATTTATGAGATCGGAGAAATAGATTCCTATTATTTCATGGCTACGGAATTCATTGAAGGCGAGACCCTGCGCCAACATATTACGGGGCGGCAGTTGAAGATCGGTGAAGCGCTCGATATCGCTATCCAGATCGCTTCTGCGCTGGCAGCAGCGCATCGATTAGGGATCGTACACCGAGACATCAAGCCTGATAACGTGATGTTACGGCAAGACGGTCTAATTAAAGTATTAGACTTCGGACTAGCAAAATTAACAGAACGAAAGACCGTCGAGTCGGAATCAGCGACGCTGGTAAATACCAGGCTGGGAATGGTGATGGGTACCGTCCACTACATGTCGCCGGAGCAGGCTCGCGGGTTACGAGTCGACGAACGAACAGACATTTTCAGCCTGGGAATTGTGCTTTACGAGATGCTCACCGGCCGCACTCCTTTTGAAGGCGCAACCCCCAGCGATGTCATTGTTTCAATATTGGATAAGGAGCCACTGCCGCTCTCGCAATTCGTAACCGAGGTTCCGGCAGACCTGGAAGGGATCATTTCCAAAGCATTGCGAAAGGACTGTGAGGACCGATATCAGACAGCGGAAGAGTCGCTCGCCGATTTGAGAAGTCTCAAGCAGCAAATAGAATTTAAGGCCCAACTCGAGAGCTCGCTGTCATCGGAAATAACCACTGGCAAAACTCAGCCTGTGACGAGCGTACGCGCGTCAGAGCAGACATTCCCGCGGTCGGCCGTCAAGACTGTAGCGGTCCAGGCGATCGCCACCTCCACGAGAGAGAATCTAATTGCCCGAATAAGGGAGCCTAAGCTGCAAGCAATTGCCGCGCTGGCAATAGTTATTACGGCTGCTGTTCTCTACTACCGTCATAGAGCAAACCTGGGATGGGCCGAGAGGTCTGTTTCAAAAGTAGAAGAACTCGCGCGGTCGCGGAAATACTCAGAGGCTTATACGCTGGCAATCCAGGTGCAGAAATACTTGCCGAATGACGCGATGATAGCGCGGCTGATGCCTGAGATCTCTGATGATATTTCGGTGACGACAGAGCCGAGCAGCGCGCGCGTTTACCTCAAACTCTTTCCCAGTAATGAATCCGACCAACCTCTGCCACGCCAGTTGATTGGCAATACACCGATAAGTCATTTCAAGATCGCGCGTGGCGAATATGTCATTTATATTGAGCAGGATGGCTACGCGCCGATCGAGAAGACTATATCGAGTGCGCTTAGCCGGGCAGAGAGCACCTACCTGGTACCTGCGGCAATCCATCTGGAAGAGAAAATGTTCGTAGCCCGAAATGTCCCTGACCGAATGAGTTTTGTCCCGGGTGGAGATTATAAATTGGTCAGTTGGGACCAGCCTCCCACAGGAAGCGCTCACCTCGACGACTATTTTATCGACAAGTTTGAAGTCACTAACCACGAATACAAAGAGTTCATTAACGCGGGCGGCTACTTGAAGAATTCGTTCTGGAAATACCCATTCGTCAAAGATGGCCGAGTCTTGTCCTGGGATGAAGCGTTGAGCCAGATGCACGATCGAACAGGATTGCCAGGTCCACGCAGTTGGTCCAACCAGAATTATCCGGAGAGTAAAGCAGAGTATCCCGTTACAGACATTACCTGGTATGAAGCGGCTGCTTATGCTCAGTTCAGAGGTAAGCAGTTACCGACGATATTTCAGTGGGAGAAGGCGGCACGCAACGGAACCAAAACGCATTTCACCGGGATGACGTTGCCATGGGGATGGAGTCGTCCGGGAGAGACCTTTGAGCACCGCGCAAACTTCCGCGGCAGCGCTCCGGTGCCGGTTGATAGCTTCGAATTCGGAATGAGTCCCTACGGTTGCTACAACATGGCCGGCAATGTGAGTGAGTGGTGTTTCAACCAACAAGAAGACGGCTTCAGTGCTCCCGGAGGATCATGGCAAGACCCTGCATATATGTTTGGCCGGATTAGCGCGTTTCCGGGTTTCTACAGTTCCAGCTCACTGGGCTTCCGCTGCGCTCTCACTTCTCCTGGTGCTACCAGCGATCAGGGAGCGATGAAGATTGTAACTAAACAGGAAGCCGCTGTTTTCGTGCCATCGAAAGCTATTGGCTTTGAAGCGTTGGCAAGCCACTATCGTTATGAAAAGACGGCGCTTGATCCGCAGATTGTCGAGGTCATCGAAACAGAGGCGTGGCGACGCGAAAAGATCACCATAGCGGGTGCAGGCGGTGAACGCGCAATAGCTTATCTTTATTTGCCTAAGAACGCTCAAAAGCCTTTTCAAGCGATCCAATTCGTTCCCGGCGATGACGCCTTTTATGGCCGTTCGGTTCCGGAATACGTCGAGACATTGATGGCGCCCTATATCAAATCTGGCCGGGCGGTTTTCGCTGTAGTGTTCAAGGGGCATATCGAGCGAGAGTATCCGCCCGGCCACAAGGGACCGAGCGGAAAGACAGTCGAGTATGGCAGCGTCGTCGTCAACCGAGCTATTGATCTGCGACGCGGCCTGGATTACCTCGAAACAAGAAGCGACATCGATAACAGCAGGATTGCGTACTGCGGAATAAGTGGAGGCGCATCCAGAGATGGACTGATCTTTACTGCGGTTGAAACCCGCTATCGCTCGATCATATTAATGGGTGGCGGACTATTTAAGGCCTGGACTGAATGGCTGCCTGAGTTTAATCCGGTGAACTTCGTTCCCTACATCCGGGCTCCGAAGCTTCTGCTGAATGGCCGCTACGACGAAGTGTTTGCGTTTAAGACCGAGGCCGAGCCACTCTACAAACTACTGCCGGAGCCGAAGCGGCTGGCGCTATTTGATGGCGGCCATTTTGCATCGTTGGAAGTCGCGGCGCCGATCGTTAACGGCTGGCTGGACGAAACGCTCGGGCCGGTCAAGCATTAGCGATTACTGCGGCGTGGTTCTCACTTAATCGGAGCTTCCCGGGTTTGTTGGACTTGTTTCTCCATGAAGCCTGAACGCTGGCAACAGATCAAGAGTCTCTTACAAGCCGCCCTTGAGCGGAAACCGGGCGAGCGATCCGCCTTTCTCGACCAGGCGTGTTCCGGTGACGAGTCGCTGCGGAAGGAAGTTGAAAGTTTTATCATCTCCCACGAGCAATCGGATAGCTTCATCGAAGAGCCGGCTTTTGAAGTGATGGCTGAGTCATTAGAAAACAATCAAGCAGAGGTTATCGGTCGCACGCTCGATCACTACAAGATTCTCGAACCACTCGGCGTAGGCGGCATGGGAGAGGTGTATCGAGCCCGTGACACCAGACTCGGCCGCGAAGTCGCGATCAAGGTATTACCGGCTGCGTTCTCGACGGATGCAGATCGATTGCGCCGCTTCGAACAGGAGGCTCGTGCGGCCTCAGCGCTTAATCATCCAAACATCCTGGTAATCCATGATGTAGGCACGGAAAACGGATCGCCTTATTTGGTGACGGAACTTCTGCAAGGTGAAACCCTGCGCCAGCGTCTCGATACCACCACGATCCCGCTGCGCAAAGCGGTTGATTACGCACTACAAATAGCTCGCGGTCTGGCGGCGGCCCATGACCGCGGGATCATTCATCGCGACCTCAAGCCGCAGAATCTTTTCATCACCAGAGATGGCCAGGTCAAGATTCTGGATTTCGGCCTGGCCAAACTGATTCAGCCCGCGAACCCTTTGCAGACGGAAGCGCCGACCATGCTGGCAGACGCTGATACAGGAACGGGCATGGTCATGGGGACCGCGGGCTATATGTCTCCCGAACAGGTTCGCGGGCAGGCGGCAGATCAGCGTTCCGACATCTTCTCGTTCGGCGCCGTCCTATATGAGATGCTGACGGGAAAACGCGCCTTCCAAAGAGACTCGCCGATCGAAACGATGAATGCGATTCTGAAGGAGGAGCCGGCTGAATTATCGCAAGCGAATCGAAACATCCCGGCTGCGCTTGAGCGAGTTGTAAGCCATTGTCTGGAAAAGAACCCGGCTGAAAGATTCCAATCAACGCGCGACCTGGTGTTTGATCTGGAGTCACTGTCGGGTTCGTCAGGCTCAACTGCGACTTCAGTTGCTGTCGCAAGGACGCAATCAAACCGGAGACTTGTGCCGTTACTGATCGGCGTGGCGTTGCTCACGACCGTAGCTGTTGTCGCCTACTTAGCGGGCCGAAGGGCTGCGGAGAAATCGCCGCCGTCGTTTCAACGGCTCACCTTTCGTCGCGGCTACATCCACGCGGCCAGGTTCGCCCCGGACGGACGCACGATCATTTATAGCGCCGGGTGGGACGGACAAACCATTCAACTTTTCTCAATGCAGCCTGAAAGCCCGGAATCCCGTCCGCTTGGATTCCCCAATGCCGATCTTCTTGCGATCTCTTCTTCAGGAGAGATGGCCGTCTCGCTTGGCCGCCGTCCCGTTTCGTCATGGATTCACACCGGTACATTGGCCCGGATGCCGCTTTCCGGCGCTGCGCCCCGCGAAATTCTCGAAGATGTTCAATGGGCTGACTGGGCGCCGGACGGCACAGGTCTTGCCGTGGTGCGTGAGGTCGAAGGACGAAACCGTCTCGAGTTTCCCATCGGCAAAGTGCTGTACGAAACGGCGGGCTGGATCGGTAACCCTCGGATCTCGCCGAAAGGAGATCTGATCGCCTTCCTGGACCATACTCTCAGCAAGACTGACGATGCCGGCTCCGTCTCAGTCGTGGATCTCGCCGGAAATAAAAGGACGCTTTCCAGTGGCTGGAAGAGCGAAAGGGGTCTTGCCTGGTCGCCAAACGGCGATGAGGTCTGGTTCACTGCGGAGACAGCGGGCGGTCTGGGCGTTAACCGCGCTCTCCATGCTGTGACGCTTTCGGGGAAAGAGCGACTGGTTGCGCGCGGGCCGGGCGGGATAACCCTCAACGACATCTCTCGCGATGGGCGTGTCCTCATAACGCGCGACAATGAGCGAATGGAGATCAATTGTCTTCCCCCCGGCGAGACGAAGGAGCGCGATCTGTCCTGGCACGATTGGTCGGGCGCCCGCGATTTGTCGGACGACGGAAAGACACTCCTCTTCGGCATCGGCGGAGATGCTGGCGGGATGTTCTATTCCTCTTATCTTCGGAAAACAGACGGCTCGCCCGCGATCCGCCTCGGTGAGGGTTGGGCTCTGGCCTTGTCACCTGATGGGAAATGGGTGATCGCCTCTGTTTCCCGCACCCCTGCCGTGCAACTTGTTCTGTTGCCAACCGGGACTGGAGAGCCAAAGCCGCTGACGAATGATGCGATCAACTACAGTAACGGGCGCTGGCTTCCAGATGGGAACAGACTCCTTCTTCAGGGGAACGAGCCGGGCCACGCAACGCGGCTTTACCTACGGGACTTGGCGGGAGGAACGCCCCGGCCGATCGCGCCGGAAGGGGTAACTATTTCGACAGGGAACCCGATCTCGCCCGATGGCAAATTCTTCGCCGCGACTGACCCCGATGGGAAGGTCTGGATTTACCCGGTTGACGGAGGAGAGCCTCGTCCGGTTTCGGGCCTTGCCGCTGGAGATACGCTGCTTCGATGGCATGCTGATGGCCGCTCCCTCTACGTGGGCCGGCTGGGAGAATTGCCGGTCAGAGTCTATCGGCTTGATCTTTCGACGGGGCGCAAGGAACTCTGGAAAGAGATCAAGCCGGATGACCTTGTGGGAGTGAAATATGTCCCTCGAATCGTGCTAACGCCTGACGGAAGATCATATGCCTACTCGTATTACCGTAACCTTTCCGACCTTTACTTGATCGAAGGGTTGAAATGAAGCGACGTGAGCGGCGCCCAATATGCCGGTCTCGGCGATAAGGATCAGGCGTTCGCCTGGCTCGAAAGGGATTTCCAGCAGCACAGCGGCGGGTTGCCAGATATGACATGGAGGTTCGGTTTTGAAGGCCTCCGCAGTGACCCGCGCTACGCCGACCTCGTGCGCCGCATGGGACTTCAGCCGTGAGATGAGCATTGAAGTTACGGATGAGATCTCCGCTGGCAAACGTCATGCATTGCTGAAGACAGCACCGCCCGCGACGGTCAAGCGCGAGTGGCTAAAGCCTGGCCGCGCCGCGGCTGAGCAAAAGGTGAGCGCCGCATGAACGC